>NZ_VSWF01000003.1:0-206403 GCF_009668305.1 Comamonas sp. CAH-2
GCACACGGGGCGGGCGGGGGAGTGCGCATCTTGCCTGCTTTGGGGGTGCTGTAGGAATTGACGCACAAGCCGTCACGCTTTAGGGCAGCGTCCTGCCCACAGCCCGCGGGGTGTGGCATAGGGACGGTGTATGGCGGGCATTGAAACTATCGAATTCAATGAGTAATTGATAACAACTATCATTCCTGCATTGATCTGACCGAGGAGCCGCCATGTCCCCCCTGCACCACCTGCTGCGTCAGCACGCCACCGCCTTGTTGAAGGCGGGCAGCTACTACGGGGTGCACATCGTGGTGGCCGCCGCCGTGGCCTATGCCGTCACCGGCAACTGGCTGGCGGCCCTGACGCTGAGCCTGCTGGAGCCCTCGGTCCAGGTGGTGGCCTACTTCCTGCACGACAAGGCCTGGGCCCGGGTGCCGATGGCACGCTACCGCACCCTGCTCAAGACGGTCAGCTACTATGGCGTGCACTTGGTGGTGGCGGCGGGCGTGGCCTATGCGGTCACCGGCGACTGGGTGGCCGCCCTGACGCTGAGCCTGCTGGAGCCCACGGTGCAGATGCTGTTCTTCTACCTGCACGAGACGCTGTGGGAGCGCCAGGCGCAGCGCCGCCAGGCCGCGGCCAGCCCCCAGCTGCCGGTCTGCGGCCACCGCAGCGTGCTGCAGCACAGCGCTTGACCCCCGGGAGCCCACGATGCCCACCTCGACATGGACCCGGTTTGCGCAATGGCTGGTGCAGCGGCTGGCTGGCCTGGCGCCTTGCCATGGCTAAAAAAAGAAGCGCACAGCGCTTGATCAATCAGGCTTTGCGGTACAAAACAACCACAAAGCCTTGCAGATTCAGCGCAACCTGCTCATGAAAAAACCCTGCACACCAGGGCGTGCAGGGTGGATGGGCGCGCGGGCGGCGCAGGCTCAGTCCAGCGTGATCTTGGCGGTCTTGATCACTTCGCGCCACTTGTTGATTTCGCTGTTCAGGAACACCACCGACTCCTTGGGCGACAGGCCCGAGGGCAGCACGCCCACGGCGTCCAGTTTGGTCTTCACATCCTCCTGGGGCAGGATCTTGGCGATCTCGCGGTACAGGCGGTCGATGATGGGCTGGGGGGTGCCGGCCGGCACGGCGGCCATGAACCAGGCGTCGGCGGTGAAGCCCTTGAGGCCGGCTTCATCCATGGTGGGCACCTCGGGCATGGCAGGCAGGCGCGTGTTGTGCGCCACGGCCAGGGCGCGCACATTGCCGGCCTTGAGCTGCGAGTTGATGGTCACGGCCGTCAGGAAACCGAAATCGGTTTCCCCCGCCACCAGCGACACCACGGACGGGGCGCTGCCCTTGTAGGGCACGTGCGTCACGTTGACCTGCGCCTGGATGGCGTACAGCGCCCCGCCCAGGTGGTTGGGGCCGCCCGTGCCGGACGAGGGGTAGTTCAGCTTGCCGGGGTTGGCCTTGGCCGTGCCGGTCAGGTCGGCCAGCGACTTCAGCGGGCTGTTGTGACCCACCGTCAGCACCAGCGGGCTGCGGCCCACCAGGCTGATGGGGGCCAGGTCCTTGAGCGGGTTGTAGGGCAGCTTGGGGTACAGGCCGGGGGCCATGGACATGCCGCCCACATCGCCCAGCACGATGGTGTAGCCATCGGGTGCGGACTTGGCCACGCGGTCCACGCCGATCGTGCCGTTGGCGCCGGGCTTGTTCTCCACCACCACCGAAGTGTTCAGGCTCTCGCTCAGCTTCTGCGCCAGCAGGCGGCCCAGGATGTCGGTCGAACCCCCGGGCGAGAACGGGATCACCAGCGTGATCGGTTTGCTGGGGTAGGCATCGGCCGCATGGGCAGCGCCCGTCCAGGCGGTGGCCGCCAGTGCCACCGCGCCCAGGGCTGCGCGCCAGCCGCCCGCCAAAGAGTGAGCCAAGTGAGGCATTAGTTCTCCTAATTCGTGGTTAGTGTTGTTAATGGTGGCCAGCATATCGGCAAAACGCGCCGTGGCGGCCGGTCAGGCCGTCTGTTTGCACGCATGCGGGGCTGCTGGATTGGGCATGTTCTGGTTGCAGGTGTTTGACCCGCCCCCAGTACTGGATAAGCCGTGGTTTTGATAGCAACCACCTACAATGGATCGCTCAATTCCAAAGATTGAACACGGCCAGCCGCCGGAGTGCAATCAATTTATCAGCGTCCTGGGAGACGAGACGACATGTCCGAGAACACCACCCCCGCCCTGCCCGACAAGCGCGCGCTGCTGCGCCAGTCCGCCCTTGAGTACCACCAGTTCCCCAAGCCCGGCAAGGTCGCCATCGCGGCCACCAAGCCCATGGCCAACCAGCACGACCTGGCGCTGGCCTATTCGCCCGGTGTGGCGGCCCCCTGTGAAGAGATCGTCAAGGACCCTGCGGCCGCGTTCAAGTACACCAGCCGCGGCAACCTGGTGGCGGTGATCTCCAACGGCACAGCGGTGCTGGGCCTGGGCGACATCGGCGCGCTGGCGTCCAAGCCGGTGATGGAAGGCAAGGGCGTGCTGTTCAAGAAGTTCGCCGGCGTGGATGTGTTCGACATCGAGATCAACGAGAAAGACCCGCAAAAGCTGGTCGACGTGATCGCCGCGCTGGAGCCCACCTTCGGCGCCATCAACCTCGAAGACATCAAGGCGCCCGAGTGCTTCTTCGTGGAGCGCGAACTGCGCAAGCGCATGAACATCCCCGTCTTCCACGACGACCAGCACGGCACGGCCATCACCGTGGCGGCGGCCATGGTCAATGCACTGAAGGTCGCGGGCAAGAACATCGGCGAGATCAAGCTGGTGGCCTCGGGCGCCGGTGCGGCCGCCCTGGCTTGCCTGAACCTGCTGCTGGAAGTCGGCCTGAAGCGCGAGAACGTGTTCGTCACCGACATCGCCGGTGTGGTCTACGAAGGCCGTACCGAGCTGATGGACGAAGACAAGGCGCTGTTTGCGCAAAAGACCGACCTGCGTACCCTGTCAGAAGTGATCGCAGGCGCGGACGCCTTCCTGGGCCTGTCCGCCGGCAACGTGCTGAAGAAGGACATGGTCGCCAAGATGGCGGCCAGGCCCATCATCTTCGCCCTGGCCAACCCCAACCCCGAAATCCTGCCGGAAGACGTCAAGGCCGTGCGCGACGACGCTATCATCGCCACCGGCCGCACGGACTACCCCAACCAGGTCAACAACGTCCTGTGCTTCCCCTACATCTTCCGTGGGGCCCTGGATTGCGGCGCCACCACCATCACCACCGAGATGGAAATCGCCGCCGTGCACGCGATTGCCACCTTGGCCGAGGCCGAGCAGTCGGAAGAGGTGGCGGCCGCCTACGTTGGGCAGAGCCTGAGCTTTGGTGCCGAGTACCTGATTCCCAAGCCCTTCGATCCGCGCCTGATGCTGGTCGTGGCACCGGCCGTGGCCAAGGCCGCGGCCGAGTGCGGCGTGGCCCAGCGCCCGATCCAGGACATGGATGCCTACCGCGAGCACCTCAAGACCTTCGTTTATGCCTCCGGCACCGTGATGAAGCCCATCTTCACCGCCGCCAAGAAGGCCGCCAAGAAGCGCGTGGCCTACTCGGAAGGCGAAGAGGAGCGCGTGCTGCGTGCGGCCCAGATCGTGGTCGATGAGCGCATCGCCCGCCCCACGCTGATCGGCCGCCCAGCCATCATTGCCCAGCGCATCGAGAAGTTCGGCCTGCGCCTGGAAGAAGGGCGCGACTACGACGTGGTGAATGTCGAGCACGACGAGCGCTACCGCGACTTCTGGCAGACCTACCACCGCATGACCGAGCGCAAGGGCATCACCGCCCCGATCGCCAAGATCGAGATGCGCCGCCGCCTGACGCTGATCGGCTCCATGCTGCTGCACAAGGGCGAAGTCGACGGCCTGATCTGCGGCACCTGGAACAACACCGCCATCCACCTGCACTACATCGACCAGGTGATCGGCAAGAAGGCCGGTGCCACCACCTACGCCTGCATGAACGGCCTGATGCTGCCTGAGCGCCAGGTGTTCCTGGTCGACACGCACGTCAACTACGACCCCTCGGCCGAGCAACTGGCGGAGATCACCGTGATGGCCGCCGAGGAAATGATGCGCTTCGGCATCAAGCCCAAGGTGGCGCTGCTGAGCCACTCCAACTTCGGCTCCAGCAACCAGCCCAGTGCCATCAAGATGCGCCAGACCCTGGAGCTGCTGCGCGTGCAGGCGCCCTGGCTGGAAGTGGACGGCGAGATGCACGGCGATGTGGCGCTGGACGGCGAGGCGCGCGCCAAGCTCATGCCCAACAGCTCGTTGACGGGTTCCGCCAACCTGTTGGTGCTGCCCAACATCGATGCCGCCAACATCTCCTACAACCTGCTCAAGCAGGCGGCCGGCGGTGGTATCGCCATCGGTCCGGTGCTGCTGGGTGCCAGCCAGCCCGTGCATGTGTTGACCCCCAGCACCACGGTGCGCCGCATCGTGAACATGACGGCGCTGACCGTTGCGGACGCGAACGCCGCACGCTGAGCCGGTCTGCATCAAGAAAGGGCTGATTGCTGGTGGCAATCGGCCCTTTTTTCTTGCAATTTGCAGGGGGCTGGGTCACACTTGCGGTCGATTTTCTGGGCGGAGCCAGGACTTCTGAAAGGTGTTGCGTAATGCGGGATGCGACCATCCGGCGCGTGTTGCGGGCCGTTGGGGCCATGGCGGTGGGTCTGGCGCTGGCCGGGGGGATGCCACTGGCGCAGGCCAGGGGGCCATTGCCCGTGGAGTCGGTGGCTCTGGCAGAGCTGCCTTCGCAAGCGCGCACCACCTATCGCTTGATTTTCCAGGGCGGCCCTTTTCCCTACGACAAGGATGGCTCGGTGTTTGGCAATCGGGAGCGCCTGCTGCCGGCCTACCCCCGGGGGTATTACCGGGAATACACCGTCAAGACACCCTGGGCCCGCGACCGCGGCGCGCGGCGCATCGTTTGCGGTGGCGTGCCCCCGAACCAGCCCGAAGCCTGCTACTACACCAGCGACCACTACAACAGTTTTCGGAAGATCACGCCATGAGCGCACTTGACTTGGACTGGAATCGCAGCCATCCCGCGTTGGGGAACTTGTGGGTTAGCGCGCTCTCCATCACACCTTCTGCCCCAGCTTTGTGTGGGCAGCTACGATCGATAGAAAGAACTCCGGAGATGGACACTTCGTTTTGTCCCGAACCTCAAAACCTCTTGCGTGGTGTGCGCAGCAACATCGTGCAGTCCATCCGTGCGTTCCGCATCAGTGACCTGCAGCAGGCCGCCCAGGCCACCGGTCAGCATTTCCTCTACGCCAACCTGGCCCATGCACAGACCAAGCAGGACGCCCTGGACCTGATTGCGGTGCAATTCCACTTTCCCGCCCACTTTGGCAAGAACTTTGACGCCTTGTACGACTGCCTGACCGATCCGCTGCACAAGGCCGGCCCCCAGCCTGGGTTTGTGGTGGTGCTGGACCAGCTGCCAATCGCGCACAAGTTTGACAAGGAGGTGCGCGAGCAGTTTCTGGACTGCTTCCGCGATGCGGCGGATTACTGGGCCGAGCGCAAGATTGCCTTCCGCTGCTTCTACTCCTTCCTTTGAGGCGTGATGCCCACAAAAAAGCGCCCCGTAAGGGCGCTTTTTTTATGCCTTGCATCGGCCTTGGAGGCAGGTGGCGTATGCGTTGTCAGCTCTCTTTTTGAGAGAGTTGTGCGGCCAGCGCCTCGTACTCGGCCACGGGCACTTCTTCGGCGCGGCGCTGCAGGTCGAAGCTCCCGGCAAAGCCTTGGTCCTCCAGCCATTTGCCCAGCGTGTTGCGCAGGATCTTGCGGCGCTGGCTGAAGGCCACACGCACCAGCTCTTCCAGCAGCTGCGGGTTCAGTGTCGCAGGTTGGGCCCTGGGCACCATGCGCACCACGGCGCTGTTGACCTTGGGTGGCGGATCAAAGCTCTCGGGGGGCACGAACAGCACGTTCTCCATGGCGTAACGCCACTGCAGCATCACGGACAGGCGGCCGTAGTCCGAGGAACCGGCGTCGGCCACCATGCGGTCGATCACTTCCTTTTGCAGCATGAAGTGCTGGTCCTGCACCACGTCCACATGCTCGAGCAGGTGGAACAGGATGGGCGAGGAAATGTTGTAGGGCAGGTTGCCGGCGATGCGCAGCTTGGGCGCGCCCAGTTCGGCTGCCAGGGCGGTGAAATCCACCTTGAGCACGTCGGACTCGATCACGCGCAGCTGTGGCTTGCTGCGCAGGCGTGCGGCAAGGTCACGGTCCAGCTCGATCACGGTCAGCTGGCCAGTGCGCTCCACCAGGGGCTGGGTCAGCGCCATCAGGCCGGGCCCAATCTCGACCAGGGGCTGGCCGGGCTTGGGATCGATCGCGGCCACGATGGAGTCGATGATGCCGTGGTCGGTCAGGAAGTTCTGACCGAAGCGTTTACGGGGAATGTGTTTCACGCAGAGAAAAATTTATTGCGGTGGCTCGCGGTATTCCACATAGGCCTGGCCGCGCAACTCCTGCAGCCAGGTGGCCTGCGCTTTCTCGAGCTTTTGTTCGCGCACCACGTCGCGCAGCATTTCGCGCTGCTCGCGTGGGGTCAATGTGGCTTGGCGGCGTTCCACCAGTTGGATCAGGTGCACGCCAAAGCGTGACACCACCGGTTGGCTGACCTGTCCGGGCTGCAAGGCGTTCAGGGCTTGTTCAAACTCTGGCACATAGCGGCCAGGACCTGCCCAGCCCAGGTCACCACCACTGGCCGCGCTGCCGTCTTCGGAGTATTGGCGGGCCAGGTCCTCGAAGCGGGCGCCACGGTCCAGGCGCTGGCGCAGCTCCAGCAGTTGCTGGGCAGCTTCACGTTCGCCCAATTGTGGCGAAGTGCGCAGCAGGATGTGGCGTGCATGGTTTTGTGTCACCACGGCGGCCACGCCATTCGCGCTCTTGTCCACGACCTTCAGGATGTGGAAGCCTGCGGCCGAGCGGATCGGGCCGACGACACCGCCCACGGGCGTGGTGCCCACGGCCTCGATGAACAGGCTGGGGTAGCGGTTGGCCGGGCGCATGCCCAGGATGGCCTGCCCGCCCTCGGAGAAACGGCGCGCCACGGTGGCAAAGTCGGGTTCGCTGCGGGCGGCCTGCAGGGCCTGTTCGGCCAGGGCCTGGCGTTGTGCCACTTCGGCCGGGCTGGCGCGCTCGGGCACGGTGATCAGGATGTGCCCCAGGTTGATGGTGCTGTTGGCCATGTCGGTCTGGCCGCCCTGGCTGCGTTGCTCGGCCATATAGCGGTCGATGTCCTGCTCGGACACGCGCACGCGGCCATCCACTTCGCGTTCCTGCAGGCGCTGCATCAGCATCTGGTTGCGAACCTCGTCGCGGAACATCTTCTCGGTCACACCCTGGCCGGCCATTTCGCGGCGCATGGCGTCGGCACTCATGCCATTTTGGCGGGCCAGGTTCTGGATGGCCTGGTCCACGGCGTAGTCGTCGACCTTGATGCCGGTTTCCTTGGCCGTCTGGATCTGGGCCTTCTCCACAATCAGGCGCTCGAGCACCTCACGGGCGAGTTCGTCCTGGTCCGGGGTCTGGCGGGCACCCTGGGCCTGCATGGCTTGCAGGACCCGGCGCATGCGGGCGCGGACCTCGTTGTTGGTCACGGGTTCCGAATTGACGATGGCCACGATGTAGTCGGCCGAGCGCAGCCCGGCTGCCTCGGGCGCGCGGGGGGCCGGCTGGATGGAGCTGGACAGGGCGCGGGACAGGTCCTGGGCACCAGGCTGGCGCATGCCTTGTGCATGGACCACCCCCGCGGACACAGCGGCCGCACAGACAAGCCCAAGGGCGAAATGGCGTGGCATAGAAATCAGGTGACGCATGGGGGAAACAGGTTAGTCGTAATTGCTGAAACGGCTGGGGACCGGACCGGAGCGGTCGCGCAACGGGCGATAGCCAGGGACATTCTCTTGGAGGCTGCGCAGGGGGTCGGCACCCAGGCTCAGGCGCGAGAAACCGACAAACTCCAGCTGGAACAGCAAGCGGGTGTTGGAGTCGCTGCGGCTATTTTGCATGCGCTCGACCACCACGCGGCCGATCCAGCAGCAGCTGTCGTATTCGAAGCCGACGATGGCATCGACCAGCTTCTTATCGTACATGCTGTAGTTGAGGCGGCCGACGCTGTACCAGCGCCCGCCACTGGGGGCTGCACCGAACGTGTCCTTGCGGCCACCGCTCAGTGGCCATTGCCAGCCGAAGTCAATCTGCTCGCTGCCCTGGTTGGCGACCTGCAAGCTGTTTTCGCGCTGGTAGCGGTAGGCAGCGCTCAGGGTCTTGTAGGGCCCCGGGGTGTAGCGGCCACTGATGGCAGAGCGGGCAGTGCGCTGGGTGTCGCGGTTGTATTGCACCAGGGCATCGGTGCTCCACCTGGAGTTCCAGTTGACGCCTGCGCCGATCAGGATGTCGGACCAGCCCTTCTGACCCAGCGTGTCGTAGCCTAGGCCGACGCGCTGGTCGGCAAAGCGCAGGCGCTGGGCCACCCCGAAGCGGGCGACTTCGGCACCATCGGTTGGGTTCAGGTAGCGGGTGGTCAGGCCCAGCGTCACCATGTGGTTGTCGGCAATCCGATCACGCCCGGTGTAGCTGTTCTCACTGTAGATGGAGCCAAAGTTGAAGTCCGCCAGTGCCGTGTCGTACAGCGGCAGCATGCTTTGGTCGCGGTAGGGTGTGTAGGTGTAGAACGCCCGGGGCTCCAGCGTCTGGACATAGTTCCGGCCCAGCGCGAGGGTGTCCCGTTCGAAGACCAGGCCGCTGTCCAGGCTGAACGTGGGGATGGCCAAGGATTTGTTGTTGGGGCGCGAGGCCGAAAAGTCGTCGAACTGGTAGTTGGCCGCATGCAGCTGGACTTTCGGGGTGATGAAGCCACCTGGCAGCAGGAAGGGCCGGCTGAGCGAGGTCAGGCTGTAGCTGCGCTGGCCGTTGTCGGGGTTGTTGCGCTGGTCCCAGGTGTCGGCTTCGAACCGCGTGGTCTCGGCCATCAGGGTGACGTCCCAGCCCTGAGCGGCCCAATCGTTGGTGTTGTAGTTCCAGCGCAACTGGGGCATGCGGTTGAAGGGCGGGGCAATGGGCGCATCCACGTCCTGCAGCACCTGCCAGCGTTGGGCAGACAGGGACAGTTCGTGACGACCGGTTGTCCACGACAGCGCGGCATCGCTGCCGATCAGCCGCTGCTGATAGCTGCTGCGGCTGCCGCTCAGGCTGGAAAAATCGCGCCAGTAGTTGTCGTCGCTGACGCGGTTCAGGTTCAGCTTCAGTCCCAGATCGCCGAGGGGGGCGTTCAGGCTGCCCTGGTGCTTGAAGCCATAGGCCCAGCGCGCGCGGTCGCGCAGCTTGTCATCGGGCATGTACTGCAGATCGAGCGCGCCGTTGTAGCCAGGCTCCAGGTAACGGAACTGTGTCCCCAGGCTCACGCCGCGTTTGCTCATCAGCATGGGCGTGATGGTGGCATCGCGGTTGGGGGCGATGTTCCAGTAGTAAGGCTGGCTGTACTCCACCCCGCTTTTGCTGTCGATGCCGATGGTCGGTGGCAGCAGCCCCGACTTGCGCTTGTCGGACAGCGGGAAGCTGATGGCGGGCACGGGCAGGATGGGCACGCCCTTGAACTCCAGTGCTCCCCCATAGGCGACCCCCACGTCTTCTACATGGTCCAACTCAATGCGGTCGGCGCGGATCATCCAGTCGGGGGTCCAGCTGGCGCTGTCATCGCGCAGGCAGGTGGTGTAGGTGGCACGGTAGACCACGGAGTGGTCCCGGTCAAGGAACTGCACCCGGTCGGCGTCACCATGGCCCTGGGTGGCCAGAAACTGGTAGGTGGCGTTGTTGAAATCGCCCTGGAAGGCATCCACCTGCATCTTCAGGGCCGTGCCCTGGTAGACGTTGCCGGCGCGGTTGATATGGACGTTGCCCTGTGCATGCACGGTGTCGTCGGCCAGGGTGTATTCCACGCGGTCGGCGCGGATCACGGTGTCGGCGCGGCGCAGCTCGGCACCGCCTTCCAGCACGGCGTTGATGTCCGCCTGACCAGAAATCTGTTCGGCCCGGATGTACGAGGGGAGCTGCCCGCGCAGCGTGGGGTCCACGGCTTCCTGGAGCTGGGCGCTGGGCTTGAGTTGCGGGGCGGGCAGGGCACTGTGCCACAGGCTGTGCCCGGTCTGGCCTTGCGCGTGGGCGGTCCAGGGGGTCGTGGCAGCCCAGACCAGCGCCAGGGACGCGGCCAGCGGGCGCAGACGGTGGGGCAAGGGCTGCGATGTCAGGGCGGGGGCGTGGGAGCTCACAGGCGCATTTAGTCGGTGCGGGGATGGAGGGCAAGCCCAGAGGTCATCCGAGCCGTTTGTAGAATCGGATTATCCATGAGCGATCCTATCCTCCCTCCATCTTCCGTTGTTTGGGCCGATGCCGGTCGTCAAACTTTGTTTGCACACTGGCTGTCGGGCTTGGTGCAGCCGCATGCGCTGCGCCCGGAAAGTCTACGCCCCGCCTCGGCCGATGCCAGCTTTCGCCGCTATCTGCGCATCGACACGCAGCAGGGCGGCAGCCTGATCATCATGGATGCCCCGCCGGACAGGGAGGACTGCCAGCCCTTCGTGCGCGTGCAGGCGCTGATGCAGGCGGTCGGCCTGCCCGTGCCCCAGGTGCTGGCCTGGGCGCAGGCCGAAGGCTTCATGCTGCTGACCGACGTGGGCCAGCGCACGCTGATCGAGATCCTGCACCCCGACCAGCCCCGCGAGGCCGAGCCCTGGTACCGCGAGGCCACCGACCTGCTGCTGCGCTGGCAGCTGGCGTCCCAGCCCGGCGTGCTGCCGGCCTACGACGAGGCCCTGCTGCGCCGGGAGTTGCAACTGTTTCCGGATTGGTACATTGCCCAGCACCGCCAGTGCGCGCTGGATGACAAGCAGCAGTCGGTATTGAGCAAAACCTTTGACACCATCGTGGCGCACAACCTTGCCGTGCCCAGCGTCTATGTGCACCGCGACTTCATGGCGCGCAACCTGATGCTGCCCACGCAGTCCGGTGGCGGCCTGTCGGTGCTGGACTTCCAGGACGCGGTGTACGGTCCGGTCACCTACGACATCGCCAGCCTGCTGCGCGATGCCTTCCTGACCTGGGAGGAAGACTTCGTCATCGACATCACCGTGCGCTACTGGGAAAAGGCGCGCAAGGCCGGCCTGGTCGGCGCCAAGAGCGCCAGCGGCTGGGGCGACGACTTCGGCGAGTTCTACCGCGCCGTGGAATGGATGGGCCTGCAGCGCCACCTCAAGGTGGCCGGCATCTTCGCGCGGCTGACGCTGCGCGACGGCAAGCCCAAGTACCTGGCCGACACGCCGCGCTTCATCCACTACCTGCGCTCCACCTGCAGCCGCTATCGTGAGCTGGGGCCGCTGCTGCGCCTGATCGACCAGATCGAGAACATCCAGCCCCAGGTGGGCTACGCCTACGGGCGCATGTAAAACCATAGCTGTTGACGCTGGATGTTCCGGGTTTTCAAATCGAAAAGTATTTGAAACCTAGGCTTGTCGAGCGCAGGCAGCTTCTTTTTTTTGAGGCTGCCATGCCACGCTTTCACTGCCCCTTGCCGCTGTCCGCGGGCCTGGACGTCGACCTGCCCGCCGGCGCGGCGCGCCATGTGCAGGTGCTGCGCCTGCAGCCCGGCGACACCATCACCCTGTTCGAAGGGGCGCAGGGCGGCCCCGGCGGTGAGTGGCAGGCCACCATCGTGCGCATGGGCCGCAGCGATGTGCAGGTGCGCGTGGACCAGCACCACCCCACCGAACGCGAAAACCCGCGCCCCGTGCACCTGCTGGCCGGCATCACCGCCAACGAACGCATGGACTGGCTGGTGGAAAAGGCCACGGAACTGGGTGTGACCAGCATCACCCCGCTGCTGGCCGAGCGCAGCGTGCTCAAGCTCAAGGGCGAGCGCGGCGACAAGAAGCGCGCCCACTGGCAGGCCGTGGCCGTGGCCGCCTGCGAACAGTGTGGCCGCAACCGCGTGCCCGTGGTCCACGAGGCCGTGACGCTGGCGCAGTGGCTGCAGGCCCAGCCCCAGGCCCACGGCGCCCTGCGTGCCGTGCTGTCGCTGGCCGACGGCACCCAGCCCCTGCCCAGCCTGCTGGCCGCGGCCGATGCCGGCCCCACCCGGCCGGTGTATTTCCTGTCTGGCCCGGAAGGCGGGCTGACGGCGGCGGAAGAGGCGTTGGCGCGCAGCCACGGATTCGCCCCGGTGACGTTGGGGTCACGCGTGCTGCGGGCCGAAACCGCCCCCCTGGCTGCCCTGGTGTTGGCCACGGCCTGAGTGGCGCCCTCTGACCGGGGTCCGGCAGTGTCCGTCCAGGCGGTGGGACAAAACAACATTTATTGAACATTGATAAGTAGAAACCCTGGGTTTCTCTTTTTAGACCCTGTCCAAAATGCTTGTAACTAATTTTTACAAACATTGAAGTCTGGCGGCATGACCCCTGGGCTTGGAAAGGGGTGCTGACTTGGGCAGCTTGGTGCGGCGGGGCGCTGACATACTCTTTTCGACCGACCCCATGCTGCGGGTGCGGGCCAGCATGGCCATGCTGGCCGTCTGGCTCATGGTCTGCAGCAGCGGCGTCATGCTGTGGCTGGCGCACGCCGGCTATGCCTCGGTGGCGGCCATGACCTGGTGGGCCCTGGTGGCCACGGGCGGGCTGGTGGTGATGGCCGCCCTGGTGCGCCTGGACCTCACGGCGACCTGGCGCGATCCGGCGCTGACCTTTCCGCAAATCCTCTGGGCCGTGACCAGCAGCGCCGTGGCCTATGTGCTGATCGGGGAGGTCAAGGGTGTGATCCATGGCCTGCTGGCGCTGACGCTGCTGTTCGCGGCGCTGAACCTCAAGGCCAAGCAGATCGTGGCCGTGTCGCTGTATGCGCTGGGCACTTTCTCGCTGGCGGTGCTGTTCTCCATCCACCTGAGCCACGAAAGCGCGCCGGAGATCGCCTATGCGGCCGTGCTGCTGATCATGCTGCTGGGCTGCATGCTGCTGAGCCTGCAGCTGTACCAGCTGCGCGTGCGGCTGCGCCGCCAGCGCCAGGAGCTGGTGCTGGCCCTGGCCGAGAACCGCGAACTGGCCTCGCGCGATCCGCTGACCGGCGTGCTCAACCGCCGCCACATGCTGGAGCTGATGCACCTGGAGCAGCGCCGCTGCCTGCGCGGGCAGCGCACCATGCTGCTGGCGCAGATGGACATCGACCACTTCAAGCAGATCAACGACACCCACGGCCATGGCGTGGGCGATCTGGCGCTGATGACCTTCACCCAGGTGGTGCGCGAGAACATCCGCAGCTCCGACGTGCTGGCGCGCTGGGGGGGCGAGGAGTTCGTGCTGCTGCTCAGCGACACCCACCTGGACGGCGCCCTGCTGACCCTGGAGCGGGTGCGTGCGGCGGTCGAGGCCGCCGAGGTCGAGGGCGGGCCGCCGGGCTTGCGCATGACCGTGTCCATGGGCCTGGCCGAGCACCAGCCCGGCGAGGCGGTGGAGCTGACGCTGGACCGGGCCGACAAGGCCTTGTACGCGGCCAAGCACGCCGGACGCAACCGCGTGGCGCTGGGCGAGGGCATGCGGCCACCGCCTGCGACGCCGGCCGCGTCAGGGCCGGACTCCACCCGTGTGCCGGCCGAGGTGCTGGAAGATATGTGAGCAACCGGCGCGCGTCTGCCGCGCATTTCAGGTTTTTAATACGCTGAAAACAAGAAAGCACCTGCGCCAGGTGCTTTCTTTTTGGGAGTGCCTTGCGGGCGCTGCGCAGGGGTCAGTCGCTGCTGGCCGCCGCGGCCGGCATGGGCATGGCGGCGATCACCTGGGCCACGGCCGCCGTCAGCTTTTTGGCGTAGGGCACGTGCAGGAATTCGTTGGGGCCGTGGGCATTGCTCTTGGGGCCGAGCACGCCGCAGACCATCATCTGTGCCGTGGGGAAGCCCTGGCTGAGCATGTTCATCAGCGGGATGGTGCCGCCCTGGCCGATGTAGCCGCAGTCCGCGCCAAAGTGGGCGCGGCTGGCGGCATTCAGCGCGTTTTCGAACCAGTGGGTCATGGGCGGCGCATTCCAGCCGCTGGAGCTGGACAGGCCTTCCCAGGTCACCTTGGCCTGGTAGGGGGCGTTGTCCTCCAGCAGCGTCTTCATCTCCTGCACGCAGGTGGCGGCGTCCACCAGGGGCGGCAGGCGCAGGCTGAGCTTGAAGGCGGTGTAGGGCCGCAGCACGTTGCCGGCGTTCTGCAGCGTGGGGAAGCCTTCCGTGCCGGTGACGGACAGCGTGGGCTCCCAGGTGCGCTTGAGCAGGGCCTGCACCGGGTCGGTGGTGGTGGGCAGGGCCACCAGGGTGGAGCCACCGCAGTCGTGGTGTGCCCAGGGGAAGCGTCGGTAGGTCTCGTCGCCCAGGATGGCGGCGGTGGCGCGGGCCTGGGCCAGGCGCTCGGCGGGCACCTCGCAATGGAAGCTGGCGGGCAGCATGCGGCCGGTGGCGCTGTCTTCCAGGCGGTCCAGCACCTGGCGCATGATGCGGAAGGACGAGGGCACTAGGCCCGAGGCGTCGCCCGAGTGGATGCCTTCGGTCAGGATCTCCACCTTCAGCGTGCCGCTGGCCATGCCGCGCAGGCTGGTGGTCAGCCACAGCTGGTCGTAGTTGCCCGCGCCGCTGTCCAGGCAGATCACCAGTTCCACCTCGCCCAGGCGGGGGCGCAGGGCGTCGATGTAGGGCAGCAGATCGCGCGAGCCGCTTTCCTCGGCGGTTTCGATCAGACCGACGATGCGCGGGTGGGGCACGTTCTGGCTCTTGAGCGCCTGCACGGCGGCCACGCTGGCGTAGACGGCGTAGCCATCGTCGGCCCCGCCGCGGCCATACAGCTTGCCGTCCTCGTACTTCGGCGTCCAGGGCCCCAGGTCGCTGCGCCAGCCTTCGAATTCGGGCTGCTTGTCCAGGTGGCCGTACATCAGCACCGTGGGCGCGCCGGGGGCGTTGGCGCCGGGCTGGGTGCCTTCCACTTCAAAGAACAGCACCGGGGTGCGGCCTTCCAGGCGCACGATCTCCAGCTTCAGGCCGGCCACCTTCTGCGCGTCCACCCAGGTGGCTGCGTTGCGCAGCACCGTGTCCAGCAGGCCCTGGGCGGCCCAGTCGGGGGCGAACATGGGCGACTTGGCGGGGATGGCGATGTAGTCCTTGAGCTGGGCGACGATGTCGCGGTCCCACTGCTGGCTGACCTGCGCCAGCGCCTGGGTGGTGTCCAGCGCGGTGGGGGGAATGCGTGCGTTCATGGCGGTCTCCTGAAAGGCGTGGCGGCGCGGGGCCGCCGATGGTCCCGATTGTGCGCCAACCGCCGCGGTGGCCGGGCGATGGCGCACGGGTTGTGGGTCAACCGCGGGGCAGCAGGGCCTGTGGGGCCGCCGGGCTGTCGCCGGAGAGTTTGAACACGGCCACCGAGGCTTCCAGCCCCTGGGCCTGCTGGCGCATGCTTTGCGAGGCGGCGGCCGACTCTTCCACCAGCGCGGCGTTCTGCTGGGTCATCTGGTCCAGGGCCATGACGTCCTGGTTCACCTGGCTGATGCGCGTGGACTGCTCGGAGGCCGAGGCCGCGATGTCGCCGATGATGTCTCCGACGCGCTGCACCGAGCCCACGATCTCGTCCATGGTCTGGCCCGCGTCCTGCACCAGGCGGGCCCCGGAGGCCACTTTGTCGACCGAGGTGTGGATCAGCGCCTTGATCTCCCGCGCCGCTTCGGCGCTGCGCTGGGCCAGGGTGCGCACCTCACCGGCCACCACGGCAAAGCCGCGGCCCTGTTCGCCGGCGCGGGCGGCTTCCACCGCCGCATTCAGCGCCAGGATGTTGGTCTGGAAGGCGATGCTGTCGATCACGCCGATGATGTCGCCGATCTTGCGGCTGCTGGCATCGATCTCGCCCATGGTGGTCACCACGTCGCCCACCACCTGGCCGCCGCGCGCCGCAACTTCGGCCGCCGAGGTGGACAGCGTGTGCGCCTGGCGTGCCGCATCGGCCGACTGGTGCACCCCCTGGGTGACGTCCTCGATGCTCTGCACGGTGCGCGCCAGGCTCTGGGCCGTGTGCTCGGTGCGCTCGGACAGGTCGGCATTGCCCTGGGCAATCTGGCTGCTGGCGCTGGCAATGCTGTGCGCGGCGGTGTCCACCTGCCGCAGCATGGCCACGTAGCGCTGGCGCATGCCTTCGACCTCGTGCACCAGGGCACCCACCTCATCGCGGCGCCGGCTGTGGAAGGGCTGGGTCAGGTCGCCCTGGGCAATGCGGGTGATGGCCTGGGTCAGCTCGCGCAGCGGGGCGGTGATGCCGCGCTGCAGGGTCCACAGCAGCCCCAGTGCGAGCACGATCAGGGCGGCCCCCATGGCTGCCCACAGGCCCCACAGCGCTTTGCGCTGGGTGGCCATGGCCTCGTGGTCGGAGACTTCGGTGATCACCCACCAGCCATTCTGGGCGGGGCGCATGATGGCCCAGGGGGCCTGGCCCTGGTCGGGCAGCAGGGGCGTCACCTGGGGCACGAAGCCATCGCTGTCGCTGGCCATCTCTTCCAGGGAGGCCCGGGCCTGGGGGAAGACGTCCAGCACCTTGCGGCCGGTGTGGCTGCTGTGCGCCACGAACACGGCCTCGTCCAGGCGCTTGCCGGGGGCGATCACCATGGCCCCGCCGTGTTCGAACAGGCGGGTGCTGGTCACCTGCTGCTGCATGGCGGCCTGGAAGGCGCTCAGGTCCGTGCCCACAAACAGGATGCCGACCACCTGGCCGGCCGCGTCGCGCAGTGGCACATAGGCCGTCATATAGGGCTTGCCGAACAGGTTGGCGCGGCCCACGTACGACTGGCCGGCACGCACCAGCGCATAGGCCGGGTGCTGGTGGTCCAGCAGGGTGTGCATCACGCGTTCGCCCTGGGTGTTGCGCAAGGACGTGGCAATGCGCACGAAGTCCTCGCCCCGGCGGGCAAACACCGTGGCCACGCCGCCGGTGTCGTTGCTGAACTTGTCGACGGTGGCAAAGTTGTCGTGCAGCGACACGCCATCCAGGCTGAGGGTGCCCGTCGCGGTGTCCAGTGCGACCGTGCCGCTGTAGTACTGGCCAAAGGCCTGCGAGGCGCGCTCCACCATCTGCCGGTTGGCCTGCTCCACGGTGTCGATGGAGGCCACCAGTCCCTGGGTGGCGTGCTGGACGCTGTTGCGCAACTGGGTGCGTGCGGTATCGGTGCTGAGGTGGGTGATCACGCCGCCCAGCACCAGCAGCACGAGGGCGAGCATGCCGATGCCCAGGGCAGTCACCTGGCGGGCGAGGGAGCGGTGGTAGGTCGGGGCTGAGGGGGCCTGGGGTTGCATGGCTTCGGAGGGCAAAGACGGTGGGGGCATCACAAAGAAAAGCGCCAAGCCTCGATACAAATCAATGGCTTGGCGCATGTCCGGATTGTAGGGATGGCACCCGGTCAGTCAGTGATTACACCTAGATACCTTCCGGATATGGGGCGTGTGACGTTGCGGGCGGGCTACAGGCGGGCGTGCGCGAGCAGGTGGTCCACCATGTGCAGGGCGTAGCGGCTGGCGATGCGCTCGACGAACGCGGGGAAGTCCACGTGGGCGCTGTCGTCGGCCCGGTCGGAAATGGTGCGGATGGCGGCAAATGGCAGGCCGTAGTCGGCACACACCTGGGCGATGGCCGCGCCTTCCATTTCCACGGCCAACGGGGCGTGTGCGGCCGTCTGCAGATCGTCCACGATGCGCTGCGAGGCTTCGGCCGTGGCGATGAACTGGTCGCCACTGACCACCAGACCCGCGTGGGCGCGCGGTGCGCGTGCGCCCAGCAGGGGGTCCTGCCAGGTTGCGGCCTGGGCCGTGCAGGCCTGTGCGGCCTGCTGCAGGCGCTGCACCAGGGCCGGGTCGCAGGCAAACGCCGCCGCCCCATAGCCCGGCACCTGCCAGCGCGGGAACAGGGGGCGCACATCCATGTCGTGCTGCAAGAACGCCTGGGCCACGACCACGTCGCCCACCTGCACCCCGGCGCCAATGCCGCCGGCCACTCCGGTGAACACCAGCTGCTGCACGTCCAGGTGCTCGATCAGGGTGGTGGTGGTGGTGGCCGCAGCCACCTTGCCGATCCCGGTCAGGCCCAGCACCAGGGGCTGACCGTGCAGGTGGCCGCGCACAAAGCGCCGGCCGGCGCGGGCCACGACCTGGGTGTCTTCCAGCAGGGCGGCCAGGCCGTGTTGTTCTTCGGGAAGGGCGCTCAGGATGGCGAGGGTCATGGCACGGCTTTCGGGCATGCAAAACGGCCCCGCAGGGCCGTTGGGTGGGACACAAAGGTCCGCCAGTGTACGGGCAGCGCTCAGCGCAGCTCGCGGCGCAGGATTTTGCCCACCGGGGTCTTGGGCAGCTCGGTGCGGAACTCGATCACGCGCGGCTGCTTGTAGCCGGTGAGGTTGTCGCGGCAGAACTTGCGCAGCGTCTCTTCGGTCAGGCCGGCGTCCTTCTTGACGACCACCAGCTTCACCGCCTCGCCGGTCTTCTCATCGGGCACGCCGACCACGGCGCACTCCAGCACGCCGGGGCACATGGCCACCACTTCCTCCACCTCGTTGGGGTAGACGTTGAAGCCGCTGACCAGCACCATGTCCTTCTTGCGGTCCACGATCTTGATGTAGCCGCGCTCGTCCATGGTGCCGATGTCCCCGGTCAGGAAGAAACCGTCGGCGGTAGTGACCTTGGCGGTCTCGTCGGGGCGTTGCCAGTAACCGGCCATCACCTGCGGGCCCTTGACCGCGATCTCGCCGGTTTTGCTCAGCTCGGTCACGGTCTGGCCGTCGTCGCCCACCAGCTTCACATCGGTGCCCGGCACGGGCATGCCGATGGTGCCGGTGAATTCCTTGGCGGTCACCGGGTTGCAGCTGACCACGGGGCTGGTCTCGGACAGGCCGTAGCCTTCCACCACCGGGCAGCCGGTCTTTTCCAGCCACAGCTTGGCCACGGCGCCTTGCACGGCCATGCCGCCGCCCACCGAGACCTTCAGGTGGCTCCAGTCCACGCTGTTGAAATCCGGGTGGTGGGCCAGGCCGTTGAACAAGGTGTTCACCGCCGGGAAGTTGTGGAACTGGTGTCGCGACAGCTCCTTGAGCGTGCCCGCCAGGTCGCGCGGATTGGGGATCAGGATGTTCTTGCCGCCGGTGTGCATGGCCAGCATCATGTTCACGGTGAACGCGAAGATGTGGTACAGCGGCAGGGCGCAGACGCTGGTCACCTGCTCGCCACTCTTGCGGATGTTCTGCAGCACGGGGTTGAACCAGGCTTCGCACTGCAAGGTGTTGGCGATGATGTTGCGGTGCAGCAGCACGGCCCCCTTGCTCACGCCGGTGGTGCCGCCGGTGTACTGCAGCACGGCGATGTCGTTGGGCCCGATGGCGGGGCGCTTGAAGGGCGCGCGCGCACCCTGGCGCAGGGCCTCCTTGTAGCGCAAGGCCTTGGGCAGGTCGAAGGCGGGCACCAGCTTCTTGACGTTGCGCACCACGTAGTTGACCAGGGCGCCCTTGAGCGTGCCCAGCGTGTCGCCCATGGCGCACAGCACCACATGCTCGACGGCGGTCTTGGCGATGCACTGCTGCAGGGTGTGGGCGAAATTCTCGATGATGACGATGGCCTTGGCGCCGGAGTCCTTGAGCTGGTGCTCCAGCTCGCGGGCGGTGTACAGCGGGTTCACGTTCACCACCACGTAACCGGCGCGCAGGATGGCCGCCACCGCCACGGGGTACTGGGTCACGTTGGGCATCATGATGGCGATGCGCTCGCCCTGCTGCAGCCCCAGCGACTGGAAGTAGTTGGCCAGGGACTGGCTTTGCCGGTCAATCTCGCCGAAGCTGCTGTCCTTGCCCATGAAGGAATACGCAGCGCGCGGGGCATAGGCCTTGAAAGCCTGCTCCATCAACTCTACGAGAGAGTGGTAGCTGCAGGGATCAATTTCGGTGGGCACGCCTTCGGGATAGGCCGCCAGCCAAGGACGCTCGCTCATGCTGTTGTCTCCGCTCATTGTTGTGATGCCGAATCGGCAGACATGGCGGCGGGTGGCACCCTCCCCATGCCCAGGGTCCAGGCCCTTTGTCAGGATTGTGGTGGGAGGGTTTGCGGGGGCATCTCTGTGCTAACCCTAGGTTTTTAGCGTATCGAATATCTTCTACGCAAAAAAACGAACGACAGTGCGTTTTTCGCGACAACCGTTGATCTCCATCAGCCGCGATGGCCATGAAAAAAGCCCGCGCTGCGGGCATGCAGGGCGGGCGGTGCGGGGTGCCGGGGGGGCGCTGCGTCAGGCGGCCTGGGCCGCGCGGTTCAGCGTGTCCCGGGTGTCCAGGGCTGCCTGGCGTGCGGCGGCGGCAAAGTCATCGCCTGAAGAGGCGTACAGGATGGCTCGCGAGGAATTGATGATGATGGGGCCGCCGCCGATGCGGGCGGCCTTCACGGTGGCCACGGCATCACCGCCCTGCGCACCCACGCCGGGGATCAGCAGCGGCAGGCTGGGGGCCACGGCGCGCACGCGCTCGATCTCGTGCGGGCGGGTGGCGCCCACCACCAGGCCGAGCTGGCCGTTGGTGTTCCAGGGGCCCTGGGCCAGCTTGGCCACGTGCTCGAACATCTGGGGCTGGCCGGGCAGGTCGGCCAGGGTCTGGGCCTGCAGATCGTCACCGCCGGGGTTGGAGGTGCGGCACAGCAGGAAGGCGCCCTTGCCCGCGTACTTCAGGTAGGGCGTGATGGAGTCGAAGCCCATGAAGGGCGACAGGGTCACGGCGTCGGCGCCGTAGCGCTCGAAGGCTTCCTTGGCGTACTGCTCGGCGGTCGAGCCGATGTCGCCGCGCTTGGCGTCCAGGATCACGGGCACGTGCGGCGCCACCTTGCGCATGTGGTCCATCAGCTTTTCCAGCTGGTCTTCGGCGCGGTGGGCGGCAAAGTAGGCGATCTGGGGCTTGAAGCTGTTCACCAGATCGGCGGTGGCATCGACAATCGCGGCGCAGAAGTCGTAGATCTTGGAAGCGTCGCCACGCAGGGCGGCGGGGAACTTGGAGGGCTCTGGGTCCAGTCCCACGCACAGCATGGAGTTGTTGCGCGTGGACGCGTCGCGCAGCATGTCGAGAAAAGTCATGAGCAGCAATTGTAGGTGGCGGGCACAATCTACGCCCTATGCCTGCCTTTACCCCCCGACAACTGACTCTTCTGGTGCTCTTGACACTGATCTGGGGGGTGAACTGGCCCGTCATGAAGCTGGGCGTGATGCACTTTCCGCCGCTGAGCTTCCGCGCCCTGTCCATGTGGATCGGCGTGGCCGTGGTGCTGGTGGTGCTGCGCCTGCAGAACCAGCCGCTGGGCATTGCCCGGGCGCACTGGGGCACGCTGGCGCGGCTGACGCTGTTCAACATGGTGATCTGGCACTGCCTGGTGATCGTGGCCATGCCCATGGTGTCCAGCGGGCGCGCGGCCATCCTGGGCTACACCATGCCGATCTTCTCCGCCGTGCTCGGCAGCCTGGTCTGGCGCGACCGCCTGGTGGGCCGTGCCTGGTGCGGGGTGGGGGCGGCATTCCTGGGGGTGTTGCTGCTGCTGTGGCACGAGTTCGGGGCCCTGGGCAGCCGGCCCACGGGCGCGCTCATGATCCTGTTTGCCGCGTTCTGCTGGGCCATCGGCACGCAGATGATGCGCCGCGCTGCCATGCCGGTGCCGGTGCTGACCATGGCCTTGTGGATGATGCTGATCACCGCCGTGGTGCTGTCGCTGGGCGCCTTCACGCTGGAGCGGGCGCAGTGGCAGAGGCCGGACGACGTGGCCCTGGGCACCATCCTGTTCAACGGCCTGCTGGTCGTGGGTTTTGCCCAGGTGGTGTGGTTTGTGCTGGCGCGCAGCCTGCCGCCCGTGGCGTCGACGCTGAGCGTGATGTTCATCCCGGTGCTGGGCGTGTTCAGCGGTGCCTGGTGGCTGGGCGAGGTGCTGCACTGGCAGGACTGGACGGCCGTGGGCCTGATGGTGCTGGCAATCGCCTCGGTGCTGTGGCCGGCGCGCAAGGCGGGCTGAGGCGACGCGGGCCTGCCACCGCCCGCGGCCGCGGGGCCTGCATGGACGGTGCTTCATGCGGGCGGCCGCATTTTGTGTGACCATGCCGGCGCAGCCCGCGGTCGGGTGCAACTTTTGCCGCCCGGCGCACTCCCACTGCGCTCGGCCGGTACCGCCGCCCGGGTTGGACTTTTTCAGGCTTTACAAAGGATTCCATGCTGAGCCACCTGCTCACCTCCATCATCAACGACATCCACGGCGACACCATCACACTGCGCAAGCTGCTGGAGCGCTGCGGCCGTGAAGGCATGCTGCTGGTCTGCGCCATCGCCTGCCTGCCGTTCCTGATTCCCGTCTCCATCCCCGGGGTGTCCACGGTGTTCGGCGCGGCCATCGTGCTGCTGTCGACGGCGCTGTTCCTGGACCGCCTGCCGTGGCTGCCGCAGCGCATCCTGGACAAGGACCTGGACGCCAACAAGCTCAAGCCCGTGCTGCACAAGGGCGTGGGCATGGTCGGCAAGCTGGACCGCTGGCTGCAGCCGCGCTGGTCGGGCCTGACCACATCGCCCATGCAGCGCTTCAACAGCGCCGTGCTGGTGTTTGGCGGCCTGCTGCTGATGGCGCCGCTGGGGCTGATTCCGTTCTCCAACACCGTGCCGGCTGTGGGCATCCTGCTGCTGACCGTGGGCATGATGCAGCGCGATGGCGTGTTCGTGCTGCTGGGCTACCTGGGCCACGTGCTCACGGTGGTGTACTTTGGCGTGCTGGCCTACCTGGCCTGGGTGGGCGGCAATTTCGTGCTGAGCTGACGCGGCACGGCGGCAGTGATCGCCCCCATGCAAAAAGCCACCGCAAGGTGGCTTTTTTTCATAGCTGCCAGCGCAGGCAGGACAAGCGCTGGAGGCCAATTTGGCCATGAACGGGTTTAACCGTTGGCGCGCTTTTCCAGAATCTCGAAGGCCGGCAGGGTCTTGCCTTCCAGCACTTCCAGGAAGGCGCCGCCGCCGGTGGAGATGTAGCCCACCTGGTCCTCGATGCCGTACTTGGCGATCGCGGCCAGGGTGTCGCCACCGCCGGCAATGCTGAAGGCGGGCGATTCGGCAATCGCCTGGGCCACGACCTTGGTGCCGTTGGCGAACTGGTCGAACTCGAACACGCCCACAGGGCCGTTCCAGACGATGGTGCCGGCGCTCTTGAGCATCCCGGCCAGCTTGGCGGCGGTTTCGGGGCCGATGTCCAGGATCATGTCGTCGTCGGCGACTTCGGTGGCTTTCTTGACGGTGGCCACGGCGTCGGGCGCGAAGGCCTTGGCGGTCACCACGTCGGTGGGCACGGGCACGGCGGCACCGCGCGCGGCCATGGCGTCGATCACGGCCTTGGCTTCACCGACCAGGTCGGGTTCGGCCAGCGACTTGCCGATCTTCAGGCCGGCGGCCAGCATGAAGGTGTTGGCGATGCCGCCGCCGACGATCAGCTGGTCCACGTTCTTGGCCAGGGACTGCAGGATGGTCAGCTTGGTCGACACCTTGGAGCCGGCCACGATGGCGGCCAGGGGGCGCGCAGGCGCGGCCAGGGCCTTGCTGATGGCGTCGATCTCGGCCGACAGCAGCGGGCCGGCGCAGGCCACGGGTGCGAACTGGGCGATGCCGTAGGTCGTGCCTTCGGCGCGGTGGGCGGTGCCGAACGCGTCGTGCACGAAGATGTCGCACAGGGCGGCCAGCTTGCGGGCCAGGGCTTCCTGGTTCTTCTTCTCGCCCACGTTCACGCGGCAGTTCTCCAGCAGCACGACCTGGCCGGGCGCCACCTGCACGCCGTCCACCCAGTTGGCCACCAGGGGCACGTCGCGGCCCAGCAGCTCGGACAGGCGCTTGGCGACGGGGGCCAGCGAATCGGCGGGCTTGAATTCGCCTTCGGTGGGGCGGCCCAGGTGGCTGGTCACCATCACGGCAGCGCCGGCCTTCAGGGCCATCTCGATGGCGGGCACCGAGGCGCGCACGCGGGTGTCTTCGGTGATGTCACCGGCGTCGTTCAGGGGCACGTTCAGGTCGGCGCGGATGAAAACGCGCTGGCCCTGGACTTTGCCTTGGGCGCACAGGTCGGAGAAGCGAAGGATGTTCATGGCAGCAACCGTGGAAGTCTTGTAGAAGAGTGGAATACGAACTGGGGCGCATTGTAGGTGCGCGCCCCTCGAAAACGCCTTATTTCCAGCGTTCGGGCTCGACAAACACCGTGCCCTTGTCGCTGGACAGGGTCAGCTGGCCTTCCTGGATGGTGGCCTGCAGCTGCATGCTGCGCTCGGCCAGGTTGCCCAACTCTTGCGCCACCTCGGAGGGGATGAAGTGCACCTGCAGCTTGCTTTGGCGGCCCACCTTGCCCTCCAGCCCCTTCCACCAGACGCTGGCCGCGTGGTTGAAGGGGTAGACGATCACGTGGTCGGACTTGTTGCAGGCCTTGGTGATGGGCTTTTCCTCGGGCTGGCCGACTTCGATCCACAGGCGCTTGGCGCCGGTGAAGTCGGTGATGTGCACGTCCGGATCGTCCGGGTCGGACAGGCCCACGCCAAAGCCCAGGGTGCCGTCGCCGTTGCACAGGTCTTGCAGCTGCCAGGCATTGATGGCCAGCGCGACCAGGCGGATCATCATGCGGTCGTCGGTCTCGCTGGGGTGGCGCGCCAGGGTCAGGTTGTGGTCGGCGTAGTAGTTGTGGTCGATGTCGGCGATCGACAGGTTGGCTTTGTAAACCGTGGATTTCAGGGCCATGGCGGGCGTTCTCGCTGTGCGTGCCCGCGGGCGGGCTGAAAAGATTTTTTCAAAAACAAGAGCTGCCTGCGCAGGTGTTTCCTCGCTTTGGCAGCTCTTGAAGGCTGAAACGCTTGTTTGGCAAGCGCTGTCAGCTATGGTTTTGCGTTACACGCGGCGGGCCAGCTCGGCCGCCTTGCCGATGTAGGAGGCCGGTGTCATGGCCAGCAGGCGGTCCTTGTCGGCCTGGGGAATGTCCAGGCTGCGGATCAGGTGGTGCAGATCGGCCGCCTGCACGGTCTTGCCGCGCGTGACTTCCTTGAGCTTTTCGTAGGCACCGGCCACACCGTAACGGCGCATCACGGTCTGGATGGGCTCGGCCAGCACTTCCCAGGCGTGGTCCAGGTCTTCCTGCAGGCGCTCCTCGTTCAGTTCCAGCTTGTTCAGGCCGGTCATCAGCGAGGTGTAGGCCAGGGTGGCGTAACCCAGGGCCACGCCGATGTTGCGCAGCACGGTGGAGTCGGTCAGGTCGCGCTGCCAGCGGCTGACGGGCAGCTTTTCCGACAGGTGCTTGAGCAGTGCGTTGGCCAGGCCCAGGTTGCCTTCGGCGTTCTCGAAGTCGATGGGGTTGACCTTGTGCGGCATGGTGGACGAGCCGATTTCGCCCGCCTTCAGCTTTTGCTTGAAGTAGCCCAGCGAGACATAGCCCCAGACGTCGCGCGAGAAGTCCACCAGGATGGTGTTGGCGCGGGCCACGGCGTCGAAGAACTCGGCCATGTAGTCGTGGGGTTCGATCTGGATCGAATAGGGCTGGAAGTTCAGGCCCAGGCCCTGGGGTTCGGGCGTCTCGATGACCTTCTTGGCGAAGGCTTCCCAGTCGAAGTCGGGCCAGGCCGACAGGTGGGCGTTGTAGTTGCCCACGGCGCCGTTCATCTTGCCCAGCACCTTGACGTTGGCGATCTGCTCCGTGGCCTTTTGCAGGCGCACCAGCACGTTGGCGATTTCCTTGCCCACGGTGGTGGGGCTGGCGGTCTGGCCGTGCGTGCGGCTGAGCATGGGCACATCGGCGAACTGGTGCGCCATCTCGCGCAGCTTCAGCGTGATGCGGTCCAGCGCCGGCAGCACCACCATGTCACGGCCCACGCGGATCTGCAGGGCGTGGCTGGTGTTGTTGATGTCCTCGCTGGTGCAGGCAAAGTGCACGAATTCCGCAGCCTTCTGCAGCTCGGGGCGGCCATCGAACTTGCCCTTGATCCAGTACTCCACGGCCTTCACGTCGTGGTTGGTCGTCTTCTCGATCTCCTTGATCGCCGCTGCGTCGGCTTCGGAGAAGTTGCTCACCAGACCGTGCAGGTAGGTGCGTGCACCTTCCGACAGCGGGGCAAACTCCGCAAAGCCAGCATCCGACAGCGCGATGAACCAGGTGATTTCCACCTGCACGCGGCGGTGCATGTAACCCTGCTCGCTCATGATGGGGCGCAGGGCAGAAAGTTTGGCGGCGTAGCGGCCGTCGAGCGGGGAGAGGGCGGAGATGGTGGACAGACTCATGGGGCGTGATTGTAGGTGGCCCGGCTTTGATCTGCACTGCCGGGTCTCCACATCCCATGGACGCGGCCCCGGAAAAAACAAGGGCACCGCGGCGGGTGCCCTTCGTCGAAATAAAAAGGTTGCGAAGCGTCCTGAAGCGAATTAAGAGAGGGAGGGAGGAGATGCACCCCAAGACGGACAGCCACCGCTCAAGTCGGGGCAGGCTTCGCAACACTAAAACTGGCAGGATCCAATCCCTGTCAAGCAGTCAGAGCAGGCAGTTCGGGGAAAGTTCCCAAAATTTTTCTGCCTGGGTCTTGCTTCAGGCCATCATAGAGCCAGCAGTTTTTCCAGTGGTAGGCGAACACGCACTTCTTTGTGTGCGACGGGGCTGACAATCTTCCAGGCCGCCTGGGCGGTGTCGCGCGGGATCGGCTCTCCGGTGGCCATGCCATCGCGATTGAGCAGCACCGCCACGCGCGGCGTGGCCGCCGAGGCACCGCGGCGGATGACCACGCCGGTCTCCCCGCTGGCCAGCCGGACCCAGGCGCCGGGTGGGTAGATGCCCAGGGCCTTGACCAGGGCGGCGCCGGCTTCGTCCATGGACTTGGTCTCGTCGTAGTAGCTGGCCTGCATGGCCGAGGTGACGGACATGGGGTCGCGGTTGGCGCGCGGGGCGATTCGGGCGCCGAAGATGTCGGCGCGCTGGATCAGCCGGGCCATCTGCTGCCCCAGGGTCTTTTCCGCCAGCTTGCCGGGCGCGCGGTGGTGGTGGGCGCGGATGGCGTCCAGCCACAGCGGGTCGCTGATGCCCATGCTGCGCAGGATGGCGACCGAGCTGTCCGAGTGGGTGTCGATCTCCTGGGCCTGCTGCGGGCTCAGCGGTGTGGTCTGCTGCGCCAGGTCATCCTGCAGCTGGGCCATGCCGATGTTCATGCTCAGCGCGGCGCGCCCCAGCGGCAGCACCCGGTTGTCCGGCCAGCGCAGGGTTTCACGGGCGGCCGTCATGCAGACCACCGCCGTCAGCATGGCATGCGTGGCGCTGTAGTAGCGCGTTTCCTCGGCCGACATCTGCATCAGGGCCAGCAAGGTGCCGTCCGTGGTTTTGAGCAGGTACTGGTTCAGTGCGCTGAACAGGTCTTCAAAGCGCTGGGCAAAGTCGCCGGGCTGGGGGTTGCGCAGCAGCTGCGTCAGGCCCAGCTGCCACTCGCGCCAGGCCGGAGGTCCGGAATCACGCAGACTTTCCACGGGGGCCGCGGTGGTCTGCATGGTCATGTTGGCGATCTGGTTCAGCGGCTTGTCCGACAGCAGCAGCGACTGGATCTGGGCCAGAAAGGCCCGGTAGCTGTCGCCGGACTCGTCGGTGTCGACGAACAAGGTTTGCCCGCGGGCCAGCAGGATGCGCAGATCCTCGGCCGAGCGGATGACGAAGCCCTTGTTGGCCAGCAGGCTGCCGCCAACGCCCCGCAGTGCGAACGGGATGGGCTGACCAAAAGGAATGGTCGCTAAATTGAGTTCAACGAGTTTCATTGCAACAACAAACAGGGTTGAACATATTTTTACATTTTTGGGCGAGCGTCTTTAGCGGGCAGACCCCGCAATGCCAGGTTTCAACGCTGGAAGACGGCATGCCACAGCGCCAGGATGGCGTCACGGTGCTGGGCCACGGTGGCCTCGGGGACCTGGCCATTGCCCTCATCCAGGCGCGATTTGTGCTGGATGCGGCGCAGTTCGCGGTATGCGGTGGCGGCGTGCTGGCCCACCCCTTCGGGCAGCAGCCCGGCTGCTTCGGCGCGCTGCAACAAGGCAATATTGCCGACGTTGCCGATCAATTCAGGGTGTTGGCCCGACTGGGACAGCACCAAGTATTGCACGGCAAATTCCGCATCCACCATGCCGCCCGGGCTATGCTTGACGTCGAACAGGGCGCTGCGCACCGGGTGGGCGCCACGCACGCGTTCGCGCATGCTGACGATTTCTTCCTGCAGCGACTGGGGATCGCGTGGGGCAGTGATCACGGCCTCGCGCACGGCATCGAAGCGCTGGCGCAGGTCATCGCTGCCCAGCACGAAGCGCGCGCGGGTCATGGCCTGGTGCTCCCAGGTCCAGGCGGTGTTGCTGCCGCGCTGCTGCTGGTAGTCGGAGTAGGACTGGAAGCTGCTGACCAGCAGGCCAGAGTTGCCGTTGGGGCGCAGCGCCGTGTCGATCTCGAACAGGTCGCCCTCACCGGTCTTGACGGTCAGCCAGTTGATCAGTTTGCGCACCCAGGCGGTGTAGATCTCGGGGGCGTTCTCATCGGCATCGTCGAAGATGAAGACGATGTCCAGGTCGCTGCCGTAGCCCAACTCCTTGCCGCCCAGCTTGCCGTAGCCAATGATGGCGAAGTTAGGGGTGTCGCGGTGGCGTTGCTTCAGGCGCTTCCAGCACCACTGGGCGGTCACGCGCAGCACGCTGTCGGCCAGGGCGCTGAGGTCGTCGGCCACCTGCTCCACCGTGATGGCCCCTTCCACGTCGCGGGCCAGGGTGCGGAAGGTTTCCGCATGGTGGGCGCGGCGCAGCAGGTTCAGCAGGTTTTCGTCGTCGTCCTCGCCGGTGCTCTCCAGGGCGGCCAGGCGCAGTGCCATCTCGTGCTCGAAGTCGGCGGCGACAAAGCGTTCGGTGAACAGCTGTTCGCTGGCCAGCTCGTCGATCACCCCGGGGTGCTGCAGCAGGTAGCGCGCCGGCCATTTGGCGGCCCCCAGCAGGTGCAGCAGCCGGTCGATGACGGAGGGACGTTCGAGCAGCAGCGCCAGGTAGCTTTCACGGCGCAGCAAGGGCTCCAGCCAGTTGATGAAGCGGATGGCGGCCGTCTCCTCCAGCTGTCCCTGGCTGACGCGCTGGGCGGTTTGTTGCACCAGGCGGAACAGGCGGCTGCGGGCTTCGTCACGCAGGCCCCGCACCTTGGGGTGCTCGCGCCATTCGGCCACGCGCGCGGCCATCAGCGGCGGAATCTGTTCGATCAGGGTGTCCAGCTCGGGGGCCGGGGCCTTCTGTGGCGCGCGCGGTCCGCCGCACATGCCACTGCTGCAGCCGTCGGACTGGTTGCTGCCCAGCAGGGTGTCGAACTCCTGGGCCACCAGTTCCCGGTGGGCATCCAGCTGCAGCAGGAAGCTGCGGGTGTCGGCATAGCCCATGGTGTGGGCGATCCATTCCAGGTCTTCGTCCCGCGTCGGCAGCACATGGGTCTGCTGGTCGTCCAGGTACTGGATGCGGTGCTCGACGTTGCGCAGGAAGGTGTAGGCCTGGGCCAGCTGGTCGGCGGTGTCCTGCGGCATCAGGTTGGCGCGGGCCAGGCGCTGCAGTGCTTCAAGGGTGGGGCGGCAGCGCAGTTCCGGGAACTGTCCGCCGCGCACCACCTGCAGCAGCTGGACCGTGAATTCGATCTCTCGGATGCCACCGCGCGAAAGCTTGACGTCGTTGGCACGCTCCGGGTGCCCGGCGCTGCGGCGGGCCGCATGTTCGCGGATCTGGCGGTGCAGGCTGCGTAGCGCGTCAAAGACGTTGTAGTCCAGGTAGCGGCGGAACACGAAGGGCAGGACCACGGAGCGCAGGGCCTGGACGTTGGGTGCCTTGATGCTGGCGGTCGGCGCCACGACGCGGCTCTTGAGCCAGGCAAAGCGCTCCCACTCGCGGCCATGGACCTGGAGGTAGTCCTCCAGCGCCGACAGGCTGATGGCGGCCGGGCCGGAGTTGCCGTGGGGCCGCAGTGCTAGGTCCACACGGAAGACGAAGCCATGCTCCGTGGTGTCGCCGATCAGGCTGTAGATTGCCTTGACGGCTTTGCCGAAGTATTCGTGGCTGCTGATCTTGCCGCGCCCGTCGGGCTGGCCCTGGGTCTCGCCTTCGTGCTCGTACACATAGATCAGGTCGATGTCGCTGGAGACATTCAGCTCGCGGGCGCCAAACTTGCCCATGCCGATGATCCACAGGGGCACGGCCTGGCCGTCGGCGCCCAGCAGCGGGCCATGGCGTTCGTCAAGTTCCTGGCGCGTCTGCTGGCAGGCGCGGTCCAGCGCCAGTTCGGCCAGGGCAGTGACCCCCTGGGTGATGGTGGCCAGGTCGGCCTGCTGGCTGCAGTCCAGCGCCATGAGGCGTTCCATCGCCAGTTGTCGCAGCATGCGCAGGGCCGCTGACAATGGGTGTCCCTGGGCTTGCAGGGCCTGGAGCGCCTGTTCCAGGGTCTGCCGTGTCGGAGGTCCGGGGGGCAGCAACGCCAGCACGTCGCCATAGCGGCGGTGGAGGCGCTGCCAGAAGCGCGAATGGGCGGCGGGGCTTGTCGCGGGCGTCGGAATAGGGTCTGCGATCTGCATGCTTGGCGCTGGTTGTGCGAGTTCACGGCGTCCTGTGGACGTTACCCGGGATGTCCTGCCCTGGTCGGAGCAAGCGGGCGATAATTCCAGCCACTGGTGAACCCACGAATGATCGATCTGAGCCCTCCCCCTCCTTCAAGAAAGCTGCATCTCGTGGCCCGCGTGGCGCGTTGGACCTTGGGACTGGTGCTGGCGTTCTGGTTGATGCTGATGGGCGTATGGGGGGCTCTGCACGGATTCATTGTGCCGCGAATTGGGGAGTGGCGCGTGCAAGTGGAGCGTTTGGCGACGCAGGCCCTGGGGGCTCCGGTGCGCATCGATGCCCTCACGGCGCGCTCGGAAGGCCTGTTCCCGACCATCGAGCTGTCCGGTGTGTCCATCATGGACCCGCAGCAGCGCCAGGCGCTGAAGCTGCAGCGCGTGGTGGTGACGGTGTCGGCGCGCTCGGTGCTGCGCCTGGGGCTGGAGCAGCTGTATATCGACGCCCCCGAGCTGGATGTGCGCCACCTGCAGGACGGGCGCTGGCAGGTCGCGGGCCTGGACGTGGTGTCCAGCGACGCCACGCAGGACAACCGGGCCCTGGAGTGGCTGCTGGAGCAGCCTGAGCTGGTGATCCAGCATGGCGTGGTGCAGTTCACCGATGAACAGCAGTCCCCCGAGGCCACGCAATGGCGCGATGTGGAGGTGGTGGTGCGCAACCGCCACTGGCACCACGTGCTGCGCATGGACGCCACCCCCGTGGCAGGGGAGGGCGAGCGCATGCAGGTGGTGGGGGAATTCCGCCAGCCGCTGCTGCCTTCGTCCCTGCCCCCGTGGCAGCGCTGGAATGGCCAGTGGTATGCCGCCTTGCAGATGCGCCAGGTACCGGCCTTGCCCTGGCCCCAGGCCTGGGGCATCCAGGCGATCGAGGCCCGCGGCGCGGTGCGCGTCTGGGTCGATGTGGCCCGCGGGCAACCGGTGGGCGTGTCGGCCGACGTAGCCCTGCCCCAGGCTCAGATACAGTGGCGCGACAGCCAGGTACCGGCCTTGCAGCTGCAGCAGTTGCACGGCCGGCTGCAGGTCGACTGGCAGGAGCAGGCCTGGCGGCTGTCCGGCCAGAATTTCAGCTTTGTCCAGGTGGATGGCCAGCACTGGCCCAGCAGCAACTGGGAGGTGCGCACCTCGGGGCCTGCGGCACAACCGCGCACCCAGGTGTCCCTGGACTATGCCGACATCGCCATGGCCGCGCAGGTGGTCCAGGCCTTGCCGGTGCCGGCCGAGGTGCTGGCCCCTTTGCAGCGCTGGAAGCCCGAAGGCGCCGTGCGGCAACTGCAGCTGGAATGGGTCTCGCCCACCGACTACCAGGCGCGCGGGCTTGTCAGCGGCCTGGTGGTCCAGCCGCAGCCGGCCGAGCACGGGACCGGACTGCCCGGGGTCGAGGGCTTGAATGCCACCTTTGAGCTGGACGAGCGCGGTGGCAAGGCCAGCCTGGATCTGCAGTCCGGGGTGTTGCACTTCCCCGGGGTGTTCGAGGAGCCGGCGATCCCGATGGACACGCTGCAGGCGCAGGTGCGCTGGCGGGTGGACCGTGACCAGCTCCGGCTGGATGTGCCCACCCTCCGCTTTGCCAATGCCGATGCCCAGGGCCAGGCGCAAGGCAGTTGGCGCATGGGCGAGACACCGGAAGACCGCCTGCCCGGCTACCTGCAACTGACCGGGGAGCTGGAGCGGGCCGACGGCGCGCGCGTGCACCGCTATCTGCCGCTGGAGGTGCCGGAGCTGGCGCGCCACTATGTGCGCGACAGCGTGCGCCAGGGCGAGGGCCGCAAGGTCCAGTTCGAGGTGCGCGGCAACCTGCACGACATGCCGTTCGAGCAGCCGGGCAGCGGGCGCTTTTACATCCAGGCGCCGGTGCGCAACGTGGTCTACGACTTCGCCCCGCAGCGGCTGCTGGGCACCGGCCACCTTCCGTGGCCGGTGCTGCAGGACCTGAGCGGCACGCTGGTGTTCGAGGGCAACAGCATGGTGGTGCAACAGGCGCGCACCGGCTTCCAGGGCCAGGGCGCCTTGCGCATGGACAGCATCGAGGCGCGCATTCCCGATCTGAACCACCCGCACCTGACGCTCAAGGTCGCAGGCCAGGCGCCGCTGCAGGCGCTGCTGGGGGTGGTGCAGACCTCGCCCCTGGCCGCCATGACCGAGCATGCGCTGGACACGGCCAAGGCCCAGGGTCCGGCCAGCCTGGCGTTTGAGCTGGACCTGCCGATTGACCACCTGGAGCGCACCCGGGTGCAGGGGCGCCTGGGCTTGCGCGGCAACAGTCTGCAATTGACCGCCTCCACGCCGCTGCTGCAGCAGTTGGGGGGCGAGGTGCGCTTCAGCGACCAGGGCTTTGCCCTGGCCGGGGTGCAGGGGCAGTCATTGGGCGGACCGATCAAGCTGGACGGCGGCATGGCCTCCGTGAAGGATGGGGTGCGCATCCAGGCCCAGGGGCAGGCCACGGCCCTGGGACTGAAGAAGGATGGCAGCTTGCCGGTGGCCACGCAGCTGGCGGAGCATGCCGAGGGCCGGGCCGCCTACAGCGTCAGCGTGGTGGCCAGGCAGGGGCAGCAGACGGTGGTGGTGCGTTCGGACCTGCGCGGCCTGGCCCTGCGCCTGCCGGCCCCGCTGAACAAGCCTGCCGAGGACAGCCTGGGGCTGGAAGTGACGCAGACGCTGGATGCCGCCCATCGCCAGGAGTTGCGGGTGGAGGTGGCCGGGCGCGGCCAGGTGGTGTATGCCCAGGACGTGTCCGTCGAACCGGCGCGGGTGCTTGCCGGGCGCATCGTGCTGGGCGAGTGGCCCAAGCAGGGCCTGCCCGACAGCGGGGTGGTGGCGCAGGTGCAGTGGCCCACGCTGGATGCCGATGCCTGGCTGGCGGTGCTGGACGCGGGCGGCGGCAGTGGCGCCAGCGCCGTGCCGGCGCAGGTCCAGAGCTACCTGCCCCAGCGCCTGGAGCTGCGCGTGCCGCGCCTGCTGCTGCGCCAGCGCGAGCTGGTCGGTGTTCAGGCCGACCTGGTGCACAGCGGCGACACCTGGCGCGGTCAATTGCAGGCCCAGCAGTTTGGCGGCTATGTCGAATACCGCTCCGCCAGTGCGGGCGGCAGCACGGGGCGCCTGTTTGCGCGCCTGTCCCACCTGTCGATCCCCAAGGCCGAGGCGCAGCGCCTGGACCAGGCACCGCCCGACGATGTGGACCCGGACAGCCTGCCGGCCCTGGACATCCAGGTGGAGCGCCTGGAGATTGCGGGCAAGGCGCTGGGGCAGTTGTCGCTGCAGGCCCGCAACCGCGCCGGCGAGGCGGGGCGGGAGTGGTTGCTGGAGCAATTCCAGCTCACCACCAAGGAGGCCCGCTGGAAGGCGAATGGCTATTGGGGCGCAGCACGCCCGGGTGCTGCGCGTACCACGCACCTGAGTTTCCTGCTGGACATGGACAGCGCCGGGCAACTGCTGGACCGCTTCGGCATGGAGGGCGTGATCCGCGATGGCCGTGGCCAGCTGAGCGGCCACATCGCCTGGCGCGGTTCGCCCATCACGCCGCATTGGCCGAGCATGGACGGGGCGGTGCACCTGCAGGTGGACAAGGGGCAGTTCCTGAAGGCGGAGCCCGGCATGGGCAAGCTGCTCAGCGTGCTCAGCCTGCAGTCGCTGTCGCGCCGGGTGACCCTGGATTTCCGCGATGTCTTCAGCCAGGGCTTTGCCTTTGACTTCATCCGCGGCGACGTGAACGTGGTCCAGGGCGTGGCGCGCACCAACAACCTGCAGATGAAGGGCTTGAATGCCGCCGTGCTGATGGAAGGCCAGGCCAGCCTGGTGGACGAGACGCAGGACGTGACCGTGGTGGTGGTGCCCGAGATCAACGCCATGACGGCGTCGCTGGCGGCCACGGCCATCAACCCGGTGATCGGCCTGGGCAGCTTCCTGGCCCAGGTCTTCTTGCGCGGGCCACTGATGGAGGCGGCCACGCGCACCTTCCACCTGCACGGCACCTGGAGCGACCCCGTGGTCGATCCCGTGCGCAAACGCCCGGCCGCCGCCCCGGCGGCCAGCGAGGCCCCCACCACCCCACCCGGAGGACGCCCATGAAAGTCGCGGTCTTGCAAATGGTTTCCACCCCCGACGTCGCGGAGAACCTGCGGGCGGCGCAGCAGCTGGTGGCACAGGCCAGCAGCGAAGGGGCCGAGCTGCTGGTGCTGCCCGAGTATTTCTGCGGCATGGGCTGGCGCGACACCGACAAGCTGGCATGGGCCGAGCCGCTGGGCACCGGTCCGGTCCAGCAGGCGCTGGGGCAGATGGCCGCCACGCACGGCGTGTGGCTGGTGGCCGGCACGGTGCCGATCCGCGGCGCGGACGCCCAGAAGGTGCGCAACACCAGCCTGCTGTTCGACCCGCAAGGCCGGCAGGTGGCGCATTACGACAAGATCCACCTGTTCCGCTTTGCGACGGGCAGCGAGCGCTACGACGAGACCGCCGTGATCGAGCCCGGGGCCACGCCCGTGGTGGCGACGATCACGGACCGCAGCGGCCAGACCTGGAAGCTGGGGCTGAGCGTGTGCTACGACCTGCGCTTCCCCGAGCTGTATCGCCAGCATGCGGCCCTGGGGGCCGACATTCTGCTGGTGCCGGCGGCCTTCACCCACACCACGGGCCAGGCGCACTGGGAGGTGCTGCTGCGCGCGCGGGCGATTGAAAACCAGTGCTGGCTGCTGGCGGCCGCCCAGGGCGGCAAGCACCCGAACGGGCGCCAGACCTGGGGCCAGAGCATGGTGGTCGACCCCTGGGGGCAGATCGTGGCCCAGCAGGAACAAGCCGGGCCGGGCATCAGCTTCGCCGTCCTGGAACTCTCATTTTTGCAGCAGGTGCGCCAGCGCCTGCCTGCCCTGGAGCACCGTTGTTTGTAAATCCGCTGCAACCTTGGCCCTGGCAGCGCTGGCACAGCGCCTGGCGCCGCTGGTCCCTGTGGACCCTGCTGGTCGTGCTGGTGGCCGGCATGCTCATCATCATGGTCTGGCTGGCCGGGCGCTACGAAGCCTCGCAGGTGCAGGACAAGCTGGAGCGCGATGCCGCGCAGGCGGTGGTCGAGATCCGCTCCGCGCTGGGGCGCAACCTGCAGGACCTGCAGGCGGTGAACGCCCTGCACGTCACGCCCGAGCAGTGGAGCGTGCGCGTGGCCGAGATGCTGCAGGTGCGCCGTGAACTGCTGCGCGTGGAGTGGCGCGGCGAGGACATGGACATCCGCCAGGTGGCGGAAACACCCTATCGCTCGGTGGTGTGGGACACCGACCTGCGCGAGGAATCCTTCAGCCACGCGGTGACGGCCTGTGCCAACGCCAAGCGCACCAGCAGTCCGTCGTATTCGCCCAGCTACTTCCAGATCCTGGGCGAGGCCATGGGCGCCGAGCTGATGGAGGTGTGCCTGCCGCAGATGGAGGCCGGCCACATCAAGGGCTACATGGTGGGCACCTATTCGCTGCAGAACATCCTGACCACCCAGGTCAGCAAGAACCTCACGCAGAGCCAGGAAGTCTCATTCACCGAGCCCGACGGCACGCGGCTGGCGCTGGTGGGCGCGGCCTGGCGCGGCTCGCGCGTGTTCACGGCCCAGCACCTGCTGGACCTGCCGGGTAACACCATGGTGCTGCGCATGGACAGCTGGCACCGCGCGCCCAGCGTCTTCCCGAACGTGCTGACGGCCCTGGTCACCGGCATGGCGATTGCCCTGGGCTCTGTGCTGGTGGTGCTGGTGCGCGACAACCGCCGCCGCCTGCGCGCCGAGCGCGACCTGGGCGACGCCCTGGCCTTCCGCAAGGCGATGGAGGACTCGCTCATCACCGGGCTGCGTGCGCGCGACCTGCAGGGCCGCATCAGCTACGTCAACCCGGCGTTCTGCGCCATGGTGGGCTTCAGCGCTGAAGAGCTGCTGGGGCAGAGCTTTGCCCCCTACTGGCCGCCCGAGCTGGCCGAGGAATACGTGCGCCGGCAGGCACGGCGCCTGGCCGGGGCCATTCCGGCGGCGCGCGAAGGCCATGAGTCGGTGTTCATGCGCAAGGATGGCACGCGTTTTCCGGTGCTGATCTTCGAAGCCCCGCTGATCAATGCCCAGGGCCAGCAGACCGGCTGGATGAGTGCCTTCATCGACATCACCGAGCAGCGCCGCATGGAGGAGCTGACCCGGGCCTCGCACGAGCGCCTGCAGGCCACGGCGCGCCTGGCCACGGTGGGGGAAATGGCCTCGTTGCTCAGCCACGAGCTGACCCAGCCGCTGATGGCCATGTCCAGCTACGCCAACGGTTCGCTGAACCTGCTGGCGCAGGATGGCGACCTGGAGCGGCTGGAGGCCGGCGCCCTGCGCCAGCGCCTGCACGAGCTGCGCTCGGCCATGCAGCGCATCGCCTTCCAGGCCGACCGCGCGGGCAAGGTCATCAAGAGCGTGCGCGACTTTGTGCGCCGCCGCAGCCAGACGCACGAAGGCATCACCGCCACCGAGCTGCTGGACGCTGTCATGCCCCTGGTGCGCATGCAGGCCAGCAAGCTGGGCGTGCAGGTGCAGGTGGACATCGAGCCGCGCCTGCCCCCCGTGGTCTGCGACGCCACCATGATCGAGCAGGTGCTGCTGAACCTGGCGCGCAACGCCATGCAGGCCATGGAGCAGGCGCCGCCGGCGCACAAGGCGCTGCACATGCGCGCCTTGTGGGACGACGCCGCGCAGCGCGTGGTGTTCGCGGTCGAGGACCAGGGCTGCGGCATTCCGCCCGAGGTGGCCGAGCAGCTGTTCACCCCCTTCTTCACCACCAAGGACGAGGGCATGGGCCTGGGGCTGAGCATGTGCCGCACCGTGCTGGAGCAGCACGGTGGAGAATTGCGCCATGCCGCGAATGCCCCACGGGGCACGGTGTTTACCTTCAGCCTGCCGGTGGCGGGCCTTCAAGACCAGTTAAGCTGATTCCCATGGAACCTGTGACCAATGCCACGGTGTATATCGTGGATGACGATGCGGATGTGCGTGACGCCCTGGCGTGGCTGCTGCGTTCGCGGCGCCTGTACAGCGAGAGCTTTGCGAGCGCCGAAGACTTTCTGTCCATGCTGGCCGAGCGCCCCGTGCCCCGCCATCCCCAGTGCCTGTTGCTGGACGTGCGCATGACGGGCATGACCGGCCTGTCGCTGTTCGACCTGCTCAAGCAGCGCGAGGGCCTGATCCAGACCGTGCCCGTGATCTTTCTGACCGGCCACGCCGATGTGCCGACCGCCGTGCAGACCGTCAAGCAGGGGGCCTTCGACTTCTGTGAAAAACCGTTTTCGGACAATGTGCTGGTCGACCGCATCGAGCAGGCGCTGCAGCAGTCGGCCCAGTACCTGGAGGCCACGGCCCTGCGCCATGTGCTGCTCAGCCGCCTGGGCGAGCTGACCGACCGCGAGCGCGGCGTGATGCAGTTGGTGGTCGAGGGCGTGCCCAACAAGCTGATCGCCGACCAGCTGGACATCAGCGTGCGCACGGTGGAAGTGCACCGCGCCCGCGTCTTCGACAAGATGCAGGTCAAATCGGCCGTGGAACTGGCCAACCTGCTGCGGGCGCACGGCCAGCTGTAACGCGCTCGGGGCGCCCCTGCGCACCTCGCGTGCGGGGACGTCCCATGGCGTCGGGCGGTGGTGGTTGTGCACCACGCCATCAAAAAAGGCTCTGAATGCATTCAGAGCCTTTTTGCTGTCTGGCGCTTGTCTGTTAAGCGCCAATAGCTATGCTTTTGGGTGCGTTACTGCGCGCGCTCGCCGACAAAGATTTCCACGCGGCGGTTGCGGGCGCGGCCTTCGTTCGTGCTATTGGAGGCAATCGGCTGGTAGGAGCCGCGGCCCTCGGTGTGGATGCGGCTGCCGCTGACGCCACGCATCATCAGGTAGTCGCGCGTGCTGTTGGCACGGTTGAGCGACAGCGGGTTGTTGATGGCGTCCGAGCCGGTGCTGTCGGTGTGGCCGACGATGCGCACCTCGGCATTCGGGCTGGTGCGCAGGCCTTCGGCAAAGCGGTCCAGGATGGGGGCGAAGTTGCTCTTGATGTCGTAGCGGCCGGTGTCGAACGAGATGTCGCTGGGGATCTCCAGCTTCAGCTGGTTGTCGGGGGTCTGGACCACGTTGACGCCGGTGCCCCGGGTGGCGGCTTCCATTTCCTGCTTGCGCTTTTCCTGGTTCTGCGACCAGATGTAGGTGCCGATGCCGCCCACGGCGGCGCCCGCCACGGCGCCGACACCGGCCTTGCCCCCGGTGGCCGCGCTGATGGCAGCGCCGGCCAGTGCGCCCACCCCGGTGCCGATGGCGGTGCGTTTTTGGGTGTCACTCATGCCGGAGGTGCCGTCCGAGGCACAGCCGGAGAGGATGAGGGCGGCCGCCACGGTGGCGGCCAGGGTCAGATTCTTGCGCATGGTTGTATTCCTTTTCATGGTGGCACGGCGCTGTCGCGCCGTGCGTGGGACCATTGTGTGAATCGCCATGGCCAGGTCTATCGGTCACGCCTGATGCCGGGCGTAGGAATTTGCCCTCGCCGTGCGGCCTCAGTGCGGGTCGCGGGGCTCGTCCTGGGGGGGCAGTTCCCCCTTGCTGCGACCCTGGAACATGGTCCACCAGACAATGCCCAGCAAAATCACCAAAGCCAGCAAAGCTTCAAGCAAAATCAGGCCCATGACCGTATCTCTCCTGCTTCGTGTGTCGATGGCGCTGATTGTAGGCACCCTCGCCGCCTGCTCCTCCGGCCCCCGCGTTCCCCCTGCCTCCACGTCCCAAGACGGTCCGAGCACCAGTTTTCCCACGGGTGCGGTCATCGACACGGCCCCGCTGGGTCCACCCTCGCTGCGCGCCAAGAGCCGCTGGCTGCCGGTGCGCTGGGCCGAGCTGCCGGGCTTTGACGACGATGCCCTGCACGAAGCCTGGAACGCCTGGCTGCGCAACTGCGAGCGGCCCCACGCGGCCCTGGCGGGCCTGTGCAAGGATGTGCGCCGCCTGAGCATTGCCAGCCCGGCCGAGCAGCGTCACTGGCTGCAGACGCAGCTGCAGCCGTACCGCGTGGAGTCGCTGGATGGCCGCTCGGAAGGCATGCTGACCTCGTACTACGAGCCCGAGATGGTCGGCTCGCGCGTGCGCACGGCCGAGTTCAACATCCCGCTGTACCGCACGCCGCAGAGCTTGGGCACGCGCAAGCCCTGGTACACGCGCCAGCAGATCGAGACCCTGCCGGAGGCCCAGGCCGCGCTGGCCGGGCGCGAGATCGCCTGGCTGAACGACCCGGTCGAGGCGCTGGTGCTGCACATCCAGGGCTCGGGCCGCCTGCGCATCACCGAGCCCGATGGCAGCGTGCGCCAGATCCGCCTGGCGTATGCGGGCACCAACGACCAGCCCTACAAGAGCGTGGGCCGCTGGCTGCTGGACCGGGGCCTGATCACCGACGCCAGCTGGCCCGGCATCAGCGCCTGGATTGCCGTGAACCCCGACCGCGTGCAGGAAATGCTGTGGAGCAACCCGCGCTATGTGTTCTTCAAGGAAGAACCGCTGGAGGGGCTGGATGCGGCCTTCGGCCCCAAGGGCGCACAGGGCGTGCCGCTGACGCCGGGGCGCTCCATCGCGGTGGACCGCGGCAGCATCCCCTACGGCACGCCGGTGTGGCTGTATTCCAAGGGCATGGAGGTGGAATACAAGCGCCTGGTGATGGCGCAGGACACGGGCAGCGCCATCGTGGGCGCGGTGCGGGCCGACTATTTCATGGGCTGGGGCAAGAGCGCCGGGGATCTGGCCGGGCGCATCAAGCAGCCGCTGCGGCTGTGGGCGCTGTGGCCCAAGGGCCTGCCGGTGCCGCAGCAATAAACGGAGCGGCTGGCGCGCGTCTGCTGGCGCTTTCAAGGTGTTTTATCTTTGAAAGCATGGCTGGATAAGCGCTACCAGCTCTTATTTTTGCTAATCGTCCACCCTGCACCCAGGCTGCTTCGGCAGCCTTTTTTGTGCCGCGCCAGCGTGGCCCACGGTCATGCGCACCGCAGGAAGGTGGTCACGATGGCGCCGCAAGCCGCAAGCCGTATGCAGGCATGCGCCGTACGAGCCTGCGGCCCCGCCGCGCCGCGCGGGTGGCGTTGATGTCTTGCTGGGCCAGCAGGGGCGGCCGGCCGTGCTTCAGTCGGTTTCGAAGAAGCGGCTCACGCGCGGCGGCTGGTCCAGCACGTGGAAGGCCAGCTTGCGCTCGCGCAGGGCCACGTCGGCGGCCGTGACGCGTTCGAAGCGGCGCAGGTGCTCGGTCCAGGATTCGTCCACGATCTGTTCCACATAGCGCTCGGGCTGCTCCATGCTGTGCAGCAGGCTCCAGCCCACGGCGCCCTGGCGCAGGCGGCTGCGGCGGCTTTCCTGCATCAGCGTGCGAAAGCGTTTGGCCTTGGCCGGGTTGATGCGGTATTCGATCTGCACCACCACGCGGCCGCTTTCGGGTTGGTCGTGCGTGGGCGGTGTCCAGGCCTTGGAGGGGCTCAGGTCCTCCAGCGCTTGGCGCTCGGTCACCAGGCGCTGCACCAGCAGCATCACCAGCACGCCGGTGGCGGCGGCGCACAGCAGGCTGGTGGGCACGCTGGTCAGCGAGGCCACCTTGCCCCACAGCGCCGCGCCGATGGCCGTGCCGCCCATGATGGACATTTGGTAGGCCGCCATGCCGCGCGCGCGCACCCAGTTGGGCAGGGCCATCTGGGCCTTCACGCCCAGGCTGTTGGCGGTGGAGATCAGCGCCATGCCCGCGACCATCATGCAGGCGATGGCCAGCAGCAGGTGCGGCACCAGGGCGATGCCCACGGTGGCCAGCGCCATGGTGCAGGTGCCGACGATGACCAGCTTCTCGCCCAGCGCCTGGCGCAGGCGCGGCAGGAACATGGCGCTGACGATGGCGCCCGCGCCCATCGAGGCCAGCAGGATGGTGAAGGTGCCGGCGCCGCCGACGAAGTGCCCCTCGAAGCGCTGGGCCGTCAGCGGCAGCAGCGCCATGATGGCCGTGGACATGAAGAAGAAGGCCACGGTGCGTGCGATCACGGCGCGCATGCGCGGCGATTCCTTGACGAACTGCAGGCCCACGCGCATGGCGCTGTGCAGGCGCTCGCGGCCCAGCGGGTTCTCGGGCTGGTGGCGCTTCCAGCGCACCAGCACGATGCCCGAGATGATGGACAGCACGGCATTCAGCACAAACACCCAGGCACTGCCCAGGCTGGCGATGATGCCGCCGGCCACCAGCGGGCCGATGATGCGTGAGGCGTTCATGGCCACGCCGTTGAGGGCCATGGCCGAGGGCAGGTGGGACTTGCTGACCATCTCCGGCAGCAGGGCCGAGAACACCGGCCAGCGCATCGCCGTACCGATGCCGTTGGCAAACGTGAGGGCCAGCAGCAGCGGCGCGGTCATCCAGCCCATGGCCACGGTGATGCACAGCAGCACCGCCACCGTGGCCACCAGGAACTGCGTGGCAATCACGTAGCGGCGGCGGTCCAGGATGTCGGCCAGCGCGCCACTGGGCAGGCCCAGCAAAAAGACCGGCAGTGTGGAGGCCGTCTGCACCAGGGCCACCAGCACCGGCGAGGTGGTCAGCGAGGTCATCATCCAGGCTGCGGCCACATCGTTCATCCACATGCAGATGTTGGCGGCCAGCGTGACGCCCCAGAGCATGCGGAAGCTGGGCGAGGCCGCCAGCGGCGCCCAGGTGGACACGGGCTTGGCAGCCTGCGTGCTGGGCGTGGCACCCGGTTCTTCAAGAATCCGCCCCGGCTGGGGCGTGTGCGACGGAGGGGCTTGGTGGTCTGGCATCACCGGCGATTGTCGCGGCAGCGGCATTTTCTTGCAGTCCAGGTTTGGACAGGGTCCAAGCCCTGGGGCGCTATAGCCCGGAGGGCACGGGGGGCATTGGCCAGACGGGGCTGGCCTTGACCTCGCCCAGCGAAAAGCTGGTGTGCATGTCCTTCACGTTCGGCAGGTTCAGCAGCACGCGGCGCGTGAACTGCGAAAAGCTCTCCAGGTCCTTGGCCACCACCTGCAGCTCGAACATGCCCTTGCCGCTGATGTAGTGGCAGGTCACCACCTCCGGGATGGCGCGAATCGCCTCTTCCATCTCGCGCGTGCGGGCGCCGGAGCTGATTTCCGCATCGATGCGCACAAAGGCCAGCACGCCCAGGCCGATCTTGTGGCGATCGATGGCAGCGTGGTAGCCCAGGATGTAGCCGGCCGCCTCCAGCGCCCGCACACGGCGCCAGCAGGGGGCGGCGGACAGGCCGACGCGCTGCGCCAGCTCGGCGTTGGTGAGGCGTCCGTCGGCCTGCAGGTGGGTCAGGATGGCCAGGTCAAATTTGTCCAATTGATTCACGTTAACCCTTGTTTGAGCAAGATTCTTGCTCAATAGTGGATTTGAAGGGCAAAAAAAGCAATCACTTACCCGAACGGGACTTCTACACTTGATTCACGTCATCGACACAGACACAAGAAGAGGCCGGTCATGAGCCAGGCCTCACACCAGGAGACACAGATGAAGGCCCCACGCAATGACGTCGCGCTGCGCGCGCACGCCCCCGCCCGCTTTGGCGACCTATGGCACCACGGTGCACACCCCTGCGCAGGAGGTGTGCAATGAACGCCCCGCTGGACGACGTCACCCGCCGGGCGCTGGAAAGCATCACGCTCGATGACAAATACACCCTGGAGCGCGGCCGCGCCTTCATGAGTGGCGTGCAGGCCCTGGTGCGCCTGCCCATGCTGCAGCGCCAGCGTGATGCCAAGCACGGCCTGAACACCGCCGGTTTCATCAGCGGCTACCGGGGCTCGCCCCTGGGCACCTACGACCAGTCGCTGTGGGCGGCCAAAAAGCACCTGGAGGCCCAGCACATCGTCTTCCAGCCCGGCGTCAACGAGGAACTGGCCGCCACGGCCGTCTGGGGCACGCAGCAGCTGGACCTGTACCCGCAGACCAAGAAATACGACGGCGTGTTCGGCATCTGGTACGGCAAGGGTCCGGGCGTGGACCGCTGCTCCGACGTGTTCAAGCACGCCAACATGGCGGGCACGGCCCAGCATGGCGGCGTGATCGCGATTGCGGGCGACGACCACATCAGCAAGAGCAGCACCGCTGCCCACCAGAGCGACCACATCTTCAAGGCCTGCGGCACGCCGGTGTTCTTCCCCAGCAATGTGCAGGACATCCTGGACATGGGGCTGCACGCCTTCGCCATGAGCCGCTTCTCGGGCCTGTGGTCGGGCATGAAGACCATCCAGGAGGTGGTGGAGTCCTCGGCCAGCATTGCCGTCGATCCGGACCGCGTGAACATCGTCCTGCCCGAAGACTTCCAGATGCCGCCCGGCGGCCTGCACATCCGCTGGCCCGATGCGCCGCTGGAGCAGGAAGCGCGGCTCATGGACTACAAGTGGTACGCCGCGCTGGCCTATGTGCGCGCCAACAAGCTGAACTACAACGTGGTGCAGGGCGCCAACGATCGCTTTGGCCTGATCGCCAGCGGCAAGGCCTACAACGACATGCGCCAGGCCCTGGTCGACCTGGGGTTGGACGATGCGGTCTGCCGCCAGCTGGGCATCCGCGTGCACAAGGTGAACGTGGTCTGGCCGCTGGAGGCGTCGATCACCCGCGACTTCGCCCAGGGCCTGCAGGAAATCCTGGTGGTCGAGGAAAAGCGCCAGGTCATCGAATACCAGCTCAAGGAAGAGCTCTACAACTGGCGGCCCGACGTGCGCCCCAACGTGCTGGGCAAGTTCGACGAGCAGCCCGGCGACGACTCCGGCGGCGAATGGAGCATGCCCAACCCCAGCCAGAACTGGCTGCTGCGCCCCAAGGCCGACCTGACGCCGGCCATCATTGCCCAGGCCATTGCCAAGCGCCTGAAGAAGCTGGGCGTGCCGGCCGACATCGAGGCGCGCATGGAGCAGCGCCTGGCCGTGATCGCCGCGCGCGAGCGGGCCCTGGCCGAGCTGCCTGCCGGCGGCAATGACCGCACGCCCTGGTTCTGCAGCGGCTGCCCGCACAACACCAGCACCCGCGTGCCCGAAGGCTCGCGCGCCGTGGCCGGCATTGGCTGCCACTACATGACCACCTGGATGCCCGACCGCAACACCAGCACCTTCACGCAGATGGGCGGCGAGGGCGTGACCTGGGTCGGCCAGTCGCCCTTCACGCAGGAAGCGCATGTGTTTGCCAACCTGGGCGACGGCACCTACTTCCACAGCGGGCTGCTGGCCATCCGCCAGAGCATTGCGGCCGGGGTGAACATCACCTACAAGATCCTGTACAACGACGCCGTGGCCATGACCGGCGGCCAGACCGTGGGCGAGCGGCCCGAGGGCCACTCCGTGGCGCAGATCGCGCACAGCCTGCGCGCCGAGGGCGTGGTCAAGCTGGTGGTGGTGACGGACGACCCCAGCAAATACCATGGCCGCACGCACCACATCGACGCCAACCCGGCGCGCGCCCAGCACCAGGAGCTGATCAACGACCTGCCCGCTGGCATCGAGGTGTTCCACCGCGACGAGCTGGACCGCATCCAGCGCGAGTTCCGCGCCATCCCCGGGTGCACGGCCATCATCTACGACCAGACCTGCGCCACCGAAAAGCGCCGCCGCCGCAAGCGCGGCACGCTGGCCACGCCGGACAAGACCGTGGTCATCAACGAGCTGGTGTGCGAGGGCTGCGGCGACTGCTCGGTGCAGTCCAACTGCCTGTCGGTGGAACCCGTGGAGACCCCGTTCGGGCGCAAGCGCCGCATCAACCAGAACACCTGCAACAAGGACTATTCCTGCGTCAACGGCTTCTGCCCCAGCTTCGTCACCGTCGAGGGCGGGACCTTGAAGAAGCCCAAGAAGGAGAAGAAGGGCGATCTGTCGTCCCTGCCCGCCATCCCCGAACCCCAGCTGCCCAGGGCTGACACCGCCTGGGGCATCGTGGTCGGCGGCGTCGGCGGCACCGGCGTGATCACCATCGGCTCCCTGCTGGGCATGGCCGCGCACCTGGAGGGCAAGGGCGTGATCACGCAGGACGCCGGGGGGCTGGCGCAAAAGGGCGGCGCCACCTGGAGCCACATCCAGATCGCCAACCGCCCCGAGGCCATCTACACCACCAAGGTCGACATGGCCAAGGCCGACCTGGTGATCGGCTGCGACCCCATCGTGGCGGCCAACAAGGCCTCGCTGGCGGTCATGCAAAACGGCCGCACCTTTGTGGCGCTGAACAGCCATGGCACACCCACGGCGGCGTTCGTGCACAACCCCGACTGGCAATTCCCCGGCGGCAGCTGCGAGGCGGCGATCGCCGGGGCCGTGGGCCCGGGTCTGGTCGGCAGCTTTGATGCCGAGCAGGCCGCCGTGCAGCTGCTGGGCGACAGCATCTACACCAACCCGCTGATGCTGGGCTATGCCTGGCAAAAGGGCCGGGTGCCACTGACCCGCGCCGCGCTGATGCGCGCCATGGAACTCAACGGCGTGCAGGTGGCCAACAACCAGGCCGCTTTCGAGTGGGGGCGCCGCTGCGCCCACAACCTGGCCGAGGTCGAGGCCCTGTACCGCACGGCCCAGGTCATCCAGTTCGTGAAGAAGACCGGCCTGCAGGAGCTGGTGGCCCAGCGCGAGCAGTTCCTGACGGGCTACCAGAACGCGGCCTATGCGGCGCAGTACCGCAGCTTCGTGGACCAGGTGCAGGCGGCGGAAGGGCGGCTGGGCAGCTCGACCCGGCTGACCGAGGCTGTGGCCCGCTACCTGTTCAAGCTGATGGCGTACAAGGATGAGTACGAGGTGGCGCGCCTGCACACCGACCCGGCCTTCACCGCCAAGATCGCCGACATGTTCGATGGTGACTACAAGCTGGTGCACCACCTGGCGCCCCCGCTGTCGGCCGCCAAGGACGCCCAGGGCCACCTGGTGAAAAAGTCCTACCAGCCCTGGATCCGCAGCGCGTTCGGCGTGCTGGCCAAGCTCAAGGGCCTGCGCGGCACCCCGCTGGACCTGTTTGGCCGCACGGCCGAGCGCCGGACCGAGCGGGCGCTGATCGTTGAGTACCGCGACTGCATCACGCAGCTGCTGCCGCAGTTGACGGCCGACAAGCTGGAGCTGGCGGTGCAGATTGCGCGCATCCCCGAGGACATCCGCGGCTACGGCCACGTGAAGGAGCGCCACCTGGCGGCGGCGCGCAGCAAATGGCAGGGCCTGATGCAGCAGTGGCAGGCCCCGCAGCCCGGCGCCCAGCACCGGGCCTGAAACGGGTGGGGCGCGGGGGGCACCGTGCCCCGTCCGGCGGACGGCGGCGTGGCCGTGCCGGCTGAAAATATTTAAACCATAGCTGCTCACGCATGCTGGATGCGCGTCAGAGCACGATTTGGCTTGAAAAACCCGGGCTGGCAAACACCGGCCCGGACTCAGGTTTAGCCCCGGCGGCCCCCAAGGCGCACGCATACAATGCTTCGTTGACTTGTGCTCGGCTATGCTGTAGCGCTTGGCAGGCCGGATGGCCTGTTCTTTTTTTGACCCATTCCGCTTTGGAGTTCGTCCGTGTTTATTTCTTCTGCCTTTGCCCAAACCGCCCCTGCTGCTGCCGCTGGTGGCGGTGACATGATGTCCTCGCTGACCGGCATGCTGCCCCTGGTGCTGATGTTCGTGGTGCTGTACTTCGTGATGATTCGTCCCCAGATGAAGCGCCAGAAGGAACACCGCTCCATGGTGGAAGCCTTGGCCAAGGGCGACGAAGTGGCCACCGCCGGTGGCATCCTGGGCCGCGTGGTGGACCTGGACGAGCAGTTCCTGTTCATCGAGATCGCGTCCGGCGTGAAGGTGCAGATCCAGCGCAGCGCCGTGGTGCAGGTGCTGCCCAAGGGCTCCGTCAAGTAATCAGCCGCATTCGCTGATCGAGTGGGCCGGTGGGCTTTCCCAGGCATGCCGCGCCCTGTTTCCTGCGTGAGAGATAGAGCGCGATCATGAACCGATACCCGGTCTGGAAGTACGCGATCCTTGTGGTCGCGCTACTCATTGGGGTGATCTACACCCTGCCCAATTTCTTCGGCGAGGCCCCTGCGGTGCAGGTGTCCTCGGCCAAATCCACCGTCAAGGTCGACGAGGGCGTGCTGGCCCGCGTGCAAAGCGCGCTGCAGGCGGCCTCGCTGTCGCCCGACATCCTGAGCCTGGAAGGCACGTCCGTGCGCGCGCGCTTCAACACGCCGGACGAACAGCTCAAGGCCAAGGACGTGATCGAGCGTGCGCTGATCACCGACGCCTCGGACCCCGCCTACATCGTGGCGCTGAACCTGGTGTCGCGCTCGCCGCAGTGGCTGTCGTCCCTGGGCGCACACCCCATGTACCTGGGCCTGGACTTGCGCGGTGGCGTGCACTTCATGCTGCAGGTGGACATGCAGGCGGCGCTGACCAAGCGTGCCGATTCGCTGGCCGGTGACCTGCGCACCATGATGCGCGACAAGAACATCCGCCACGGCGGCATCAACCGCGATGGCCAGGCGATCGAGATCCGCCTGCGCGACGACGCCAGCATGACGGCGGCCCGCAACCTGATTGCGGACCAGTTCCCGGACCTGCAAGTGGCCGAAGCCAGCACCGGCGCCGATGGCCGCCTGCGCGCCACCATCAAGCCCGAATCCCTACGCAAGGTGCAGGAGCAGGCCCTCAAGCAGAACATCACCACGCTGCACAACCGGATCAACGAGCTGGGCGTGGCCGAGCCCGTGATCCAGCAGCAGGGCCTGGACCGCATCGTGGTCCAGCTGCCGGGTGTGCAGGACACGGCCAAGGCCAAGGACATCCTGGGCCGCACTGCCACCCTGGAGCTGCGCCTGGTCGACGAATCCACCGAGGGCCGCGCCGCCGAGATGGGCTCGGGCAACGTGCCGTTTGGTTCCGAGCGCTACCTGGACCGCAACGGCAACGCCGTGATCGTCAAGAAGCAGGTCATCCTGACCGGCGAGAACCTGACCGACGCCCAGCCCGGCTTCGACAGCCAGACCCAGGAGCCCACGGTGAACCTGGTGCTGGACGCCAAGGGCGCCCGCATCTTCAAGGACATTACGCGCGAGAACATCAACAAGCGCATGGCCATCATCCTGTTTGAAAAGGGCAAGGGCGAGGTCGTGACGGCACCGGTGATCCGCTCGGAAATTGGTGGCGGCCGCGTGCAGATCTCGGGCCGCATGACCACCGTGGAAGCCAATGACACCTCGCTGCTGCTGCGTGCGGGTTCGCTGGCAGCGCCCATGGAGATCATCGAGGAATACACCATCGGCCCCAGCCTGGGTGCCGAGAACATCGACCGTGGCATCAACTCGGTGGTCTGGGGCTTCATCGCCATCGCCATCTTCATGTGCATCTACTACCACCTGTTCGGGGTGTTCTCCACCGTGGCGCTGGGGGTGAACGTGTTGCTGCTGATGGCCATCCTGTCCATGCTGCAGGCCACGCTGACGCTGCCCGGCATTGCCGCGATGGCGCTGGCGATTGGTGTGGCGATCGACTCCAACGTGCTGATCAACGAGCGCATTCGCGAAGAGCTGCGCTCGGGCATGTCGCCGCAGGCGGCGATCCACGCCGGCTATGACCGCGCCTGGGCCACCATCCTGGACTCGAACCTGACCACCCTGATCGTGGGCCTGGCCCTGCTGGCCTTCGGCTCCGGCGCGGTGCGTGGCTTTGCCGTGGTGCACTGCATCGGCATCGCCACCAGCATGTTCTCGGCCGTGTTCTTCTCGCGCGGGCTGGTGAACCTTTGGTACGGCCGCCAGAAGAAGCTCAAGAGCGTGTCCATCGGCACCATCTGGCGCCCTGACGGCTCGGCCGTCGAAGAAGCGAAGTAAAGGAGGAAGACATGGAACTCTTCCGTATCCGCAAAGACATTCCGTTCATGAAGCACGCGTTGGTGCTCAACGCGATCTCCATCATCACCTTCGTGCTGGCGGTGTTCTTCCTGGTGACCAAGGGGCTGCACCTGTCCGTGGAATTCACCGGGGGCACGGTCATGGAGGTGGCGTACAGCCAGCCTGCCGACCTGGAGAAGGTGCGCAACACCATCCAGGCCAAGGGCTACACCGACGTGACGGTGCAGAACTTCGGGACGGCGCGCGACGTGATGATCCGCATGCCCGTGCAAAAGGACGTGACCTCGGCCCAGCAGAGCGAGCAGGTGATGGTGGCGCTGAAGGCCGAGGACCCCGAGGTGACCCTGCGTCGCACCGAGTTCGTCGGCCCCTCCGTGGGCGAGGAACTGGTGACCAACGGTTTGCTGGCCCTGGGCGTGGTGATGCTGGGCATCATCGTCTACTTGGCCTTCCGTTTCGAGTGGAAGTTCGGCGTGGCCGCCGCCTTCGCTAACTTCCACGACGTGGTGATCATCCTGGGCTTCTTCGCGTTCTTCCAGTGGGAGTTCTCGCTGCCCGTGCTGGCCGGCGTGCTGGCGGTGCTGGGCTACTCGGTCAACGAGTCGGTGGTGGTGTTTGACCGGATCCGCGAAACCTTCCGCAAGCAGCGCAAGATGGACACCAAGGCCGTGATCAACCACGCCATCACCTCCACCATGAGCCGGACCATCATCACCCACGCGTCGACCGAAGCCATGGTGCTGGCCATGTTCTTCTTTGGGGGGCCCAGCCTGCACTACTTCTCGCTGGCGCTGACCATCGGCATCTTGTTCGGCATTTATTCGTCCATCTTCGTGGGCGCCGCCATCGTGATGTGGCTGGGCGTCAAGCGCGAAGACCTGGTCAAGCCGACCAAGCAGGAGCAGGACCCGAACGATCCCAACGCCGGGGCCGTGGTCTAAGGTCACTGTGGCCACCACGCTGTTCACACCAAAAGGCACCTTCGGGTGCCTTTTTTGATGGCCGTTTTAGGCGCGCGCCGTGCGCTGGAACAGCCCGCCAGGCAGGCGGGACAGCCAGCCCTCTAGCTCCAATTCCAGCAACTGGGCCTGCAGCTGGGCCGCCCCCCAGCCGGTGCGGGCGGACAAGGCATCCAGTCCGATGGGGTCGTAGCCCATGGCCTGCAGCAGCGGGGACTCTGCGGCAGCAGGGGTGCGGGTCGTGGCATCGCTCGCTGCCGGGGGCCGCTGGCTGCTGGGGCCCTGCAGTTCCTCCAGGATGTCCTGCGCGCAGGTGACCAGCTTGGCGCCCTGCTGGATCAGGGCATGGCAGCCGCGGGACTGTGGGGCGTGGATGGAGCCCGGAATGGCGAACACCTCCCGCCCTTGCTCGGAGGCGGTGCGTGCCGTGATCAGCGAGCCGGATGCCAGCGCCGCCTCGACCACCAGGGTGCCGCAGGACAGCCCCGAGATGATGCGGTTGCGCTTGGGGAAGTTGCTGGCAATCGGCGGTGTGCCCAGCGGGAACTCGCTGAGCATGAGTCCGTGCGCGGCAATCTGGTGGGCCAGCTGCTTGTGCTGGCGCGGGTAGACCCGGTCCACCCCGGTGCCGACGACGGCGATGGTTGGCACTTCCGTGGTGTCCGCGGCGAGGGCGCCGGCGTGTGCGGCGGCGTCGATGCCCAGGGCTATGCCCGAGACGATGCACCAGCCCATGTCGGCCAGGCTGTGGGCAAACTGCCGGGCGTTGTCAGCGCCCTGGGGCGTGGGGTTGCGGGAGCCAACCATCGCCAGGCTGCGGGCACTGTGTGTCAATGGCTGCGGACGCTGCAGCCAGCGTGCCGGCCCGGTCACATACAGCATCAACGGGGGATCGGGGATGTGCAGCAGGCTGTCCGGGTAGCGGACGTCGCCCAGTGTGACCAGGGCGTGGCTGCAACCTTCGGCGGCCCCTTGCAGCCACTGCCCGGTGGTGGACAGGGCCTGGGCAAATCCTTCGGGCGCGTGGCGCAGCTGGGCGGCCTGGGCCAGGCTGACGCAGTCCTGCAGCTCGGTGACCGAGGCCTGGAAGATGGCGGGGGCGGAGCCGAAACGTGCCAGCAGGCGGCGTGCGGCCGCGTTGCCCACGCCGGGCGTGAGGGACAGGCGCAGCCAGGCTTCCAGTTCCGGGTGTTCCAGGGGCGGAAGCGCGCCGGCCATGGGCGTCACTGCGGAGAGATCAGTCGATCACCAATTTGAACGCCGTGCTGGATGTCCATGATGAGGACGTAGGACACACGGTCGAAGCTGCGGAACACCATGGCCAGCCCGTTTTCTTCGTCGGGCAGCTTGACGGTGGCACGTTGCGGGTCGGTCTTGTCGACCATGGTCTGCCCCTGGGTCATCAGCGACAGCACCATGCCGGGGACCACGCCGTCCTGGGTGCCCTTGTTGATGGCCACCACCTGGTGCTGGGTGCCGTAGCGCACGGCGGTGCTGCTGTACAGCGAGGCCACGTGGGCCGTCACCGGCTCCTTGGGGGCGTGCGGGACGAAGCTCAGGTACTGGCGGGGTGGCTCGGGCAGCAGGCGGTCACCGGCCAGGATTTCTTCCTTGATCCTGGTGATGTGCACGCTGGCCGGCAGGGTGGGGCTGCGCTGGGCCTTGTCGGGTGCGGGCGGGGCCGGGGTTTCGCTGCGCTCCAGTTCGGCCTGGCCCAGGTACTGGGCTTCGTAGCCCAGGATTTCCTTGGTGATCGGGTCGCGCACGGGCGTGGCCTGGCGGAACAGGCGATAGCTGCGCGACGTGCCGGGGCTGTGCAGCAAGGGGGCGTCGACCGGGCCGCGGGCATAGGCCCGATCCCCGGGCGAGAGCATGATGCGTTCGTTGTCGCCGGCGATGATGCGGGGCGCGCGCTGCAGCGTGTCGGTGTTGATGACCAGGGGCTCGGTCAGGAACGGCTCGATCAGGTGCATCTGCAGCGTGGGCAGGGCCAGGTCCGACAGGCTCTCGCTGCGCACACGGGGGGTCAGCTTCACGGTGGGGGTGCTGGTGCCGCGCTTGCTGCTCAGGCGGGCATAGCCCCCGGATTTCTCCAGGTACAGCACCTGGCCGGGGTAGATCAGGTGCGGGTTGGCAATCGCCTGCAGGTTCATGCCCCACAGCTCCGGCCAGCGCCAGGGCTGGCGCAGGTACAGCCCGGCAATGCGCCACAGCGTGTCGCCGGACTGCACGGTGTAGCTGTCGGGGGCATTGGGGTTCAGTGCGGCCAGGGGCACGCCTTGCTGCGCCACTTGCTGGGCGGTGGCGCGCTGCGCCGCGGTGACCGGAAAGGAGGGCTGGGCCTGTGCCGCAGCCGTGGCACCGCAAAGCAGGGTACCGATGGCCCAGACCCAAGTGGTGGCAGTTCCCTTCATGTTTCTTCCCTCTCCTTGGTGCAGGCTTTTGGCTGCTGTGCAACGAATCATCCTGGCAGATTCTCATTCCAAGGCCTTGATTGGGCAATGCATATCGGTGCCCGGTGCTGCGTCATTTCGTGAAAGTGGCGAAAATAGCGACAAATTTTCTGAACTTGCCATGGCCTTACTTCCGATTCTTTGCTTCCCCGATCCCCGCCTGCACAAGGTCGCCCAACCTGTGAAGCAGGTGGACGCGCGCATCCGCAAGCAGATTGAGGACATGTTTGAGACCATGTATGACGCCAACGGCATCGGTCTGGCGGCCACGCAGGTGGATTTCCATGAGCGCCTGATCGTCATCGATGTCTCGCAGGACCGCGACCAGCCCCTGGTGCTGATCAATCCGGAGCTGGTCTGGGCCAGCGACGAAAAGCAGGTGGGCGAGGAAGGCTGCCTGTCCGTGCCCGGCATTTACGACGGTGTGGAGCGCTCCACGGCCGTCAAGGTGAAGGCCCTGGACGAAAACGGCGCCAGCCGCGAGATCGAGGCCGAAGGCCTGCTGGCCATCTGCATCCAGCACGAGATGGACCACCTGATGGGCAAGGTGTTCGTGGAATACCTGTCGCCCCTCAAGCGCAACCGCATCAAGACCAAGCTGGTCAAGATGCAGAAGCAGGCGGCCCACTGATGGCGGTGCGCCCAGGGCAGGCCCAAGGGTGGCGCTGGGCGTGGGTGGTGGCCGGCTGCATGGCCTTGTCCGCCTGCATGGTGCCGCAGTGGCAAAAGCCCGGCACACCGGCCGCGCAGATTGCGCAGGGCATGGGGGCGCCGCAGGTCCAGGTGCCCCTGGTCGATGGCGGCGAACGCTGGGTCTACAGCTTCCAGCCGGCGGGCCAGCAGGTCTACCACATGGTGATGGATGGGCAGCAGCGCCTGCTGCGCGTGGAGCAGGTGCTGCAGGAGGCCTATTTCCAGCGCTTGCGCGTGGGGGTGGACGACCGCCAGAGCGTGCTGGATTTCTTCGGACGCCCTGCGCTGGTCGAGGGTGTCGCCAACTTCAAAGGCGATATCTGGACCTACCGGATTCGCGAAAATGGCATCGACCGCCAGGCGCACGTGTTCCTCGATCCGCAGGGCGTGGTGCGCCGCGTCATGTTCACCGACGAGCGGCGCCTGGACGACGATACGCGCCCTTGAAGACTCCGCCTGCTGCACCGGTGGTCGGCCCGGTAGCGCGGCAACTGGCAGTTTTGCCTTGGATGGAACGCATGAGAGTGATTTTTGCTGGCACGCCCGATTTTGCGCGTGTGGCGCTGGAACGCCTGCTGCAGGCAGGTTTTGAGGTCCCGCTGGTGCTGACCCAGCCCGATCGCCCCGCAGGCCGCGGCATGAAGCTGCAGGCCTCGCCCGTCAAGCAGTGCGCCCAGGCGCACGGCATCCCGGTGGCGCAGCCCCTGAGTCTGCGCCTGGACGGCAAATACCCCGAGGACGCCGCTGCCGCGCGCCAGGCCCTGCTGGAGGCCCGCGCCGATGTGATGGTGGTGGCCGCCTATGGCCTGATCCTGCCGCAGTGGGTGCTGGACCTGCCGCCGCGCGGCTGCCTGAACATCCACGCCTCGCTGCTGCCGCGCTGGCGCGGGGCGGCGCCCATCCACCGCGCCATCGAGGCCGGCGACGCCGAGACCGGGGTGACCATCATGCAGATGGACATCGGCCTGGACACCGGCGACATGTGCCTGATCGAGCGCCTGCCGATCACCGCCAGCGACACCACGGCCAGCCTGCACGACAAGCTGGCCGACCTGGGGGGCCGCATGATCGTCGAGGCGCTGGAGATGAGCGCCTGCGGCGGCCTGCCGCGCACCCCCCAGCCGGCCGAGGGCGTGACCTATGCCCACAAGATCGAGAAAGCCGAAAGCTGGATGGACTGGCGCCTGTCGGCCGACGCACTGGACCGCCGCCTGCGCGCCTTCAACCCCTTCCCCGGGGGCGCCACGCAAGCGGGCGACGAGGTCATCAAGCTGTGGGCGGCCGTGCCCCAGGCCTATGCTGGTTCGGCCCTGCCGGGCACCGTGCTGGCCGCGGACGCCGACGGCGTGGTGGTCGCCTGCGGCCAGGGGGCCTTGTGCCTGACGCAACTGCAGCGCGCGGGCGGCAAGCGCTTGCCGGCGGCGGACTTCCTGCGCGGCTTTGAGCTGCCCGTGGGCGCGGTGCTGACCCAGCCTGCCGACGCCTGAACATGTCAGTGCATTCCATGAGACAGCGCGCGCAGGGGATTGCGCGCGATCCGGCCTATCGCCAGGGTGTGCAGGCCGTGCTGGCCACCATGCTGGGGATTGCCGCCTGGGGCCTGGTGACGGGCGTGGCCATGGTCAAGAGCGGCATGTCGGTGCCGCTGGCGCTCTTCATGTCGCTGACCGTCTACGCCGGCAGCGCCCAGCTGGCGGTGCTGCCGCTGATGGTGGTGGGCGCGCCGCTGTGGGTGGTGTGGTTCACGGCCATCTGCGTGAACCTGCGTTTCGTCATCCTGAGCAGCATGTGGCGCCACTATTTCAGCCACCTGCGCCGCCCGCACCGCCTGGCGCTGGGCTATTTCAGCGGGGACGTGATCTTCGTGGCCTTCAGCCAGCGGTTCAGCACCCCGGAGAAAACGCCGGAGCAGTTGCCCTTCTTCTGGGGCGCGGCCACGGTCAATTGGCTGTCGTGGCAGATCGCCTCGATTGCCGGCATCCTGCTGGCGCACGCCATCCCGCTGGAGTGGGGCCTGGGCTTTGCCGGCGTGCTGGCGCTGCTGGGCGTGCTGTACTCCATGCTCAAGGATGCGGCCACCTGGATGGCCTGCGTGGTGGCCTGCGGCGCGGCCGTGGCGGCGTTTGCGCTGCCACTGAAGCTCAACATCCTGGTGGCGATTGCCGCGGCCGTGACGGCCGGGCTGCTGATGGAGGCGGCCGAGCGCCGCGCCCAGCGCCTGCGCCCGCAGCCGGCCATCCGCCCGCCCGACCCCGCCCGGGGCGAAAAGCACCCGGTCATGCCCTTGCCCGGGCATGCCGACACCAAGGAGCCGCGATGAGCACCGCTGTGATGACGGGCTGGGAGCCCTGGGTGGCCTCCGTCGGCCTGGCGCTGGTGACCCTGGTCACGCGCGCCTTCTTCATGATTCCCGAGCGCGAAGTGCCCATGCCCGAATGGTTCAAGCGCGGTCTCAAGTACGCGCCGCTGGCGGCGCTGGCGGCGGTGATCGCGCCCGAGCTGGTGATGCAGCAGGGCGCCCTCATCACCAGCCTGGCCGATGCCCGCCTGCCAGCCGCGCTGTGCGCCACCGCCTACTTCTGGTGGCAGCGCGGCATCCTGGGCACCATCGTGATTGGCATGGCCGTCTACCTGCCGCTGCACATTGGCTGGGGCTGGTAACCGTCGCTTTTAAAAAGAAGAGCTGCCAGCGCGCGTCCATCCATCGTTTCGATGTCAAAAGCCTTGCAAATGACTGCAGGGCGAGCGCAGGTAGCTATACCTTTTAAGACCGTCCCTCGACGGCGCGCTCGGCATAGCGCGTGAAGCGCCAGGCCTGGCCTTCGTCGGTGATGCGCCGCCACACGGCGCGCTTGGCGTACGGGCTCAACCCGGGCCACAGCTGCACCTCGGCAAAGCTGCGGCCACAGCCCTTGCACTGGTCATCGCCCTGGCTGGTCGAGCAGATCGCGATGCAGGGTGTGTCCGGCTGCGTGTCGTACCAGGCCAGCCAGGCCTGCAGCGCGGCGTCGGGCAGGTCCTTAATGGCAATCGCTGTGGTTTTGGCGCAAATCATGCCGGCATACACCTCGGCCAGGTGGGTGGTGGCCGGCGCCAGCGCCGAGCCGGTGCCCGCAGGGCTGCGATCGCGCCAGTAATTGATGGCGGCTTCCAGATCCGTGATGTGAATGCTTTCCATGACGGCGACAGCGTACGCCAGGCCCAGGCCGCACGCTGGCGGCATCCGCAAAATCCACATGCACATTTGTGCCCACAGGACTTTGACTTGTGTTTAAATTGCGGGCTTCAAAGGGGAGTAGCTCCCTGCTGGGTGGCGCAATTCAGCCGCCCCCCGGCAGATTGACAGGTCGTCAGTACGAAGCTTATGGCTTCCGGCTTGTCAGGCAAGGTTCTGCGGGAACTTGCGGGCAAGACCTTTGGGCGACTGACTACATGTGGTCTCCCAAGAAGCTCCCACAGTGCCCCGGCATTCTGCCGCGGTAACTCCCGCTTCTCTTTGGTGAGCCATGCGTAACAACTGCCGCATGGCGCTTGCGCTCGTGCGGTCTTCTACAGAGGTTTTATATGGATTTGGATTTCCTGACCCATGCCCCTTTCTGGATTGCGCTGGGGCAAATCATCATCATCGACATCCTGCTGGGTGGCGACAACGCGGTCGTGATCGCGCTGGCCTGCCGCAAGCTGCCCCCTGAGCAGCGCCGCAAGGGCATCATCTACGGCACGGCCGGTGCCATCGTGCTGCGCGTCATCCTGATCGCGTTCGCCATGGTGCTGCTGCAGCTGCCGTTCCTGAAGATCGTCGGCGCGCTGCTGCTGGTGTGGATCGGCATGAAGCTGATTGCCCCCGAAGAGGAAAGCCACGACAACATCGAAGGCAGCGACAAGCTGTTTGCCGCCATCAAGACCATCATCGTGGCCGACCTGGTGATGTCCGTGGACAACGTGATCGCCATCGCCGGCGCAGCCCAGAGCTCGGGCGAGCACCAGCTGCTGCTGATCATCCTGGGCCTGCTGATCTCGATCCCGATCATCGTGTGGGGTTCGCAGCTGGTCATCAAGCTGATGGAGCGTTACCCGCTGATCATCGTCGCCGGCGGCATGCTGCTGGGCTGGATTGCCGGCGGCATGTTGGTGACCGACCCGCTGTTCGTGAACCCCGACCAGTGGACCTGGGCGCCCAAGTTGCTGGACTACAACGCTGAAACCAAGATGGCCGTGTTCAACGCGTCCATGCCCATCTACTGGGTGGCCCACGTGGGTGGCGCACTGCTGGTGCTGGCCATCGGCAAGATGGTGGCGGCCAAGCAGAAGAAGTCTGAAGCGGCCCACTAAGCCCTGTGATCGGCCGGCAGCCCCCGTGTGCGGGCTGCTGGGCAGATCCCCGCAGCCCTGCTTGTGGCGGCAAATGGAACCTCAGGCCCATTTGTGAGTCACAGCAGGGTTGTTTTTTCTTTACGAAGTCACCAAGGAGGGGTGCATGGACACCATCATCGTCTACGTAGATGACGCAGAGTACGCCAAACCATTGCTGCAGGCCATGGCCCAGGCACCGGGTGCGGACCGCCGCCACTGCGTGCTGGTGGCATGCGCGCCCCGCATCACGCACCGCGTCAGCCGCTTTGTCAGCAACCGCGCGCGCGAGAATTGGCGCAACAAGTGGGCCGACAAGTTGTTCGAAGCCTGTGCGCCCGCGCTGGCCCAGGGCGGCGGCCTGCAGGTCAGCACGATGCTGGCGCGTGGACCGTTGCCGGACGTGCTGGCCCAGCTGCAAGCCGAGCATGGCACGGCCGCACAGGTCGTGGACCTGCGCCGTCCCAAGCTGGAAGTGGCCGCCCCCAAGGCCGAGGCGCCGATGCTGCGCAAACTGGCCGGCACCCTGGCCGGCATTGGCGCGCTGTGGAGCGTGCTGATCGGCGAGACACTGGCGGCTTAAGCCCGCTGCGCCCAGGTTCTGGCCCGGGATGCCGTGATGGCATCGCCGGGCTTTTTTGTGGCCTGGCCGTGCCGAGCCCAAGCGGCTGCTTGGGGCCTGGGATCACGCGCCAACACCTGCGCGGGGCGGCTGGCGCATGCCCAGGGGTCAGGCCATGTGTACGCACCATGCTGCTATGCTGTGGCGCATGAAACTCTTGCTCAAATGGTTGTTGAATGCCGGGGCCCTGCTCCTGGTGGCGGCGGTGTTCAGTGGCGTGCAAGTGGAAAGCTATGCCTCTGCCCTGTGGGCCGTGGTGGTGATCAGCCTGCTGAACACCCTGGTGCGGCCCTTGTTGGTGTTGCTGACCTTGCCGGTGACCTTGCTGACCGTGGGCCTGTTCCTCTTCGTCATCAACGGGCTGATGCTGTGGGCGGCCTCGGGCTTGCTGGGCGGGCTGCACGTGGCAGGCTTCTGGGCTGCTGTCTGGGGGGCGATTCTCTACTCCCTGCTGGGTATGGCCATCGACTCACTTCTCGCGCGCCTGTTCCCGCAATAAGGCTTCCACGGCACGCAGGCGCGTGTCGATGATCGAGACCTCGATGTAGTCGGCGGCGCCCTGGCTGCGCCGTGCAGCATCCTGGCCGGCCTTGAAACGGTCCACGGCCGCCGCGTAGTCGTAATGCGCCGCATGGGCTTCGGCTTCCGCACGGATGGCGCGCAGCGTCTGGTGCTGCGCCTGCCAGGCCTGCGACAGTAGGCGCCAGGCGGCGGCATCGTGCGGGTGTGTGACCACCCAGGTCTGCAGGCGTTCCGCCACGGGCTGGGCCCGCCCGGTGGCCAGCAATGCCTGGCCGGCCAGCAGCAGCTGAGGGCGTGGCACATCGCCCCGCAGGCTGGCATCACCCAGGGCGCGCAGGGCCGCCTGGGGCTGCTGTGCGGACAGCTCCAGCTCAGCACCCAGCCATCGCACCTGTTGCTGCGCCGCACGGTCACCCTGGGCTTGCGCATGGCGGCCCAACTGGGTCCAGGCCTGGCGCGCGGCCTCCCAGTCTTTGAGCTGGATCTGGCTCAGGACCGCCGCGTACAGCTGTCCGGCTTGGTCGATGGCCGACAGTTGGGCGAACTCCGGCATCAGGGGCTGGCGGCTCCATTGGCGCAGCTTGTCCGTGCCTGGGCGGCTGAGCACCCGTGCACGTGCTGCCATCATGGCGTGTTCCATGGTCGGCTGTGCCGCCTGCTGCTGACCGTGCGGGATGCGCGCCTGCATGTCGGCAATGCGCTCGGTGGTCAGGGGGTGGCTGCGCAGATAGGGCCAGCTGCCGTTGTCGTTCAGGCGGCTGGCGTGCTGCAGCTTCTCGAACATGCTGACAGCCCCCTGGGGGGCAAACCCGGCAGGTGCCAGCAGGCTGGAGCCAATGCGGTCGGCCTCGCGCTCCATGTCGCGGGAGAAGCCCAGCTGGTTCTGGATGGCGGCCGCCTGACCACCGACGATCATCGCATTGGCCGCGTCGGGGCTTTTGCTGGCGGCCAGGGCGCCCAGGATCATCCCGGCAATCAACAGGGGTGTGCTCTTCTTTTCCTCGCCGATCATGCGTGCAATGTGGCGCTGGGTGACGTGTGTCAGTTCGTGGGCCATGACCGAGGCCAGCTCATCGCGGCTGGTGACGGCGCCAATCAAGCCCAGGTGCACCCCCAGGTAGCCCCCGGGCAACGCAAAGGCGTTGATGCTTTTGTCCCGGCCCAGCAGGACCTGCCAGGCAAAGCGCTCCTGCAGCTCCTGCGACATGTCGCCGCGGTCTTTGGAGGCCTGTACCAGGGGCAGCCAGATGTCCATCACATAGGCGTGCAGCTGGAGGTCGTCGATGTAGTCCGGGTCACGGTACAGCGAGCGGATGATGCGATCGCCCAGGCGGCGCTCCTCGCTGGTGGTGATGTCGGCACCGTCGCCCATGTTGGGAAGTGCCAATTGGGCTGAAGCCGTGGGAAGGTGTAGCAAAGGGGTGGCGAGGGCCAGCACCAGCAGGGCATGGCACAGGGCAGGTGTTGCCCGGCGAGAAAGCGGAAATGTCATTGGCGATGTAAAGGCACAAGGCCGTCTGAGGCGGGGACAGACTCTTATGATGCCTGCATTGCGCCATCGTTCCCAGCTTTACCAGCCAATCTGGCAGCGGAGCGCGTGGACTTCGTGCGCGGTGCAGGCCTTGCGAGGTGCTGCCCCCCAAGATCCATCCCCCTTCAGCGTCTGCCTGCATGCGCCGCGTCCGCTGAGGATGGTTTTTATGAACCCTGGACCCCTCCGAACTATGAACCCCGACCAGCACCCCAACCAAGGCCTGACCCACTTTGATGCCCATGGCCAGGCGCACATGGTGGACGTAGGTGGAAAAAGTACGACCCACCGCATTGCCGTGGCCGAAGGGCGCATCGTGATGCAGCCCTCCACCTTGGCCATCATCCAGAGCGGCACGGCCAAGAAGGGCGACGTGCTGGGCATTGCCCGGGTTGCCGGCATCATGGCGGCCAAGCAGACCAGCAACCTCATCCCCCTGTGCCACCCCCTGGCACTGACCCGTGTGGCGGTGGATTTTGAAGTGCTGGCCGATGCGAACGCCGTGCGCTGTACCGCCACCGTGGAAACCCACGGCCAGACCGGCGTGGAGATGGAAGCCTTGACGGCCGTCCAGATCGCCTTGCTCACGATTTACGACATGTGCAAGGCGGTGGACAAGGGCATGGTGATGGAGGGGGTCAAGGTGCTGGAGAAGCGGGGGGGAAAGTTGGGGGCCTGGAAGATCGATAAGGGCTGCTTGGGGTGATTGGCTATGGCCCCGGGATTTGTTGAAGCTGTGGGAATTGTTGTTGAAGCAGTTGCCAGCCCTCTTGGGCTTCTGTACAGCGCTGTGGACCATGGATATGGCAAATGCGTTGTAGCGTGATCTCGGCTTCGCGGGGGCGGCCATTTAATCCAGCGGCCAGCGCATAGCGGAACATTGCTGGGGGATATCCAAAGCGCATAGACACTTTGTGCATCCACTCCACTTGCTCGGCGGACATGTCTGGAGTCGCCTCCGTGCGTGCGAAAGTCAGGAAAGCTCTGAGTTGGGTCAGAAGGCGAAAGTTGGGGAGCTCATCGGCAACTTCGGACTCCCCAATCCGTGCCGATTCGAAACCCAGGCTGCGATGGTTGGCTTCGGCAGCAAGCCATTCTGACGCAACAATGATTGAGAGCGCGGAAAATGCGCCAACGCAGCAGGCAAATACTTTGCGTGAAATAGCTATATAGCTGCTTTTGGTTTGTGGGGTATTCGCTTCAATGCAGCCTATGAGTAAACCTGCTGGAATTAAGAAATAAGCATATTCCAACGGAAACTCCAGCATGCCGTGGATACCGAGTCCAATTAATCCTGCTAATAGCCAGCCAGTGCCTGGGTGAGTGTAGTTGCGGATATGCCGGTAAATCCAAGCTATCAGTAGTGCGGCGAGGAAAATTCCTAGAGGAATGCCATTCCAGAGCATCAAGTCCAGCGCAAAATTATGGCTGTGCTCGAAATATTCTCTGCTGGAGGGATGGTCGACAGCCACCATTTGCTGGGCTGAGCCGACTTGCTGCCAGCCGTAACCCCACCAGGGTTCACGCCATAAAGCATCCAACATGGATAGCCAGTATGCCGGGCGAGTTCCTGGATGCATTTGGCTGCTAAAATCTCGGCCAACATTGAATAACAATAAATCATTCAAAGGCTGCCATAACAAAACGCTAGCACAAAATAATACTCCAAGCAGAGCTAACCAAGTCAGAGGAATCCGGTTGTGCATCCGTATATTTTGAATGCCACCCCATGTGATAAGTAGGGCGATTTGCAGCCACCCTGTGCGGGATTGCGATAGCAGCATGCCGCTAGCCAAAAATAAAGTGCCCAGCCAAAAACCGATTTTTCCAGTTTGCCGCTGCTCATACAGCCAAAAAATGGAGCAAACACCCAAAAAGCACAGAGTGTTCAGGTGATTGGGTTGGGCTACATTCCCAAATGGACGACTTCCGGGAGGCAGGTCAGCGCCGTAAATACCCAGTGTAAGCGCTTCCGTCCACTGTACCAGTGCTATGCTTGTGCTAATGATGGCGCTCAATGCGCAGCTACTGGTGAGAGCACGGATGCCTTCTTCGGATCCTGAGGATGTGCGTTGAGTTAACCAGTTTCCTAAGCATACCGCGATTATTGCATAGGAGGCATAAAGGCTAACCATGATGGCGTCACCCATGAAAAATAGATGACCAGTTGCCAGCTGTAGCCAGGGTAGACTAAAAATTGCTAAGAAAAAAAATAGGATTTTTCGTGATATATGTAGCTGAGGCTTTATTGTCCATAGACTATAAAATGCTAATAAAAATAGTCCTGTGATGGATGTTGATTCATTCCATGCAGAAAGCCATGGTGAATAATGATTGGGGAGGAGCCATCCAAAAAAAATCCATCCGCAGAAAAAATAAAGCATAAATGTGCAAAATAAAAGCGTGCCATGCACGCTTTTATTTTATATAAAACTATTAAATAGTTGCTTTGCAGGAGCCGGGCAAATATTTTTTGATCTTCGATGAGCTAGGGGTTCCGCAAACCCATTGATTGATCTGCACAGGCATGTCAGCTGCAGAATATGCATCTGTAGCTGCACCGCCGGCATCACGAGGTTCCAAAATCACTGTTTGGCCGTCAATGTCCGCATCGTTGAAGCCATGCGTTGTTACGGTGATGCGTCCATTTGCATCGGTGACCACACTGTATACATACTTGGTAGGCGCGGAGGCTGTCGATGGATTGGATGCGTTCACTTCACAGCCCCAACCGTTGGCCCCTGGGGCATTTGAAGCAGAACCAGTTTGATAAACCTCGGTGATGGTTGTACGGCATCCCGAAGCAGCCAGAATCACCTCAGACATCTTGGCTTTGATCGTGTAGTCCTTGTAAGCAGGCAGTGCCACGGCGGCCAGAATACCGATGATCGCCACCACGATCATCAGTTCGATCAGGGTGAAACCCTGTTGCATCGTACGCTTCATGAAAAGCTCCTTGGAGTGAAGAAAAATGAAATATGCAGGACTTGGTGCAATTGGCGTGCCAGCAAGCGGTGGCCGGGAAATGGGGCGTTAGTCTGTGTCTTTGAAAAATTTGCTTGCAATTCGGCGTGAAATGTCACTTTTTGGGGATGATTCGCGTCTTGCGGGTGACGTTTTTGTCATGCGGTTATGTGTCTATTGAAAAGATAGCTGTCTGCGCAAATCGGGAAAGCTTTTGAAGCACTAATCACGTTGCATTTCTTTTGGAACCTGCGGAGCCTGCTCTACTTTTTAATTCAACCGGATGCTGCTGGCCGGGCCGCGGCGCCAACCGCTCTGTAGCGCGCACCCATGAAAAAAGCGCCCGAAGGCGCTTGGTGGGACTGAGGGGGCTGGTGGCCACTCAGGTGGCTTGGCTGGTTTGGCGGGTTTGCATCCACTTGCCCACGGCAACGACCAGCAGGGCGCCGGCGGCGGCTGCCGCGTAGTGCAGCCAGGGGTGGGCCAGGGTGTAGCCATGCAGCAGGTTGTCGTTGACGATGGTCTCGCCGCCGACCCAGCCGATCAGGGCGGCGCCCAGGGTGATGATCACGGGGAAGCGCTCCATCAGCTTGATCATCAGGGTGGAGCCGAAGATCACCAGCGGGATGGAAATGGCCAGGCCGAGGACCAGCAGCACCATGTTGCCCTGGGCGGTGGCGGCGACGGCGATCACGTTGTCCAGGCTCATGACCAGGTCGGCGATCAGGATGGTACGGATGGCGGCCACCATGGAGCCATGGCCCTTGGCTTCGCCTTCTTCGTCTTCACCACCGCTGAGCAGCTGGTAGCCGATCCACAGCAGCAGCACGCCGCCGATGACCTGCAGGAACGACAGCTCCAGCAGCTTGGCGGCCACGATGGTCAGCACGATGCGCAGCACCACGGCGGCGCCGGAGCCGAACATGATGGCTTTCTTCTGTTGGGCGGGTGGCAGCGAGCGGGCGGCCAGGGCGATGACGACGGCGTTGTCGCCGGAGAGGATGATGTTGATCCAGACGATCTTCACCAGGCCGATCCAGAAGTCGGCGCTATTGAGAAACTCCATTTTTACTCCACTGTTATGAATTGAAAACGCCAGCCTGCGTGCGCAGACCGGCGTTTCTTGTTGGAAGTGGGCAGTTTACGCCCGGGTGGGGGGCGTGGCGTGCGTAGTTTTGCGTAACCACAGGCGCGGGGGCATCGCCAAATCCATGGGGGCATCACGCGCCTTCCGCACGCTGTGGGCGTGCAGCCAGGCCAGTGTGTGCCGGTCGCGGCCAGCCTTTCCTGCAGGGCAAGGGACAACCAGAGCACCTCGGTGGCCTGCGCACTGCACAAAAAAAGCCGCCCCGACAGGATCGGGGCGGCTGGGGGTCAGCAGGGCGCGCTGGGGCTTACTTCTTCAGCAGGCCTTGCAGCAGGCGGCCCATTTCGGAAGGATTGCGGGTGATGGTGAAACCGCACTCTTCCATGATGGCCAGCTTGGCATCGGCCGTGTCGGCGCCGCCAGAGATCAGCGCACCGGCGTGGCCCATGCGCTTGCCGGGAGGGGCGGTCACGCCAGCGATGAAGCCGACCACGGGCTTCTTCATATTGGCCTTGCACCACATGGCGGCTTCGGCTTCGTCGGGGCCGCCGATTTCGCCGATCATGATCACGGCGTCGGTGTCAGGATCGTCGTTGAAGGCGCGCATCACGTCGATGTGCTTCAGGCCGTTGATGGGGTCGCCACCGATGCCGACGGCCGACGACTGGCCAATGCCCAGTTCGGTCAGCTGGGCCACGGCTTCGTAGGTCAGCGTGCCGGAGCGCGAGACCACGCCGATGCGGCCCTTCTTGTGGATGTGACCGGGCATGATGCCGATCTTGATTTCGTCGGGCGTGATCAGGCCGGGGCAGTTGGGGCCCAGCAGCAGGGTCTTCTTGCCGCCGGCGGCTTCCTTGGCCTTCATCTTGTTGCGCACTTCCAGCATGTCGCGCACAGGGATGCCTTCGGTGATGCAGATGGCCAGGTCCAGGTCGGCTTCGACGGCTTCCCAGATGGCAGCGGCTGCGCCTGCTGGGGGCACGTAGATCACGGACACAGTGGCGCCGGTTTCCTTGGCAGCGTCCTTGACGGAACCGAAGATCGGGATGTCAAAAATGCGCTCGCCGGCCTTCTTGGGGTTCACACCGGCCACGAAGCAGTTCTTGCCGTTCGCGTATTCCTGGCACTTTTCGGTGTGGAACTGACCGGTCTTGCCGGTAATGCCCTGGGTGATGACCTTGGTGTCTTTGTTGATAAAGATCGACATGTTTTTATCTCCGGGGGCGTTTACTTGACGGCGGCAACGATCTTGGTGGCGGCTTCGGCCATGGTGTCGGCCGAGATGATGGGCAGACCGGAATCAGCCAGGATCTGCTTGCCCAGCTGTTCGTTGGTGCCCTTCATGCGCACGACCAGTGGCACGCTCAGGTTCACGGCCTTGCAGGCGGTGACCACGCCGTTGGCGATGGTGTCGCACTTCATGATGCCGCCGAAGATGTTGACCAAGATGCCCTTGACTTCAGGGTTCTTGAGCATGATCTTGAAGGCTTCGGTGACCTTCTCGGCCGTGGCGCCACCGCCCACGTCCAGGAAGTTGGCGGGCTCGCCGCCGAACAGCTTGATGGTGTCCATGGTGGCCATGGCCAGACCGGCGCCGTTCACCAGGCAGCCGATGTTGCCTTCCAGGGAGATGTAGGCCAGGTCGAACTTGGAAGCTTCGATTTCGGCAGCGTCTTCTTCGTCCAGATCGCGGAAGGCCACGATTTCAGGGTGACGGAACAGCGCGTTGGGGTCGAAGTTGAACTTGGCGTCCAGGGCCATCAGGTCGCCCTTGGAGTCGCAGTTCAGGGGGTTGATTTCCACCAGCGACGCGTCGGTGTCCATGTAGCACTTGTAGATCTTGGCGAAGATGTCTACGGCTTGGTCGATGGACTTGCCTTCCAGACCGATGGCAGCTGCCACCTTGCGCGATTGCGCTTCGGTGATGCCGGTCAGGGGGTCGATCATCTCGGTGATGATCTTTTCGGGGGTGGAGTGGGCCACTTCCTCGATGTCCATGCCGCCTTCGCTGGAAGCGATCAGGGCCACCTTCTGGGTCGCGCGGTCGGTGACCAGCGACACATACAGTTCGTTCTTGATGTCGGCGCCGTCTTCGATGTACAGGCGACGGACCTTCTGGCCTTCGGGGCCAGTCTGGTGCGTGACCAGCTGCATGCCGAGGATTTGCTCGGCCAGCTTTTGCACATCTTCGATGGACTTGGCCACCTTGACGCCGCCGCCTTTACCGCGGCCGCCGGCATGGATCTGCGCCTTCACCACCCACACGGGGCCGCCAAGCTTTTGCGCTGCCTCTACAGCTTCCTGGACGGTGAATGCCGGAATGCCACGGGGGACTGGCACGCCGAATTGACGCAAGATTTCCTTGCCTTGGTATTCATGAATCTTCATGAGTTTTGTCTCTCTGAAACGGAGGGGAAATGCCCGTTTTCCTGCTGCCTAAACATGCGGAGCCGGGCTCGTATGACATGGCAATCGAAGAATGTACCATGGTGCAGTGCAACCAAAAAGTGCTTTGTCAAGCGTGATCTACGTATTTGTGTACGTAGGTTAATACGTAGAAAACCTGTGCGGCTAGCGCAATTGCGCGCCATTTGCCGATGAGTGCGCGCACACCGCGAATGCAGTGGACAATCGGCGTTTTTCAGCAGATGGCGCCGCGGCATGTGGCCCAGACACAGATATGCGCCAGAGGGCGCGGGAGCGTTGAGATGTCCAAAGTCTTTATTGATGGCGAAGCCGGCACCACGGGTCTGCAGATTCGTGACCGCTTGCAGGGTATGGCTGGCGTGGAGCTGGTCAGCATTGCGCCCGAGCTGCGCAAGGACCCTGCCGCCAAGCGCGCGCTGATCGCCGGCGTGGATCTGGTGATCCTGTGCCTGCACGACGATGCCGCGCGCGAGACGGCGGCCATGGTGGACGGCATCACCGCCGAGACCGGCCGCGCCATCAAGATCATCGACGCCTCGACCGCGCACCGCGTGGCCCCGGGCTGGGTCTATGGCTTCCCCGAACTGTGTGCCGGCCAGCTGGACGCCGTGAAGACCGCCACCCGCGTGTCCAACCCCGGCTGCTACGCCACGGGCGCGATCGCGCTGCTGCGCCCGCTGGTGGATGCGGGCCTGATTCCAGCGGACTACGGCCTGAGCCTGCCCTCCGTGTCCGGCTACAGCGGCGGTGGCCGCAGCATGATCGAGGCCTATGAGGCGGGTGGCGCTGCACCCTACGAAGCCTACGCGCTGGGCCTGTCGCACAAGCACATCCCCGAAATCCTGCAGTACACCGGCCTGACCCGCCGCCCCGTGTTCATCCCTGCCGTGGGCAACTACGCGCAGGGCATGCTGGTGCAGCTGCCCCTGCACCTGGACCTGCTGCCCGGCGCGCCCAAGGCCGCCGATCTGCACGATGCCCTGACCAGCCACTACGCCCAGACCAACGCGCCCGCGCAGTGGGTCAAGGTGCTGCCGCCCACGGAGGACCACAAGCTGGCCGCTGACACGCTGGCCGGCACCAACCAGCTGGAGTTGCGCGTGTTCGCCAACGAGCAGTACCGCCAGGCCGTGCTGATCGCCCGCCTGGACAACCTGGGCAAGGGTGCCAGTGGCGCGGCCGTGCAGAACCTGCAGCTGATGCTGGGGCTCTGAGCGGGTCGTTGGACCCTGCGCACCAGCGGCCTGCGGGCCGCTTTTTTGCACCCGGTGCCTTGGCATCTGTATAGCGGCTGGCGCAGTACTGGTGAGGGCTGCAGGTAGTTATCTATCTGAAACCTTTGTTGAACCTGCGCAAACTGCTCCTTTTCTTGATTCATCCATGTCTGCACCGTCTGCCCGTTCTGCCGAAATCCGCCGTGCCACCCTGATCGGCCTGGTGGCCGTGCTGTGCTGGAGCGGCACCGTCGGCCTGATGCGCTCGGTGTCCGAAGCCCTGGGCGCCCTGGGCGGCGCGGCTGTGCTGTTCAGCGTCAGCACCGCCTTCGTGCTGCTGGTCCGCGGCCTGCCCACGCGCGCCCAGTTGCGCAGCGTCTCGCGCGTGTACCTGGTGGCCTGCGGCCTGCTGTTTGCCTGCTACGAGATCAGTCTGTCCGTGGCCATCGGCCTGGCGCACGGCCGCCAGCAGGCTATGGAGCTGGGCATGATCAACTACCTCTGGCCCAGCCTGACCATCGTGCTGGCCGTGCTGTGCCGCCAGCAGGCCGCCCGCTGGTGGCTGTGGCCCGGCGCCGCGCTGTGCCTGTGGGGCCTGGGCCTGGTGATGGGCGATGGCGCCCCGGCGGGCGATGCCCCCGGCTGGCAGAGCCTGGTGGCGCACATGGCGGCCAACCCCCTGGCCTATGCCCTGGCCTTTGGCGCGGCGCTGATGTGGCCCGCGTACTCGGTGCTGTCGCGCGTGCATGGTGGCGGCTTCAACGGGGTCGGGCTGTTCCTGCTGTTCACCTCCGGCCTGCTGTGGGCGCAGTGGCTGGCCCTGCCGACTGTGCCCATGCAGTGGAGCTGGGGCGTCGCCGCCCAGGTGCTGGCCGTGGGCGGCTGCACGGCCCTGGCCTACAGCTGCTGGGAGCATGGCATCCAGCGCGGCAACCTGGCGGTGCTGGCCGCGGGCTCGTACTTCACGCCGGTGCTGTCGGCGCTGTGGGCCAGCGTCTGGCTGGCGGTGCGGCCCGGGCTGCCGTTCTGGCAGGGCGTGGTGCTGGTCACGCTGGGCTCCCTGGTCTGCTGGGGCGCCACGCGCGGGCGTTGATCCCGCGCAGCCCCGGTCGTTTGCCCGGCGGCCTGCGCTGCTCTAAGCTGCGGGCTCCTTCTTCCCTTGCTTTGGACCCCCTGGTTTATGGATTGGAATGCCACCAGCCTAGCCCTGCTGACCGCCCTGGGCGTTGGGCTCATGATCGGTGTGGTGCGCGAGCGCACCCAGCCTCCCCACCTGCTGCCGGCCGGTACGCGCACGCATGCGCTGGTGGCCTTGCTGGGCTGCATCACCTGGCTGCTGGGGCCCTGGGTGTTCATCGCGGCGTTGCTGGCACTGGCGGCGCTGACCCTGGCCGCCTACCTGCAGTCGGCCCACGAGGACCCCGGGCTCACCGGTGAGGTGGCCCTGCTGCTGGCGGCCGTGCTGGGCGCCCTGGCCGCGCACGAGGCGGCACTGTCCGGCGCCCTAGGGGTGCTGGTGGCCATCCTGCTGCAGGCCAAGGCGCCGCTGCAAAAGATCAGCCGCGAATGGATCAGTGAGCGGGAAATCCAGGATGCCCTGCTGCTGGGCGCGGCGGCCCTGGTGGTGATGCCGCTGCTGCCGCGCGAGCCCATCGACCCCTGGGGCGCCATCCGCCCCATGCTGGTCTGGCGCATCGTGGTGCTGGTGATGGCGGTGGGGGTGTTCGGCCACTTCGCGCAGCGCATCCTGGGGGCGCGCTGGGGGCTGGCCATCGCCGGCTTCTTCTCGGGCTTTGCCTCGTCCACCGCCGCGGTCAGCAGCCTGGGGCAGCAGGCGCGTGCCGATGCCGCCCTGGTCGTGCCCAGCGCGGCGGCGGCGCTGCTGGCCAACCTGGCCTCGCTGCTGCTGTTTGTGGCGGTGGTGGCGGCGGTGTCGCCCAGGCTGCTGCAGGCCACGCTGTGGAGCTGGGTGGCGGCCGTGCTGGGCTTGCTGGCGGCGATTGCCGCGCTGTGGTGGCTGGGCGGGGTGACGGCGCCAGCGGTGCAGGCCCCGCAGGAAGACCGGGCCTTCAAGCTCTCGCATGCCTTGCTGATTGCCGGCTTGATCTCCGGCGTCTCCTTGCTGGCGGCGTGGCTGGAGCAACTGTTCGGTCACACCGGGGCCCTGGCTGCGGCGGCCATGGTGGCGCTGGCGGAGGTGCAGGCCGCGGCCGCGGGCGTGGCCCAGTTGGTGGCCAAGGGCGGCATGCCGCTGGAGGTGGGGCGCTGGGGCACGCTGGCCGTGCTGGGCGCCAGCTGCGTCAGCAAGGGCGCGCTGGCGTTCGCGGTCGGTGGGGTGCGCTACGGGGTGCTGGTGGCGCTGGGCCTGCTGGCCATGCTGACCGGGGGTGTGCTGGGCCTGTGGGCCAGCGGCGCGGGCGCCTAGGCCCCGCCGTCGGTTGAGTGGCCGTGGTGCCTGGTCACGGCGCCGGTGGCAGGCACTGGCTCAGCCTTCCTCGCCGTCCGGGGACTGACCGCGCAAGACCTTGTTGACCACGTCGCCGCCAAAGCCGCGGCTGGCCAGAAAACGCATCTGCTTCAGGCGTTCCTGCGGCGTGGCGGCCACGGTGCCGAACTTGCGCTGCCAGACGTCCCAGGCGCGGGCGTGTTCCGTGTCCTTGAGCTGCTCGGCCGCCGCGCGCACGGTGGCATCGTCCAGGCCTTTGCTGCGCAGCTCGTGCAGCACGCGGGCATTGCCCAGCTTGCCGCTGCGCCGGTACAGCACGGACTGGGCCACGCGCTCGGGGCTGATGAAGCCCTTGGCCTCCAGCGCATCCAGCACGGCGGCCAGGTCGTCGCCTTCTTCCGCGTGCGGGGCCAGCTTGCGTTCCAGCTCCAGGCGCGCGTGTTCGCGCTGACCCAGCAGTTTGAGGGCGCGACCGGTGAGCGAGAGTTTGTCGAATCCCATGGTGCGAAAGTCTCAAAAAAATAGCTGCCCGCGCTTGCTAGGTCAGCGCTGGCAGCCATTTTGTCGTCGAATGTGATCAGCCGATCACGCCGTCTTCATCGGCCACGGCCTTGTCGGCCTTCTTGCCCTTGGCGGGCTTGGCGGCGGCTTCGCCTTCGGCCACGGGGATCAGGCTGATGCCCAGGCTCTCGCGCACCTTGTTCTCGATTTCCACGGCCAGCGCGGGGTTTTCCTTCAGGAACTCGCGGGCGTTGTCACGGCCCTGGCCGATCTTCTCGCCGTTGTAGGCATACCAGGCGCCGGACTTTTCCAGCAGCTTGGCTTCCACGGCCATGTCCAGGATCTCGCCCTCGCGGCTGATGCCTTCGCCGAACAGGATGTCGAACTCGGCCGTCTTGAACGGGGGCGACACCTTGTTCTTCACCACCTTGACCTTGGTCTCGTTGCCGATGGCGTTGTCGCCCTTCTTGATGGTGCCGGTGCGGCGGATGTCCAGGCGCACCGAGGCGTAGAACTTCAGCGCATTGCCGCCGGTGGTGGTTTCGGGCGAGCCGAACATCACACCGATCTTCATGCGGATCTGGTTGATGAAGATGACCGTGCAGTTGGTCTTCTTGATGGTCGCGGTCAGCTTGCGCAGCGCCTGGCTCATCAGGCGGGCCTGCAGGCCGGGCAGCTGGTCGCCCATTTCGCCTTCGATTTCGGCCTTGGGCACCAGGGCGGCCACCGAGTCGACGACGATCAGGTCCACGGCGCCGGAGCGCACCAGGCTGTCGACGATTTCCAGGGCCTGCTCGCCGGTGTCGGGCTGGCTGATCAGCACCTCGTTCAGGTTCACGCCCAGCTTCTGGGCATAGCTGGTGTCCAGCGCGTGCTCGGCGTCGATGAAGGCGCAGGTGCCGCCCAGCTTCTGCATCTCGGCCACGACCTGCAGGGTCAGCGTGGTCTTGCCGGACGACTCGGGGCCGTAGATCTCGATCACACGACCGCGGGGCAGACCGCCCACGCCCAGGGCCACGTCCAGGCCCAGTGAGCCGGTGGACACGACCTGGATGTCTTCCACGGCCTCGCCCTCGCCCAGCTTCATGATGGTGCCCTTGCCAAACTGCTTTTCGATCTGGGCCAGGGCGGCGGCCAGGGCCTTGGCTTTTTCGCTGTTGGCGTCGGTGTTGCGGGCGATGGCGTTCATGGCGGTTTCCTTGCAAAAAGACAGAGAGGGGTGGAAGTTGGCACCCCTGTGCATGTTCACAGGCTGGATGCTTGAACAGTAGTGTAGGTGCTTTCTGAAAAATATATAGTCAAGTTGTTTGACGTTTCTGAAAACTGACCATGTCAAAGATTGTGACCCCCTCGCTGCCCGATGAAGCCTGGCGCCACCTGCACCTGGGGCGCCTGCTGGGCCATGCCCAGCGCAAGTTCGATGCGCGCGTGCGCAGCCTGATGGCGCAGGACGACGAGACGCCGCTGGCCTTGTCCAACCTGGCGGCGCGCGACAAGGTGGGCGCGGCGCACATCCACATCACGCGGCACCTGTCGCTGCAAGGCGACCGCATCACCGACCTGGCCGAGCGCGCCGGCATGAGCAAGCAGGCCATGCTGGACCTGGTGGACCAGTGCGAGGCCTGGGGCCTGGTCACGCGCCAGGCCGATCCGCACGACCGCCGGGCCAAGCGCGTGGTCTACACCGAGGCCGGGCGCGAGTGGCACTGGGCCTTTCAGCGCGCCGTGCAGCAGGCCGAGGCGGAGTTCGTCGAGTCCGTCGGCCAGGAGGTGGCCACCGTGGTGCGCCTGGGGCTGGACGCCTATGGCAGCGAGGCCGGCGACCTGGCCTAGTGCGGGTGGCTTGATGCGGGTCAAGACTGCCGGGCTGCTGCACTGCAGCACCCGCGTAAACACCTGTAGGGCGCCTGCAGTGCGGCTCCTAGAATGGCCCGATGGACGGCGCAGGGAGTGCCGTTGGTGACAAGGCAGGCACGACGCCGCAGCCCGTGGCAGCAGATCGCGGCGCGGCAAGGAGACGAAGCGATGCGCATCCTGATAGCAGAAGATGACCAAGTGCTGGCCGACGGCCTGCTGCGCAGCCTGCGCGGCGCCGGGGCGGTGGTGGACCACGTGGCCAGCGGGACCGAGGCGGACACGGCCCTGGTCACCAACCACCATTTTGATTTGCTGATCCTGGACCTGGGCCTGCCGCGCATGCACGGGCTGGAAGTGCTCAAGCGCATGCGCGGGCGCGGCGATGCGCTGCCGGTGCTGATCCTCACCGCCGCCGACAGCGTGGAAGAGCGCGTGCAGGGCCTGGACTTCGGGGCCGACGACTACATGGCCAAGCCCTTCGCGCTGTCCGAGCTGGAAGCGCGCGTGCGTGCGCTGACGCGCCGTGGCATGGGCGGGGCCAGCAGCACCATCAAGCACGGGCCGCTGGTCTACGACCAGTCCGGGCGGGTGGCCACCATCGACGGCAAGATGGTGGAGCTGAGCGCGCGCGAGCTGGGTCTGCTGGAGGTGCTGCTGCAGCGCGCCGGGCGCCTGGTCAGCAAGGACCAGCTGGTCGAGCGCCTGTGCGAGTGGGGCGAGGAGGTGAGCAACAATGCCATCGAGGTCTACATCCACCGCCTGCGCAAGAAGATCGAACGCGGGCCGATCCGCATCGCCACGGTGCGCGGTCTGGGCTATTGCCTGGAGAAAATCACAGAATAGTTGATAGCTGTCGGCGCTTGCTGCATCGGCGCTGGAGGCTGAAAACACCCACATTCCAGGTCGCAGCCCGTGAAAATCTTCCAGCGCGAGCAGCGCTCCCTGTTTGGTGAAATCCTGGACTGGATGCTCACCCCCTTGCTGCTGCTGTGGCCGGTGAGCCTGGTGCTGACCTGGCTGGTGGCGCAGTCGCTGGCCAACAAGCCCTTTGACCGCGCGCTGGAGTACAACGTCCACGCCCTGGCCCAGCTGATCATGGTCGAGGACGACGGGCGCATCCAGTTCAACCTGCCGCTGCCGGCCACCGAAATCCTGCGCGCCGACGAGTCGGACATGGTGTTCTACCAGGTGCTGAACAACAAGGGCGAGCACCTGTCGGGCGACCGTGATTTTCCGGCCGCGCACCCGCGCTACGAGGTGCCGGCCGGCGAGGTCGTGCTGCGCGACGACGAGCTGCGCGGCGTGGACATCCGCGTGGCCGCCATGTGGGTGCGCCTGCCCCTGGTGGGCGACGACGAGCTGGCCCTGGTGCAGGTGGCCGAGACCCGCGAAAAGCGCAGCGTGCTGGCGGCCGAAATCATCAAGGGCGTGATGCTGCCGCAGTTCGTCATCCTGCCGCTGGCCGTGCTGCTGGTGTGGCTGGCACTTGCGCGCGGCATCAAGCCGCTGCACCGGTTGGAAGAGCGCATCCGGGCGCGCAAGCCCGAGGACCTGTCGCCGCTGAACCACCGTGGCGTGCCCATGGAGGTGGTGCCGCTGGTGGATGCGGTGAACGACCTGCTGCGCCGCCTCAACGAATCGCTGGCCACGCAAAAGCGCTTCCTGGCCGATGCGGCACACCAGCTCAAGACGCCGCTGGCCGGTCTGCGCATGCAGGCCGACCTGGCGCAACGCGATGGCAACAGCACCGAGGAGCTCAAGCGCTCGCTGGAGCAGATCGGCCGCTCCAGCATCCGCGCCACCCACACCGTGAACCAACTGCTGTCGCTGGCGCGGGCCGAGGCCGCCGGGGCTGGCCTGCAGCGCGCGCCCTGCGACCTGGCGCAGCTGGTGATCGAGGTGGTGCAGGAGCTGTTGCCCCTGGCCATGGACCGGCATGTGGACATGGGCTACGAGGGCGCCGATCCGGGCAGCGCCGGCGTCTGGCTGCACGGCAATGCCACCTTGCTCAAGGAGCTGGTGCGCAACCTGCTGACGAACGCCATCCACTACAGCCCGTCCAGCGCCGAGCAGCCGGCGGTGGTGACGGCGCGCGTGCTGCCCGACCCGCTGGCGCGCATGGTGCTGCTGCAGGTGGAGGACACCGGACCGGGCGTGCCGCCCGAGGAGCGCGAGCTGGTGTTTCAGCCGTTTTACCGCGCCCTGGGCACGGGCGCCGACGGCTCGGGCTTGGGCCTGCCCATCGTGCAGGAGATTGCCCGCCAGCATGGCGCCGAAGTGGTGCTGGACGACGCCCAGCCACAGCGCCAGCCGTGCGGCGCCTTGTTCAGCGTGCGCTTTCCGGCGTTGCGCAAAGCGCCTGTTTTGGAAGCAGTGGGCGATTGACGGACCAGGCCTGGGCCCTGTTTTACGTGAAGTCCGAACCGCTGCCGCGCAGCTTGGTGCGGCTTTTCTGCTGGGCGGCCAGGCTGGTGGTGGTTGGCTCCCTGTACGGGCGCGCCTGGGTCAGCAGCCAGTTGCGGAAGGCCACCAGCGGCGCGATGTTGGCGCGCGATTCGGGGTAGCACAGCCAGTAGCCCAGGTTGCTGACCAGGCCGTGCTCGGGCAGGGGTTCGCTGACCAGGCCGGCGGCAATCTTGTCTTCCACCAGGCAGCGCGGCACCAGGGCCACACCCATGCCGGCCATGACGGCCTGGATGATGGTCTGGAACTGGTCGAACTGCAGCCCGGCCAGCGGGTCCAGGTTCTCCACGTCCCAGGCGTGGGTCCAGGTCAGCCAGGCGTGCGGAATCGTCAGGTGACGCAGGCGCGTGTACTGGGCCACGTCGTGCGGGCTGCGGATGGGCGGGCCGCCAAAGCTGGCCGGCGGCGCGATCAAGGCCACATCCTGGCCGTCCAGGTAGTGCGCGCGGGCGCCGGGCCAGTGGCCTTCGCCGAACAGGATGGAGCAGTCCAGGTTGGGGCTCTCCAGGTCGTAGCTGTAGGGCACGAAGTGCAGCGTCACCTGGGGGTGCTGCTGCTGGAACTGCGGCAGGCGCGGGATCAGCCAGGTGGCGCCGAACGTGGGCAGGCTGGACAGGTGCAGGGCGCCGCCGCCGTCGGTGCTGGTGATCAGCTCCAGCGTGGCCGATTCCAGTTGCGACAGCAGCGCGCGCACGGCTTTTTCATAGCGCTCGCCCGCCGGTGTCAGCGTCAGGCGTTTGCGGCTGCGCTCGAACAGGTCCACGCCCACCCATTTCTCCAGCTCCTGGATCTGTTTGCTGACGGCGCTCTGCGTCAGGTGCAGGGCCTCGGCCGCGCGCGAGACGCCGCCGAACCGCGCGACCGTGGAGAAGGCGCGCAGCAGGTGGATGGGGGGCGTGAGCCGGCGAAGGGGGAGCAAGCTGGTGGACATGTTGATTCATTCCTTGCGGGAATAATAACAATAGGAGTATTTGTTTGGTCGCAACCCGGATTTACCCTAACCTTATGTGCTGGTCTTATAGATAACCCGCTTTCTCGACATAGGAGCCCACACGATGCAACGTCGTCACTTCATCTCCGCTGTTGCCGCCGCTGCAGCAGTGTCTGTCTCCGGCATGGCTGTGGCCCAGGATACGCGCCCTCTGCGCATCATCGTGCCTTTCCCTGCCGGTGGCTCGACCGACATGGTGCCCCGTAACCTGCAGGACGTCCTGGGCAAGCTGCTGGGCCAGCCCGTGATCGTGGAAAACAAGGCCGGCGCCGGCGGCTCCATCGGCATGGCCGAAGTGGCCCGTGCCACTGACGGCCTGACTTTCGGCATCGCCACCCTGTCGACCCACGGCGTCAACCCCGCCGTCTACACCAAGCTGCCCTACAACGCGACCGAAGATTTCGTCGGCGTGACCGAGATCGTGAAGGCCCCGGGCGTCATCGTGATCAACCCCAAGCTGATTCCTGCCAAGAATTTTGCCGAACTGGTGGCCTACCTGAAGGCCAACCCTGGCAAGGTCAGCTATGCCACCCCCGGCAACGGCACCATCGGCCACATGTGGGGCGCGCAGTTCATCAAGGCCACCGGCGTGGACATGCTGCACATTCCCTACCGCGGTGCGGGCCCTGCCATCAACGATGTGCTGGGTGGCCAGGTGCCGGTGTACTTCGACCAGGTGGCATCGTCGCTGCCCCACATCCAGGGCGGCAAGCTGCGCGCGATCGCCGTGTCCTGGAACGAACGTCTGGCCGTGCTGCCCGATGTGCCCACCTACAAGGAAGCTGGTCACCCCGAGCTGAACGATCCTTCGTGGTTCGGTCTGGTCGCCCCCAAGAGCACCCCGGCCGAGACCGTGGCCCGCGTGCAGAAGGCCGTGGCCGAAGCCCTGAAGGACCCCGCTGTGAAGAAGCGCATGGATGCCCAGGGCATGTACATCTCGGGCACGTCCAGCGCCGATTTCACCAAGCAGATCGCCAGCGAAGTCGCCAAGATGAAGAGCGTGGCCGCCTCGGCCAACATCAGCGTGAACTGATCCGGTCCTCCCGGTCTCCCGCCCACCCGCAGTGCCCAGCGCCTGCGGGTTTTTTCATGCCCGGCGCAGCCGTGGGGCATGGCACGCAGCTTGCATACCAGTCGACCTCCAAGGCGCGCCGTCGCGCCGGTTTTGATGGTTTGAAAGGTCTGTCTGATGCAACGACGCACATGGTTTGCTTCCCTCTCCGCCGCGGTGCTGGCCGCCAGCCTGCCCCTGGGCGCGACCGCCCAGGAATCGGGCGCGCTGCGCATTGTGGTGCCCTTCCCACCGGGCGGGGCCACCGACATGGTGCCGCGCAACATGCAGGATGTGTTGTCCCGCCTGCTGGGCCAGCCCGTGGTGATCGAAAACAAGGCCGGCGCTGGCGGCTCGATCGGCATGACCGAGGTGGCACGCGCCACCGATGGCCTGACCTTTGGTGTGGCCACCCTGTCCACGCACGGGGTGAACCCCGCCGTCTACAAGAAGCTGCCCTACGACGCGGTCAAGGACTTCGTCGGGGTGACCGAAGTGGTCAAGGCGCCGGGCGTCATCGTCATCAACCCCTCCATCATTCCGGTCAAGAACTTTGCCGAGCTGGTGGCCTACCTCAAGGCCCACCCCGGCAAGGTGAGCTATGCCACCCCCGGCAACGGCACCATCGGCCACATGTGGGGCGCGCAGTTCATCAAGGCCACCGGCGTGGATATGGTCCACATCCCCTACCGTGGGGCCGGTCCGGCGGTCAATGACGTGCTGGGCGGCCAGGTGCCGGTGTACTTCGACCAGGTGGCGTCCTCGCTGCCCCACGTCAGGGCGGGCAAGTTGCGCGCGATTGCTGTGTCTTGGAGTGACCGCCTCGCCGTGCTGCCCGATGTGCCGACCTACAAGGAGGTCGGCCACCCCGAGCTGAACGATCCCTCATGGTTCGGCCTGGTCGCCCCCAAGAGCACGCCGGCCGCGCAGGTGACCCGCGTGCAGAAGGCCGTGGCCGAGGCCCTGAAGGACCCCGCCGTGAAGCAGCGCATGGATGCCCAGGGCCTGTTCGTATCGGGCACGTCCAGTGCCGAGTTCACACAGCAGATCGCCAGCGAAGTCGCCAAGATGAAGGGCGTGGCGGCAGCGGCGGGCATCAGCATCGACTGAGCGCGAACCGCGCCCAACTCCCCACCACACGGCCCCGGCAACGGGGCCGTTTTTTGCAGGGCGCCGGCTTGTGGCGGGCGCTCAGTCGCCGCAGGGGCGCAGCGGCTTGGCCGCGAAGGCCGGGCGCAAGGCCTGCAGGCTGCTGCGCTGCGCGGGCGTCAGCTGCGCCAGGCGCAGGGTGTACAGCGTCTGCGCGGCGCGCTCCTGCACCACGCGGGCGCCGCGCACGCCCTGGTTCAGCATGTTGGTCAGCTCGCGCGTGGCGGCTTCCTCGGTCGAGAAGCGGCCCAGGGACAGGCCGGGCTCCAGGCTGCCACCCGCCCGGTCAAAACCGATCTTGCGCGTGCGCAACTCGGCCCGGCGCTTTTCCAGCGCCGTTTCGTTGGCGAACTTGCCGACGTAGACCATCCAGCGGCCCGCCACGGCGCTGGTCTGCCATTCCCAGCTGCTGGCAGGCAGCTCGCTCTGGCGCAGGGCCTGGCGCAGCCGGTTGGCCTGGGCTTCGTCCATGCTCTCGGTCTGCAGGCAGACCAGGGCTTCGGGCGCCGCGGCCGCTGCGGCCGCTGGTGCGGCGGGGGCAGGCAGCGCCACGTCGGGCGCAGGGACGGCCGGTGTTGGGGCTGCGGGGGCGGCCTCGGGTGCAGGCGCAGGCGGCGCCGTGATGGTGGGCTCGCGCACCACGCTGAGCACGTCGGGCCGCACCTGGCGCGCCAGACGCTGGGGCTCGGATTGCACGGCCGGGGTCCAGCCCAGGGTCGCCATCCAGCCCTGGGTCCAGGCCAGGTAACCCGCATTGGCCAGCAGCAAGACAAGCAAGGCAAAACGCAACATGGCAGCAGCTCCGTGGGTTAGGGGCGGGCAGTGGGCAAGGCCATGTCGATCGGGCGCACGCTGACATCGCCGCTGATGACGGGGCGCAGTCCCTGGGGGGTGCGCAGCAACAGGCTGCCGTCGGCGGCAATGCCTTCGGCCACGCCCTGGCTGCCATCACTGAGGTGCACGGCCCGGCCACGCAGCACGTCGCGGTGTGCAAAGCGGTCCACGAATGGCGCCAGACCGTGGTCGGCGAACAGCAGCACGTCCTCCACCAGCCGTGGCAGCAATCGCTGCAGCGCCAGCGGGGCGCTCCAGCGCGGGTCCAGGTCCTGCAGGCAGGCGACCGGGGTGGACAGGGCGTCGCTGCGGGACGGTGGCGGGCAGACGTTGATGCCGGTGCCGAGGATGACAAAGCGTGCCGGCCCGGGGCCGCTGCCATGGGCCGGGGCCAGTACGTCGGCGGGCACGTTGGCGGTTTCGATCAGGGTGCCGGCCAGCTTGCGCCCGTCCCACAGCCACAGGTCGTTGGGCCACTTGACGCCGAGGCGCGGGGCGCTGGCGTCGGGCGCGGCCTGCAGCGACTCGGCAATGCTCAGTCCCACCACCAGGGACAGGCCGGACCAGTCGGCGGGCTGCAGCATCAGGCCCAGCGAATACATCAGGCAATCCCCGGGCTGGTTGATCCACTGGCGCCCCAGGCGTCCGCGGCCGGCGGTCTGCGATTCAGCGACCAGCACGATGGGGTCGACCTGGCCGCTGCGCGCGCGGCGCATCAGCTCGGTGTTGGTGGAGTCGATCTCGGGCAGCACTTCCACCGTGAAACCCGGCAGCCGCGGGGCGATCTCCAGCCACAGGTCTTCCGCGGGCCAGCGGGTCGGGGTGGTGCTCACGGGGTGGTTCCTTGCGCGGCGAAGTCCTCGGGCATGGGCGGGCGCCAGCCGCGCTTGGGCGCCAGCATGGTGCCGCGGCAGGTGGGAGCGCCGCACCAGCAGGCGTACTCGGCCTTGAGCTTGGGCGTGTAGCGCTCCTCGATGATCAGGCCGTAGTCGTAGTTCAGCTCTTCCCCGGCGGCAATGTTGCGCAGCGCCACGATGAAGATGCGCCCCCCGCGTTCGTCGGTGTAGCAGTTGGGCGCGCAGCTGTGGTTGATCCAGCGTGCCGAATTGCCGCCATGCGCCGCATCGATGACCACATCCTCGTCCACGTGGAAGTAGAAGGTGTGGTTGGGCTGGCTGGGGTCGTGCGGGTGGCGGCGCTGTGCCTCGTCCCAGCTGATGACCTCGCCCCGGTACTCGATGATGGTCTCGCCGGCCGCAATGTCCTGCACGGCGAACACGCCCTTGCCATGGACGCCGGAGCGGCGCGCCTGGATGCGCTTGCCGTGAGATGGGGGATTGGCAGTGCTGGGCATTGGAATCTCTGATAACTTAAATAGGCACACATGCGCACATGCGCGCACATATGCATGCGCACGCACGCGTGCGTGAAGATGGATTGTAGAAGCGGTGGCTGCCCGGCGCGGCGCCCACCGCTGCAAAAAGACGAGAGCACTCAATGACAAAGACCTTGGTGATAGCGGAAAAACCGTCGGTGGCACAGGACATCGTGCGGGCCCTCACGCCCGCCTACGGCAAGTTTGACAAGCACGAGGACCATTTCGAGAACGAGCAGTTCGTGGTCACCAGTGCCGTGGGCCACCTGGTGGAGATCCAGGCGCCCGAGGAGTTCGACGTCAAACGCGGCAAATGGAGTTTTGCCAACCTGCCGGTGATCCCCCCGCGCTTCGACCTCAAGCCCGTGGACAAGACCAAGAGCCGCCTGAATGCCGTGGTCAAGCAGGCCAAGCGCAAGGATGTGACGCAACTGATCAACGCCTGTGACGCGGGCCGCGAAGGGGAACTGATCTTCCGCTTGATCGAGCAGTACGCCGGCGGCGCCAAGGGCGGCCTGGGCAAGCCCATCCAGCGCCTGTGGCTGCAGTCGATGACCCCGCAGGCCATCCGCGAAGGCTTCGAGAAGCTGCGCAGCGAGCAGCAGATGCAGGGCCTGGCCGATGCAGCGCGCAGCCGTTCCGAGGCCGACTGGCTGGTGGGCATCAACGGCACGCGCGCCATGACGGCCTTCAACTCGCGCGATGGCGGCTTCTTCCTGACCACCGTGGGCCGCGTGCAGACGCCGACGCTGTCGCTGGTGGTGGACCGCGAGGACAAGATCCGCAAGTTCGTCAGCCGTGACTACTGGGAAGTGCATGGCACCTTCGACGCGCAGGCCGGCCAGTACCTGGGCAAGTGGTTCAACCCCCAGTGGAAGAAAACCGAAGACGCGGAAGCCAAGGCCGATCGCGTGTGGAGCGCTGCCGAAGCGCAAGCGATTGCCGCAGCGGTCCGGGGCAAGCCCGCCACCGTCACGGAAGAGAGCAAGCCCACCACCCAGGCCTCGCCCCTGCTGTTCGACCTGACCAGCCTGCAGCGCGAGGCCAACGGCAAGTTCGGCTTCTCGGCCAAGACCACGCTGGCGCTGGCGCAAAGCCTGTACGAGCGCCACAAGGCCCTGACCTACCCGCGTACCGATTCGCGCGCCCTGCCCGAGGACTACGTGCCCGTGGCCAAGCAGACCTTCGAGATGCTGGCCCACAGCGGCATGCGCCACCTGGAGCCGTTCGCCCAGCAGGCCATCGGCGCGGGCTATGTGCGGCCCAGCAAACGCATCTTCGACAACAGCAAGGTCTCGGACCACTTTGCCATCATCCCCACCACCCAGGCCCCATCGGGCCTGAGCGAGGCCGAGCAGAAGCTCTACGACCTGGTCGTGCGCCGCTTCATGGCCGTGTTCTTCCCCAGCGCCGAATACCAGGTCACCACGCGCATCAGCAAGGTGGAGCAGCACAGCTTCAAGACCGAGGGCAAGGTGCTGGTCAAACCGGGCTGGCTGGCCATCTACGGCAAGGAAGCCGCCAACGAGGTGGAGGATGCCAAGGAAGGCGACAAGGGCCAGCCCCTGGTGGCGGTGCAGCCCGGTGAGCAGCCGCGCACCAGCGATGCCCAGCCCAAGGGCCTGAAGACCAAGCCGCCCGCGCGCTACTCCGAAGCCACGCTGCTGGGCGCCATGGAAAGCGCCGGCAAGCAGATCGACGACGAAGAGCTGCGCAGTGCCATGCAGGAAAAGGGCCTGGGCACGCCCGCCACGCGCGCGGCCATCATCGAAGGCCTGCTGACCGAAAAGTACATGCTGCGCGAAGGCCGCGAGCTGATCCCCACGGCCAAGGCCTTCCAGCTGATGACGCTGTTGCGCGGCCTGGAGGTGGACGAACTGTGCCGCGCCGACCTGACCGGCGAGTGGGAGTACAAGCTGTCGCAGATGGAAAAGGGCGCGCTGTCGCGCGCCGCCTTCATGCAGGAAATTGCCGCCATGACCGAGCGCATGGTGAAGAAGGCCAAGGAATACGACCGCGACACCATCCCCGGGGACTATGCGACGCTGGCCACGCCCTGCCCGAACTGCGGTGGCATCGTCAAGGAAAACTACCGCCGCTACGCCTGCACCGGCGTGCACGGCACCAGCGAGGGCTGTGGCTTCTCCTTCACCAAGTCGCCCGCGGGCCGCACCTTCGAGACCGCCGAGGCCGAGCAGCTGCTGCGCGACCGCCGCATCGGCCCGCTGGAGGGCTTCCGCTCCAAGGCCGGCTGGCCGTTCGTGGCCGAGGTCGGCATCGTGCGCGATGAGGAGGCCGGCAACTTCAAGCTGGAGTTCGACTTCGGCGACGACAAGGACGAGGAGTCCGGCGAGATCGTCGACTTCAGCCACCAACACAGCCTGGGCGCCTGCCCCAAGTGCGGTGCGCCCGTCTTCGAGCATGGCGCCAACTACGTCTGCGCCAAGGCCGTGCCCACGCCGCAGCAGGCCGTGCCCAGCTGCGACTTCAAGAGCGGCCAGATCATCCTGCAGCAGCCCATCGAGCGCGAGCAGATGGGCAAGCTGCTGGCCACCGGCAAGACCGACCTGCTGGAGAAGTTCGTCTCCAACCGCACGCGCCGCGCCTTCAAGGCCTTCCTGGTCTGGGACAAGGACGCGGGCAAGGTGAACTTCGAGTTCGAGCAGCGCGAGTCCAAGTACCCGGCGCGCAAGACTGCGGCAGCAAAAACAGGAGCTGCTGGCGCAGCCGGGACGAGCGCTGCAGCCAAAAAAGCACCCGCTGCCAAGAAGGCCCCTGCGGCCAAGAAGACCGCGGCGCGCAAGCCCGCGGCCGCCAACTACCGGCCCGATGCCGCGCTGGCCGCCGTGATCGGCGACGGCGCCGTGGCGCGCACCGAGGTGGTCAAGAAGGTCTGGGACTACGTCAAGGCCCACAACCTGCAAGACCCCAAGGACAAGCGTGTCATCGTCGCCGATGCCAAGCTGTTGCCCGTGTTCGGCAAGGACCGGATCAACATGTTTGAGCTGACCGGCATCGTCGGCCAGCACCTGCACAGCCAGGGCGAGGCCTGAGCGCCGACGCCGGCGCAGGTCCCGGGCGCACAGGCTGTCGCCCGGGTGCATGCGCCGGACCCGGAATGCCGGCCGCATGCCGGTGTGCGTGGCCGCCCGGCGGCCTGTCTTGAACGTTCGCCCGAAGGAGTGGTTCGCATGGAACTGGCCCCCCTGACCCCCGTGTCGCTGCCGCGCAGCATCGCCCTGGACGGCACAACCAATTTCCGCGACCTGGGCGGCTACGCGGGGGCCGACGGGCGCACCGTGCGCTGGCGCAAGCTGTTCCGCTCGGACCACCTGGCGGGCCTGAGCCCCGCCGACCTGCAGGCCTTGCAGGCCCTGGGTGTGGCGCGGGCCGTGGACTTCCGCGGGGTGCAGGAGCGGGCCAGCCAGGGCTATGCCTGGCCGTTCCTGGAGCAGCAGGTGCTGGGCATCGAGCCCACCGTGGTGCAGCGGGCCCTGGCCCTGGTGCAGCAGGGCCACCGCCTGACCGCCGACGAAACCGTGGGCCTGATGCAGGACACCTACCGCAGCTTCGTCATCGACAACGCCGACCGCTTTGCGCGCCTGTTCCGCCTGCTGCAGGACAGCGACCAGCCGCTGGTGTTCCACTGCACCGCCGGCAAGGACCGCACCGGCTGGGCCGCTGCGCTGATCCTGCTGGCGCTGGGCGTGTCGCGCGAGGCGGTGCGCGAGGACTATCTGCTGACCAACCAGCTCTACCGCCGCCCGGCCGAGCTGGCGGCCAAGGCCGCGCAGTCCGTGCCCCAGGACATCCTGGACGTGCTGTGGCGCGTGCAGATGCCGTTTCTGGACAGCGCCTTCGCGCTGGCCGAGCAGCGCGCCGGCAGCATGGACCGCTACCTGGCCGAGGTGCTGGGCGTGGACGCCGCAGCCCGCCAGCGCCTGGCCCAGCGTTACCTGGAAGGCTGAGCGGCGCGCGACAGCACCCCGCCGCGGCTTGCGCTAAACTTCACAAAATTAAGAGCGCCAAGCGCAGGATGGATCAGCGTTTACTGCTGTTTTGATACAAATTGAGGCTGCGGCTGCCCGCGCTGTCCGGGCTGGCTGTGGTCTTGCAACCGAGCCCGCCATGTCCCGCCGCCATTTTTTGTTGGCCGTTGCCGCTGCCACGACTTTGACCCTCAGCGCCTGCTCCCAGGCCGTGCCCACCAAGATCAGCGTCAGCCAGGCCCAGCTCGAGCAGGGCCTGCTGCAGCAATTCCCCAAGCGCTTCCCCGTCGCCGGCCTGCTGCAGCTGGAAATGCAGCGCCCCGCCCTGCAGCTGCTGCCGGCCAGCAACCAGTTGCAGACGCACCTGCCCGTGCAACTGTCCGGCCCCGCGCTGCGCCAGAGCTATGCCGGCCGCATGGAGGTGCGCTTTGCCCTGCGTTACGAGCCCCAGGACCGCACCGTGCGCGCGCACCGCGTGGAGGTGCTGAGCCTGCAGTTCGACGGCGCCGATCCCGCCGTGGCCGACATGGTCTCCACCTATGGCCCGCGCCTGGCCTCGCAGGCGCTGGAGGCCTTTGCGCTGTACCACGTCAAGCCCGAGGAGCTGCAGCTGGCCGACAGCCTGGGCCTGCAGCCCGGCGCCATCACCGTGACCCCGCAGGGGCTGGATGTGGCCATCGTCGCCAAGGACGCGGCGGCCAAGCCCTGAGGCCCTTGCCCGCAGGCGCCGCGGTGTTGTTGCCGGCGCCGCTACCATCGGACGACTTGGGGCCGCCATGGTGGCCGGCCCATGGACGGAGGTACGACTTGATGCAGCAATCCCACGCACACCCCATCAGCGGCAAGTGGCCGGCCCAGTTCCCGCAGCGCCTGCAGCTGTATTCGCTGCCCACGCCGAATGGCATCAAGGTCTCGGTGATGCTGGAAGAGGTGGGTCTGCCTTACGAAGCCCACCGCGTGGACATCCAGGCCGGCGACCAGTTCACACCCGAATTCCTGGCGCTCAACCCCAACAACAAGATTCCCGCCATCTGGGACCCGAACGGCCCGGGCGGCCAGCCGTTGGGCCTGTTCGAATCCGGCGCCATCCTGGTCTATCTGGCCGAAAAAACCGGCCAGCTCCTGCCCCAGGACCCTGCGCGGCGCTATGAAGCCCTGCAGTGGCTGATGTGGCAGATGGGCGGAGCCGGTCCCATGTTCGGCCAGGTGGGCTTCTTCTGGCGCTATGGCGGCAAGGATTTCGAGGACAAGCGCCCGCTGCAGCGCTATGTGACCGAGGCCAAGCGCCTGCTGGGCGTGCTGGATGCACGCCTGCAGGGCCGCGACTGGATCCTGGGCGCCGACTACACGATCGCCGACATCGCCGTGCTGCCCTGGGTGCGCTGCCTGTCGGTGAACTACGAGGCCGATGCCCTGTTGGGCCTGGCCGACTACGCCAACGTGCAGCGCGTGCTGCAGGCCTGGCTGGCGCGCCCCGCCGTGCAGCGCGGCCTGGGCGTGCCTGCTGCCGCGGCGGCCTGAGCACGGCGCGAAGGGGCCCGCCGCGCACGGACTGGGGTGAGGCCCCGCAGTCCGCGCACCCGCTGCGGGCCGTGGCCTGTGGCCCTGCGCTTGCCCGCTGGGACGTTGGCGGTGCCCGCGTGGCCACCGTCTTGCTGCTGGAACGCTCTGTTGCAGTGGCGGGGCTTGGAGCGGGGGGGCCGCGCCCTTATCTTCGAAGCATGTGCAACGCCGCAGTGTTGCCCGTCCGCAGGGGACGGGGATGGCGGCACCCAGCAGGAGCGACGGCCATGTCCGCATCCCCCATCCTTCAACGCCTGCCCCTGGGCAACCAGTGGCCGTGCATCGACCCCTTTCTGTTTTGCGCCCACCACAACGACGCCTACCCCGCCGGGGACGGCGCCCTGGGCGTGCAGGCCGTTGAGCTGGAAGACCGTCCCCTGGGCAGCGACTTCAGCGGCAAGGACGGTTTTTCCATGTACCACGGCGACCATGTGCCGGGCTTCCCGGGCCACCCCCACCGCGGCTTTGAAACCGTGACCCTGGTGCGCGAGGGCCTGATCGACCACGCCGACTCGCTGGGCGCGGCCGCGCGTTTTGGCGGCGGCGACGTGCAGTGGGTGACGGCCGGCGCCGGCATCATGCACTCGGAGATGTTTCCGCTGCTGCACACCGACCGGTCCAACCCGCTGGAGCTGTTCCAGATCTGGCTGAACCTGCCGGCCAGCCAGAAGATGGTCCCGCCCCACTTCACCATGCTGTGGAACGAGCGCATCCCGCGCCTGCAGCACACCGATGCCGCAGGGCGCCAGACCACGGTGACCGTGGTCGCCGGTGCCCTGGCAGGGGCGGGGACCCCGCTGCCCCCTCCGCCCGAATCCTGGGCCTCCCAGGCCGAGGCCGACGTCGCCATCTGGACCCTTCGCCTGCAGCCCGGCGCCCGCTGGACCCTGCCCCGGGCCGCAGGGGCGGCCACCCGCCGCATGCTGTACTGGTTTGTGGGCGACGCCCTGCAACTGGAGGGCGAGGACCTGGGCGCGCACGCCGCGCTGCAGGTGGAGGCCGGGCGCGACCTGGTCCTGGTCAACACTGGGGACGAGGTGGCCGAACTGCTGCTGCTGCAGGGCCGCCCGCTGGGCGAACCCGTGGTGCAGTACGGCCCCTTCGTGATGAATACGCAGCAGCAGATCATGCAGGCCATGCAGGACTTCCGCCGCACGCAGTTCGGGGGCTGGCCCTGGGACAGCCAGGCCCCGGTGCACGGCGCCACGCCGCGCCGTTTTGCGCGCCATCCGGGGCAGACCGCGGACGAAGTGCCCGCATCCGCCTGACGTGATGCCCACCCGGTGCCTGCAGGGCAGGCGGGCGATGGTGGACAATGCAGCGCATTCCAACCGTGGCGGCCCGGCCGCCACTTTTTTGTGGCAACGCACATGAACATCACCCAAGACACGGCGGTCACGCTGAACTACAAGATCCACGAACTGCTGCAGGGCGGCATCGCCGGCGCTGTGCTGGACAAGGGCGACGTGGCCTACCTGCACGGTGGCTACGACAACCTGTTTGCCAAGGTCGAGGCCGCGCTGGACGGCAAGGCCGTGGGCGAGTCGCTGACCGTGGACCTGAGCGTGGACGAGGCCTTCGGCCCCCACGACCCCAGCCTGCAGCGCACCATCCCCAAGGGCGAATTCCCCGCCGGCGTGAAGGTCGGCGGCCAGCTGCGCGGCACCAACGACCAGGGCCTGCCCCAGATCTACAACGTGGTGAAGATCAAGGGTCCCGTGGTCCAGCTGGACGGCAACCACCCCCTGGCCGGTAAGGCGCTGCGCTTCAGCTGCAAAATCACCGAAGTGCGTGCCGCCTCGGAAGAGGAAGTGGCGCACCGCCACGTGCACGGCGGCCACGGCCACCACCATTGAGCCCGCTGCGCCCCGCAGGAAGAACCGCCGTCAGGCGGTTTTTTTATGGTGTTTTCTCGAAAAACAGGAGCGTTTAGCGCAGACGGGACAAGGGCTGGATGCCGAAAAGGCTTGAAAAGTATGGATTCCGTCGTGCAGGGGGCTGGCTGGGGCCTGGGAGAGTTGGTGGTGGGCAGGCCACAGGGCGGTGCGCACGGACCGGGCCAGCGCATCTGGCCACGGCACCCCTGAGCCCAGGGGCGCGCACTGCCATGCCGGTGTGGTGCCATCGGTGAGCGCGTGTGTTATTCCCCACTGCGAATGGGGCTCCTGCCGGGAGCAGGCGTGCTTGGAGTGGTATAAATAAAAATAGTTCTCAATAATACTTCAGTTCATGCATTCTCCCGCCTTCCCCCTGCGACCGGTTGCGGTCGCTTTGTCGTTCTGGGCCCTGGGTTCGGCCGCATCCGCGCAGAACCAGGCCGCCGCCACCCTGGAGACCGTCACGGTCGAAGCCAGTGCCGATGCCTCGGCCGAAGGCCTGTCCAAGCCGTTTGCCGGCGGCCAGGTGGCACGCGGTGCGCGTGCGGGCGTGCTGGGCACGCAAGACATGATGGACGTGCCGTTCTCCGCCACCAGCTACACCAGCAGCCTGATCCAGGACCAGCAGGCCAAGAGCGTGGGGGACGTGCTGCTCAATGACGCCGGGGTGCGCCAGGCGCGCGGCTTTGGCAACTTCCAGCAGACCTATTTCGTGCGCGGCTTCACCCTGTACTCGGACGATGTGGCCTACAACGGCCTGTACGGCCTGGTGCCGCGGCAGTACATGGCCACCGAGTTTGTCGAGCGCGTCGAGGTGTTTCGCGGCGCCAACGCGTTCTTGAGCGGTGCGGGCGCCGGTAGCGTCAGCGGTGGCGGCCTGGGCGGGCTGATCAACGTGGTGCCCAAGCGCGCCAGCCATGAGCCGCTGAACCGGGTCACGGTCGGCGGCGCCAGTGGCGGGCAAAGCTATGCCGGGGCCGATCTGTCCCGCCGCTTCGGTCCTGACAACGCGACCGGCGTGCGCCTGAACCTGGCGCGCCGCAGCGGTGGCACCGGCGTGGATGACGAGAAGGCCCGCACCACCGTGGCATCGCTGGGCCTGGACTGGCGCAGCAGCCGTGCGCGCTTGTCGGCCGACCTGGGCTGGCAGGAGCACAATATGAGCGGCACGCGCCCCGCCGTCACGCCCAGCGCCGCGCTGCCCATTCCCCAGGCGCCGGACTCGGCCACCAACTATGGCCAGCCCTGGACGTACTCCAACAGCCGGGACCTGTTTGGCACCGTGCGCGGCGAGTTCGACTTCAACGCGCAATGGACCGGCTGGGCCGCCGCAGGCATGCGCCGTGGCAAGGAAGACAACCGCCTGTCGGGCCTGACGCTGTCCAGCGCTGCGGGCGATGCCACGGTCAACCGTTTTGACAACACCCGCGAAAACCACATCCAAACCGGCGAGCTGGGCCTGCGTGGCCAGTTCGCCACCGGTGCCATCACGCACGCGGTCGTGGCGTCGCTGAACCTGTTTGACTCCAGCGAGCGCAACGCCTGGGGCTACAACTATGGCACCGGCCTGAGCAACAACATATACCAGCCCGTGGCCCTGACCCCGCCGCCCCTGACCGGCTTTGGCGGCATCCTGGGCAGCCCGCGTGAAACCGAGCGCATCAAGAACACCAGCCTGGCTGTGGCCGACACCCTGGGGTTCATGGACGACCGTGTGCGCCTCACGCTGGGTCTGCGCCACCAGACCATCGAGGTGGAAGGCTTTGACGCCACCACGGGCGCCAGTTCGGGCCAGTACGAGAAAAGCCGTGTGACGCCGGTGGCCGGTGCCGTGTTCAAGCTGCGTCCCGACCTGTCGCTGTATGCCAATTACATCGAAGGCCTGGTCAAGGGCGGCACGGCGCCCGCGACCAATGGCGGCCAGCCGGTGCTGAATGCCGGGCAGGTGTTCGCGCCCTATGTCTCGCGCCAGAAGGAAGTGGGCCTGAAGTACGACGGCGGCCGCATCGGCGGCAGCGTCGCCTTCTTCACCACCGACATGCCCAGCGCCTATGTGGAGAACAACGTCTATGGCGTGTTTGGCGAGCAGCGCAACCGGGGCCTGGAATTCAACCTGTTTGGTGAACCGGTCAAGGGCCTGCGGGTGCTGGGGGGCCTGACCCTGCTGGACGCCACCTACCGCTCCACCGCCAACCAGGCCAACGACGGCCGCCGTGTGGTGGGGGTCCCGCGCAGCCAGGCCAACCTGGGTGCGGAATGGGATGTGCCCGGCGTGCACGGCCTGTCGCTCAACGCCCGCGCCATCTACACCGGGGCGCAGCAGGCGAATGCCGCCAACACCCTGCGCGTGCCCGCCTGGACCCGCCTGGACCTGGGTGCGCGCTACCTGATGGAGGTCAGCGGCAAGCTGGTCACGCTGAACGCCCGCATCGACAACGTGGCCGACCTCAGCTACTGGGCGTCCGTGGGGGGCTATGCCGCCAACGGCTACCTGGTCCAGGGCGCGCCCCGCACCTTCACGCTCAGCGCCAGCGTGGACTTCTGAGGCTAGGCTCGCATGCGTGAATTCTGGACCGTGGTCCACCGCTGGCTGGGCCTGACGGTGGCGCTGTTCCTCATCGTCGCCGGGGCCACCGGCGCCGTGATTTCCTGGGACCACGAGATCGACGAGTGGCTGAACGCCGACATCATGCACACGCCCGGCCGGGGTGCGCTGCAGGACCCGCTGGTGCTGGCCGCGGCCGTGGAGGCGCACGATCCGCGCGCCGAGGTGTCGTACATGACCCTGGGGCTGGAGGAAGGCCATGCCGCCTCGTTCCTGGTGCGTCCGCGCAAGGACCCGGCGACCGGCGCGCCCTATGTCCTGGGCTACAACAACGTGTTCGTCGACCCCGTGACCGCCCAGGTGACGGGCCAGCGCAACTCCAAGAGCCTGGTGCTGAGCCAGCGCAACCTCATGCCCTGGCTGCGCCACCTGCACGAAAGCCTGCACATGCCGGCTTTCTGGGGCAGTGACCGCTGGGGCTTCTGGCTGATGGGGGGCGTGGCGCTGATGTGGCTGATCGACAGCTTCGTGGCCCTGTACCTGACGCTGCCGCGCCGCCTGGCGGCCGTGCGCAGTGCGCGCGCGGCACCCGCACCGGCGCGCTCGTGGTGGGCCCGCTGGCAGCCCGCATGGGTGGTGCGCTGGCGTGCCGGCGGCTACAAGCTCAACTTCGACCTGCACCGGGCCGGGGGGCTGTGGGTCTGGCTGATCATCATCGTGGTGTCCTTCACCTCGTTCTCGCTGAACCTGTACCGCGAGGTGTTCTACCCGGTGATGCGCCAGATCTCGACCACCACGCCGGGCCCCTACGAAACGCTGACGCCCGCGCCGTTCGGCAGCTTCATTGAACCCAAGATCTCGTTCGCCCAGGCGATCGACATCGCGCGCGCGGAAGCCGAGCGCCAGGGCTTCGAGCACCCGCCCGGGGGCATCTGGTACGGCGGCGACTTCCCGTTCTACAACGTCTCCTTCTTCGACCCCAGCAACGAGCTGGGCGCGCAGGGCATGGGGCTGTCGAACCTCTACGTCAGCGCCGAGGACGGCGCGGTGCTGGGCCAGCACCGCCCCTGGCATGGCACGGCGGCCGATGTCTTCGTGCAGCTGCAGCTGCCCCTGCACTCCGGCCGCATCCTGGGCCTGCCCGGGCGCATCCTGATGTCGGTCATGGGGCTGATGGTGGTGATGCTGTCGGTCACCGGCATCGTCATCTGGGAGCGCAAGCGCCGCGCCCGCCGCGCGGCGGCGCGTGCCCCGCAGGGCCTGGTGGGCGACAGCGCCTGAGCGACGGGTCGGCGGCCTCGCTGCGGTGGGACTGGTGAAAAAGTGAGCGGTTAGCGCGCGTGTTTACTGGTTTTTGCTGCGTTTTGTATGCGAAATCACCGCAAGACGCGCGCGGGCTGCTCCTTTTTTTAGCGCCTGCGCAGCAGTGCCCGGCGCAGCAGGCGCGCGGCGCGGTCGCGGATGCGGAACGGGCTGTGGCCCACCGCAGGCTGGAACTTGGCACGCTGGCAGGCAGTCAGAAAGTCACCCAGCAGCACGTTGCTGTCGATGATGGGGCTGTCCGGGTGATGAAACTCCGGGTGCCACTGCGTGGCGGCGATGTAGCTCTGGCCCGGGGCCCGGCGGTAGATGGCCTCGGGGATGTGGTCGGGCACGCTCCAGGCCTCCACCTCGAAGCCGGGCGCCACGTCCTTGATGCCCTGGTGGTGGATGCTGTTGACCCGCGCCATGTAGGTGTTGGGGTAGAGCTGAGCCAGGCGCGAGCCCTTGACGATGTGGATGTCGTGCTGGTGCCGGTCGTAGGTGGTGGCATTGCGGTGCATCTGCGCGCCCGGCACCTGGGTCAGGATGTCCTGGTACAGCGTGCCGCCAAAGGCCACGTTGATCAGCTGCAGCCCGCGGCACACCCCGAAGATGGGCTTGCCCGCCTGGCTGAAGGCCTCGACCACGGCCAGGTCGTACAGGTCGCGCACGCGGTCGCCCAGCCATTCGGGGCGCAGCGGCTCCTCGCCATAGCTGCCAGGCCAGACATCGGCGCCGCCGTGCATGACCACGCCGTCCAGCCATTGCGCGTAATGCGCCAGGGTCACATCGCCCTTGGCGGTTTCGCCCATGGGGCAGGGCACCATCACCACCATCGCGCCCGAGGACATGATCCAGTGCGCGATCGACTGCTCCACGTACTGCAGGGTCTTGCCGGTGAACAGCGGGCGGCTGGGGTCGGCGTGGGAGAAGCAGGCGGACAGCCCGATCTTGAGGCGGCGCGAGGCAGGAGGGGACATGGCGACAGGCACGGCAGGGATGGCGATGCTTGGGTTTGTAACCGCGTCCCCGGGTTTTGTCATGTAGGAGAGCTGCCGCAACTGCCGCAGAACACCGCGCGATGGCTTTATCCAGACTATTAAGCGTGCTATGTATTTTGAGTGTATCCGGCCCCGCGATTGGGCCGGCATGTGGCGATGGGCTGACGTCGCGGCGGCAGTGGTCGGGTTGATCCGGGTCAATCAGGCGCCCTGGACTGACTTGCGGCGGCAGTTTTTGACCCCACACTGTGGTTGTCGGGCGGCAGGTGGCTGCAGCGCTGCTAGGATGTGTGCAGCAACCTGATTTCCGCTGGCCTCAGCAAAACCCGCCGTGCGATCAACGGCACGGCATTTGGTGATAAGGAGAGATGCATGCAAGTACAAGTCCATACCGACGCAACCATCCAGGGTGGCGATTCGCTGGAGACATGGGCCCATGAGGAAATCAACACCAAACTGGCCCGGCTCAAGGAGCATGTGGTGCGCGTCGAGGTATTCCTGACCGGGGTGGACGCCCTGAAAGCCACGGGCGGCCCGGGCAAGAAGTGCGTGCTGGAAACCCGGGCCAACGGCCGCCCCCCGGTGGCCGTGAATGCCGAGGCGGAAAAGGTCAAGGACGCATTCAATGCCGCGCTGGAAAAGCTGCGCCGCACCGTGGAAGCCGATCTGGACAAGCTGCGCGACAAGAACGGCCGTGAAAGCGTGCGCGGGGTGGACGACGCGGCCACCGGCACCAACGGCTGATTCCCACACCGCCACCGACAGTTTCTGTACCCCAAAGCCATGGCCGAGAGGCCATGGCTTTTTTCATGGGCCGGGCCCATGCAGGGCTGGCCTGCGGTGCCTTCTGGTTCAGGCCACCGCGGCCGTCAGCGCGCCGGGCGTGGTCAGCTTGTCGGCCACCAGCAGCGCGCGCATCTGCGCCTGGTCCATGATGCCCAGCTCCTCGGCCACCAGGGCGATGGGCTTGCCCGAGGCCATGGCCGTCTTGGCGATCTGGGCGGCCTTCTCGTAGCCGATCAGGGGGTTGAGGGCGGTCACCAGCGTCACCGACTCGTGGATGCGCGCGTCCAGCAGGGCGGTGTTGGCCTCGATGCCCTCGACGCAGTTGCGCTGCAGGGTGTGGCAGGCGCGGCCCAGGTGGCTCAGGCTCTGGTGCAGGGCCCAGGCCATCAGTGGCTCGAAGGCGTTGAGCTGCAGCTGCCCGCCTTCCACGGCCATGGTGATGGCCGCGTCATTGCCGATGACCTCGAAGCAGACCTGGTTCACCACTTCCGGGATCACCGGGTTGACCTTGCCCGGCATGATGGACGAGCCGGCCTGGCGTGCGGGCAGGCGGATGTCGCCCACGCCGGCCTGCGGGCCGGAGGACAGCAGGCGCAGGTCGTTGCTGATCTTGGACAGCTTGACGGCGATGCGCTTGAGGATGCCGGAGATGTCGGCAAAGGCGCCGGTGTCGCCGGTGGCGGCGATCAGGTCGCGCGCCTTGACCACGGGCACGCCGGACAGCGTGGCCAGCGTGGGCACCACCACGTCCACATAGCCCACGGGGGCGTTGATGCCGGTGCCGATGGCGGTGCCGCCGAGGTTGATCTCGCACATCAGGGTCGCCGATTCGCGCAGGCGCTGTTCATCGTCGGCAATCATCTGGGCAAAGGCCGTGAACTCCTGGCCCAAGGTCATGGGCACCGCATCCTGCAGCTGCGTGCGGCCGATCTTGAGGATGTGGGCGAACTCCCCGGCCTTGGCCTGGAAGGCGCCGCGCAGGGCGGCCAGTGCCGCCAGCAGGTCCTGGATGCCGAAGTAGGTGGCCAGCTTGACCGCCGTGGGGTAGGCATCGTTGGTGGACTGCGAGGCATTGACGTGGTCGTTGGGGTGGATCACGTCGTAGCGACCCTTGGGCAGGCCCAGGATTTCCAGCGCCAGGTTGGCGATCACCTCGTTGGCGTTCATGTTGGTCGAGGTGCCGGCCCCGCCCTGGATCACGTCCACCACGAACTGCTCATGGTGCTGGCCGGCGATCAGGCGCTGGCAGGCCTGGGCAATCGCATCCGCCTGGGTCTGGCTGATCACGCCCAGGCGCAGGTTGGCGGCGGCCGCGGCCTGCTTCACATGCGCCAGGGCGCGCACCAGGGCCGGCATCTGCGCCACGGTGTGGCCGGTGATGGGGAAGTTCTCCACCGCCCGGGCGGAGTGCACGCCCCAGTAGGCGTGGTCGGGGATGTCCTTGGGACCCAAAAAGTCGTGTTCCTGGCGCATGGCGGTGTGGCTCTCTCGTTGAATGGCGTGCCGACCCGCCAGACGTGCAAACGCCGCCCAGACAGGCGGCGTGCAGGGCCCGGATGGCGGGGCCGTGTGCCCGGTCGCAGGGCCGGGGGCGCTGCAGGGCATTGCCAGGAATTATGAAAGCCGTGCGCATGGGTTGCACCGCATTTGTGCATAGATGCCGTGCAATTGCACTTTTAAGGTGCTTTTTGCGTGTATTTGCCTAAATGAATCGCATAAAAATGATTAAATTGCATAGATCAGTGGTTTTTATCGCATATCGCACTGAAACAGTGCGAAAACATGGATGCAGAACGGTGCGTCTGTGGGCCTGGGTTCCTGCGGTCGGGGCGGTGATACGGCCCCCTGGCTGACAGACAGGGCGCGCGCGGCATGTTCAGATGGCAGGCCCAGCGCCGCCCACGGCCGCGCCCCGCAAACTAGGAGGAACCTATGACAACAATCCCAGAGACCGACGCCATCACCCAGTTGCCCGAACGCTTTCAGGCACGCATCGAAGGCCGGGTCCAGCACCGCGTGGGCGATGGCCCGCTGGACGATATCCCCCAAGGGCAGGAAGTGCAGGTGGACGTGGCCCTGGCCAGCATGGTGGTGTCCTGGACCAGCGAGGGCCAGCCGGTCACGGTGACCCTGGCACGCGAGGAGTTCATGTACTACGTGGACGAGGGCAGCATTGCCATCCTGCGCTGAGGCGCCGCCACCGGCCCTGGGGGCCATGGCACAAAAAAAGCCAAGTCGATGACTTGGCTTTTTTCATAGCTGCCAGCGCTTGATGGGCAAGCGCTAGAGCCTGTTTTTGGCAGGTAATCCGGAAGATTACTTGGCCACCACGCGCACCATTTCCAGGCACTTGTTGGAGTAGCCCCACTCGTTGTCGTACCAGGCCACGACCTTGACGAAGGTCTTGTCCAGGGCGATACCGGCTTCGGCGTCGAACACGGAGGTGCAGGTTTCGCCGCGGAAGTCGGTGGCCACCACCTTGTCTTCGGTGTAACCCAGCACGCCCTTCAGCGCGCCTTGCGACTGGGCCTTCATTTCGGCGCAGATTTCTTCGTAGGACGCTTCGGCGTTCAGTTCCACGGTCAGGTCGACCACGGACACGTCGGAGGTGGGCACGCGGAAGGACATGCCGGTCAGCTTCTTGTTCAGCTCAGGAATCACCACGCCCACGGCCTTGGCAGCGCCAGTGCTGGAGGGGATGATGTTTTCCAGAATGCCACGGCCGCCGCGCCAGTCCTTGTTCGAAGGGCCGTCCACGGTCTTTTGCGTAGCGGTGGCAGCGTGCACGGTGGTCATCAGGCCACGCTTGATGCCCCACTTGTCGTTCAGCACCTTGGCCACGGGGGCCAGGCAGTTGGTGGTGCACGAGGCGTTGGAGATCACGTCCTGGCCGGCATAGGTCTTGTCGTTCACGCCGAACACGAACATGGGGGTGGCGTCCTTCGAAGGGGCCGACATGATGACCTTCTTGGCGCCTGCGGCGATGTGCTTGCGCGCGGTTTCGTCGGTCAGGAACAGGCCGGTGGACTCGATCACGATGTCGGCGCCGACTTCGTTCCACTTCAGGGCGGCGGGATCGCGTTCCTGGGTCAGGCGGATCTTCTTGCCGTTGACGATCAGGGTGTTGCCTTCCACGGCGACTTCACCTTCGAAACGGCCGTGCACGCTGTCGTACTTCAGCATGTAGGCCAGGTAGTCGGGCTCCAGCAGGTCGTTGATGCCAACGATCTCGATGTCGGAGAAGTTTTGCACTGCAGAGCGCAGCACGTTGCGGCCGATGCGGCCAAAACCGTTGATGCCAACCTTGATAGTCATAGTTGCCTCGTTGCTATGGAATGTGAAAACAAAACCGGGTCACTGTACGTAAAACACCCGCCTCGGCCAAGGCGTGGGCGGGTGTTTCAGTCGTGATTACTTGTTGCGCTGGATCGCCTCGATCACGGTGGCGGCCACGTTTTCGGCGGTGAAGCCGAAGTGCTTGAACAGCACGGGCGCGGGGGCCGATTCACCGTAGGTGTCGATGCCCACCACGGCGGCGCAGCCGTACTTCCACCAGAAGTCGGTCACGCCCATTTCGACGGCGATGCGGGGCAGGCCGGCGGGCAGCACGCTGGTCTTGTACGCCACGTCCTGCTTGTCGAAGGTGGTGGTGCTGGGCATGGAGACCACGCGCACGGCAATCTTCTGGGCGGCCAGCTGCTTTTGCGCGGCCAGGGCCAGCTGCACTTCGGAGCCGGTGGCGATGATCACGGCCTGGGCCTTGCCCTTCAGGCCCACATCCTTGGGCTCGGACAGCACGTAGGCACCGTTGGCGATGTGGTCCAGCGCGTCTTCGCTCTTGGGTGCGTAGGCCAGGTTCTGGCGGCTCAGCAGCAGGGCCGTGGGCTTGTGCTTCTGGCTCAGGGCCACAGTCCAGGCCACGGCGGTTTCCGTGGTGTCGGCGGGGCGCCACACGTCCAGGCCGGGGATCAGGCGCAGCGAGGCGGCGTGCTCAATGGACTGGTGGGTGGGGCCGTCTTCGCCCAGGCCGATGGAGTCGTGCGTGAACACGTGCACCACGCGCTGCTTCATCAGGGCCGCCATGCGGATGGCGTTGCGGCTGTAGTCGGAGAAGGTCAGGAAGGTGCCGGCGTAGGGGATGAAGCCACCGTGCAGCGCAATGCCGTTCATGATGGCGGCCATGCCGAATTCGCGCACACCGTAGTTGATGTGGCGGCCGATCTGGCCGGCTTCGGTCTTGACCACGGCGCCCTTGGCATCCACGCGGAAGGCGGGGGTGGACTTGGTGTTGGTCAGGTTGGAGCCAGTCAGGTCGGCCGAGCCGCCCAGCAGTTCGGGCAGGGCGGCGGTCAGGCCTTCCAGGGCCAGCTGGCTGGCCTTGCGGCTGGCCACGGTGGCGCCGGCGTCATGCGCGTCGGAGGCGATCTGGGCGGCCACTTGCAGGAAGTTGGCGGGCAGCTCACCGGCCATGCGGCGGGTGAATTCGGCGGCCTGGGCGGGGAAGGCCTTGGCGTAGGCCGCGAACTTCTTGTTCCAGGCGGCTTCGGCCTTCTGGCCGGCGGCCTTGGCGTCCCAGTCGGCGTAGACCTCGGCGGGGATCTCGAAGGGCGCGTGCGTCCAGCCCAGGGCGGCGCGGGTCAGGGCGATTTCGTCGGCACCCAGGGGTTCGCCGTGGGCCTTGGCGGTGTTGGCGCGGTTGGGCGAGCCCTTGCCGATGCTGGTCTTGCAGCAGATCAGTGTGGGCTTGTCCTTGCTCTTCTTGGCCAGGGCGATGGCGGCGTCCACGGCGTCCACGTTGTGGCCGTCCACGGCGCGGATCACGTTCCAGCCGTAGGCTTCGAAGCGCGCGGGGGTGTCGTCGCCGAACCAGGGCGTGACCTGGCCGTCGATGGAGATGCCGTTGTCGTCCCACAGGGCGATCAGCTTGTTCAGCTTCCAGGCGCCGGCCAGGGCGGCGGCTTCGTGGCTGATGCCTTCCATCAGGCAGCCGTCACCCATGAACACGAAGGTGTGGTGGTCGACGATGGCGTGCTTGGGCTGGTTGAACTCGGCGGCCAGCAGCTTTTCCGCCAGGGCGAAGCCCACGGCATTGGTGATGCCCTGACCCAGGGGGCCGGTGGTGGTTTCCACGCCGGGGGTGATGCCCACTTCGGGGTGGCCGGCGGTCTTGCTGTGCAGCTGGCGGAAGTTCTTCAGCTCTTGCAGGGGCAGGTCGTAGCCGCTCAGGTGCAGCAGCGCGTAGATCAGCATCGAGCCGTGGCCGTTCGACAGGATGAAGCGGTCACGGTTGGCCCACAGGGGGTTGGCGGGGTTGTGCTGCAGGTGGCGGCTCCACAGCGCCACGGCCATGTCGGCCATGCCCATGGGGGCGCCGGGGTGACCGGAGTTGGCTTGTTGAACGGCGTCCATTGCCAGCGCACGGATTGCGTTGGCCATCATCGGGGTGTTTGCCATGGGAGATTGGCTCCGGGGTTGGTGTTGGTGCAAAGAATTGCGGGATTTTACCGGTGTGGGCTGGCGGCGGTTTCCAGTCGATTACATAGCCCCCTGCATCGCCTACAGTGTGGGCTGCTGCGTGCCTGCGCACGCCAGAGAAAACTGCTACGCCATGACTTTTGCCTCCCTTCCCGCCATGCTGCTGGCCGCCGGCCGCGGCGAGCGCATGCGCCCCCTGACCGACACCACCCCCAAACCCTTGCTGACGGTGCAAGGCCGTGCCCTGCTGGATTGGCACCTGGGGGCCCTGCAGCGCGATGGCGTGCGCCAGGTGCTGGTCAACACCGCCTGGCTGGGCGCCCAGATCCCTGCGCACCTGGATGCCGTCTGGCCCGCCCAGGGCCTGCAGCTGCAGTACTCGCACGAGCAGGACGACTTCGGCCAGGCCCTGGAAACCGCCGGCGGCATTGCCCGCGCCGTACCCCGACTGGGCGCCGCGTTCTGGCTGGCCGCAGGCGATGTGTACGCGCCGGACTTCGTTTTCGACGCGGCCCAGGCGCAGGCCTTTGCCGCGTCCGACGATCTGGCCCATGTGTGGCTGGTGCCCAACCCGGCGCACCACCCGGGTGGCGACTTTGGCCTGCAGGAAAGCACGCCCGGCAGCGGCACGGGCCGCGCGCTGAACCTGCCGCCCGCACCGGCCAGCCAGGCCGGTGCGGCACCGCGCTACACCTACAGCACCATCGCCCTGCTCAAGGCCGCGCTGTTTGCCGCGCCCTGGTGCGACATCGCCGCCGGCAACCCGCAGGGCGTGGCCGCGCCGCTGGCGCCGTTGCTGCGCCAGGCCATGGATGCGGGGCGCTGCGGGGCCTCGCTGTACACCGGCCGCTGGACCGATGTGGGCACGCCCGAGCGCCTGGCGGCCTTGAACCAGGCTACATAAAAAAGAGCGAGTAGCGCGCGCTGCGCCGAGGTTTTCAAGGCTTAGAGCTTTGAAACCCTGGCAGTACGACCGCGTGCAGCTCCTTTTTTTATTGGATGCGGCGCATGCCGCCGCGGCGGGGCCCGGGGGCGCCGCATGGGAGACCCGAGATGGTGGTGTGGGAATACGCGCAATTGTTCGTGGTGGTGGCCCTGGCGTCGATGTGCCAGAACCTCACGGGCTTTGCCTTTGGACTGATCTTTGTGGGCGTGGCCGGGGCCTTGCAGCTGATGCCGATTGCCGATGCCGCCAACGTGGCCTGCCTGCTGTCGCTGGTCAACGGCGCGGTCTATCTGCGCAGCCACCCGTTCGAGCCACGCTGGGACGTGCTCCAGCCGCTGGCCATCACCAGCCTGCTGGGCACGCTGCTGGGGCTGGCGCTGCTGCACTGGCTCAGCGGCAGCGCCCTGGGCGTGCTGCGCATGATCCTGGGCGCGGCCATCGTGCTGTGCGCCGTGGTCCTGCTGCTGCAGAAGGCGCAGCGCACGGCCCCCTCGCCCTGGCCGTCGACGTGGCTGGCCGGGGGGCTGGCGGGCGTGCTGGGCGGCTTGTTTTCCACGTCCGGCCCGCCCCTGGTCTACCACCTGTACCGCCAGCCGCTGTCGCCGCTGGTGGTGCGCCAGAGCCTGCTGGCCCTGTTCCTGATGGGCAATGTGCTGCGCCTGGGGGTGGTCATCGCCATGGGCGAGCTGGCCTGGTCCTCGGTGCTGGTCAGTGCGGTGGCCCTGCCCGTGGTGGCCGCCGTGACGTGGCTGGTGGCGCGGCATCCGCCGCCGCTGCCGCAGCGGGCCCTGCAGTGGCTGGTGTGCGCCTTGCTGATGCTGGCCGGTGTCAGCCTGCTGTGGGCCTGAACCCTGGCGCGCAGGGGCATTCGGGCGCAGTACCATCGGTGGCATGACTTCTGTTTACGCACAACGCCGCGCCCGCCTGGCCGCCCAATTGGGCGATGGCGGCATCGCCATCATTCCCACGGCACCGGAGCGCGGTCGCAACCGCGACAACAGCTATCTGTACCGGCATGACAGCTACTTCTACTACCTGACGGGCTTCACCGAACCCGGTGCCTGCCTGGTGCTGCGGGCTGATGGCAGCAGCACCCTGTTCTGCCAGCCCAAGGACCTGGAGCGCGAGATCTGGGACGGCTACCGCCTGGGCCCGCAGGCCGCGGTGCAGACCCTGGGCGTGAGCGAGGCCCTGTCCATCGACGACATCGACACGCGCCTGCCGCGCCTGCTGGAAAACCAGGCCACGGTCTGGTGGCCGTTTGCCACCCACGAGGGGCTGGCCGCGCGCGTCGAAGGCTGGCTGGGCCAGGTGCGCGCCCGCACCCGCGCCGGGGCGCTGTGCCCGGCGGCGCAGGGCGATGTCTGCACGCTGCTGGACGAGATGCGCCTGGTCAAGGACGCGCACGAGCTGGACCTCATGCGCCGCGCCGGCCAGATCAGCGCCCGCGCCCACATCCGTGCCATGCAGCGCTCGGCCCGCATGCTGCGCGCCGGTGAGGCCGTGTGCGAATACCACCTGGACGCCGAGCTGCTGCACGAATTCCGCCAGGGCGGCGCCAATGGCGTGGCCTATGAATCCATCGTCGCCGCCGGTGCCAATGCCTGTGTGCTGCACTACCGCGCCGACAAGGCGCCCGTGCGCGCCGGCGAGCTGGTGCTGATCGACGCCGGCTGCGAGCTGGACGGCTATGCCAGCGACATCACCCGCACCTTCCCGGCCAACGGCCAGTTCAGCGGCCCGCAGCGCGATCTGTACCAGCTGGTGCTGGCCAGCCAGAAGGCCGCGGTGGCGGTGACCAAGGCCGGCAGCCGCTTCAGCGATGCGCACGATGCCGCCGTGGCCGTGCTGGCGCAGGGCATGCTGGACGTGGGGCTGCTGGACCGCAACGTGTATGGCACGGCCCAGGACGTGATCGCGCAGCGCGCCTACTTCCAGTTCTACATGCACCGCACCGGCCACTGGCTGGGCATGGACGTGCACGACTGTGGCAGCTACGTGGAGCCGAGCGAGATCGACCAGAGCACGCAGCACACCGATGCGCTCAGCGGCCAGGTGGTGACCACTCGGCCCAGCCGCATCCTGCGGGCCGGCATGGTCACCACCATCGAGCCCGGCATCTACGTGCGCCCAGCGCCCGGCGTGCCGGAAGCCTTCCACCACATCGGCATCCGCATCGAAGACGATGCCGTGGTGACCGACACGGGCTGCGAGCTGATCACCCGCGGCGTGCCCGTGGAGGTGGCCGAGATCGAAGCCCTGATGCGCGATTAACCCCCCAAGAGAGACCTGTTTGATGAGCCTGCAAGACCTGTACATCCGCCGTGCCACCAAGATCGTGGCCACCCTGGGCCCCGCCTCGAGCGAGGTGGATCTGCTCGCCAAGATGATTGCCACGGGCGTGAACGTGGTGCGCCTGAACTTCAGCCACGGCACCGCCCAGGACCACATCGACCGCGCCAAGGCCGTGCGCGAGGCGGCCGTGCTGGCCGGGCGCGAAGTGGCCATCATGGCCGACCTGCAAGGCCCCAAGATCCGCGTCGGCAAGTTCGCCGACGGCAAGGTGCAACTGGTGGCGGGCGCCAGTTTCGTGCTGGACGCCAGCCGCAAGGAGCCGGGCGACCTGCAGGGCGTGGGCCTGGACTACAAGGAGCTGCCGCGCGATGTGAAGGCAGGCGACGTGCTGCTGCTCAACGACGGCCTGATCGTGCTGACCGTGGAGCGCGTGCTGGGCGATGCCGTGCACACCACGGTGACCATCGGCGGCGAGCTGTCCAACAACAAGGGCATCAACAAGCAGGGCGGCGGCCTGACGGCGCCGGCGCTGACGGCCAAGGACATGGAGGACATCAAGACCGCCATGGCCCTGGGCGCCGACTACGTGGCGGTCAGCTTTCCCAAGAACGCCACCGACATGGAAATGGCGCGCCAGCTGTGCACCGTGGCCTGCGCCGGCAGCGGCCACCGCCCCGGCCTGATCGCCAAGATCGAGCGTGCCGAGGCCATCCCGCTGCTGGAGGAAATCCTCAAGGCCTCGGACGGCATCATGGTGGCGCGTGGCGACCTGGCCGTGGAGGTGGGCAACGCCGCCGTGCCGGCACTGCAAAAGAAGATGATCCGCATGGCGCGCGACATGGACAAGGTGGTGATCACCGCGACCCAGATGATGGAGAGCATGATCACCAACCCCGTGCCCACGCGCGCCGAGGTCAGTGACGTGGCCAACGCCGTGCTCGACGGCACGGACGCCGTGATGCTCAGCGCCGAGACCGCGGCCGGCAAGTACCCGCTGGAGACCGTGCGCGAGATGGCCCACATCTGCGCCGCCGCCGAGGCGGCCGAGGACCGCAGCCAGGACGCCCAGTTCGGCGAGCGCGAATTCACCCGCATCGACCAGGCCATCGCCCTGGGCGCGCTGTTCACGGCCCACAAACTGGGGGCCAAGGCCATCGTGGCGATGACGGACAGCGGCTCGACCGCGCTGTGGATGAGCCGCCACCGCATCCACACGCCCATCTACGCGCTGACCCCCAAGGTCAGCACCCAGCGCAAGATGGCGCTGTACCGCAATGTGCGCCCGCTGCTGATGGACACCAGCGCTGAGCGTGACACCGCCCTGGTGCAGGCCGAAAGCCACCTGCGCATGCGCGGCATCGTGCAGTCCGGCGATGTCTACGCCATCACCTGCGGCGAGCCCATGGGCCAGCCCGGCGGCACCAACATGCTGCAGATCTGCCGCGTGCCCTGAGGGCGGCGCGGGCGCCCACCCCAGCGGGCTGGCGGGCGATTGCGCCGTGCCATGGTCAGCCGGGGTAGGGGCGGTTAAAATCGGCGGTTACGACGCGGTTACGGCCGCGCTACATTCCAACTTTTTTGACCGGACCACGACCATGCCTCTGATCTCGATGCGTGAAATGCTCGACCATGCCGCCGAAAACGGCTATGGCATACCCGCCTTCAACGTGAACAACCTGGAGCAGGTCCAGGCCGTGATGGCTGCGGCTGACGAAGTCGGCGCACCCGTGATCCTGCAGGCCAGCGCCGGCGCCCGCAAGTACGCTGGTGAGCCCTTCATCAAGCACCTGATCCAGGCCGCCGCCGAGATGTACCCCCACATCCCCCTGGTGATGCACCAGGACCACGGCACCACCCCCGAGGTGTGCCAGGGCGCGCTGAACCTGGGCTTCGGCTCGGTGATGATGGACGGCTCGCTGATGAGCGACGGCAAGACGCCTTCGTCCTTCGACTACAACGTGGATGTCACCAAGCAGGTCGTGGCCATGGCCCACCGCATCGGCGCCACTGTCGAAGGCGAACTGGGCTGCCTGGGCAACCTGGAAACCGGTGAAGCCGGCGAGGAAGACGGCATCGGCGCCGAAGGCAAGCTGGACCACAGCCAGATGCTGACCGACCCCGAGGAAGCCGCCCAGTTCGTGCAGGCCACGCAGCTGGACGCCCTGGCGATCGCCATCGGCACCAGCCACGGTGCTTACAAGTTCAGCCGCCCCCCCACGGGCGACATCCTGGCGATTTCCCGCGTCAAGGAAATCCACGCCCGCATCCCCAACACCCACCTGGTGATGCACGGCTCCTCCTCCGTGCCCCAGGAACTGCTGGCCATCATCAACCAGTACGGCGGCAAGATGAAGGAAACCTACGGCGTGCCCGTCAAGGAAATCCAGGAAGCCATCAAGTACGGCGTGCGCAAGGTGAACATCGACACCGACATCCGCCTGGCGATGACCGGCGCGGTGCGCAAGTTCCTGGCCGAGAACCCCGACAAGTTTGACGCCCGCGAATGGCTCAAGCCCGCGCGCGAAGCCGCCAAGCAGGTCTGCAAGGCGCGTTACCTGGAATTCGGTTGCGAAGGCCAGGGCGGCAAGATCAAGGGCTACAGCCTGGAGCAGATGGCCAAGAAGTACGCTGCGGGCGAACTGGCCCAGCTCGTGAACTGAGCGCACTGGCGCTGCCGGCGCCCAGCGCCTGACAGACCCCGGCCCGCAGGCACCGCCTGCGGGCTTTTTTCATTTCACCATGACTCCAGCACCGAACTTCGCTGGACTACGCCGAAGCCCGATACAGCAGGTTTATCAATAACTTAGGCGAGTTCAACATATGCCGGTGCTTTCCGAAACCTGACCCGGCTTCCCCTCTGCTGGCCCCTATGAGGCTCCTGGGAAACGGGTCTTTCCGAGGAGTCATCATGGCGAAAACCAAGCTCACCAAGACCGCTGTTGAGGCGGCGCAACCCCAGGCTCAGGCCGTCGAACTCCGGGACACGCTGGTGCCCGGCTTCCTGTGCAAGATTACACCAGCCGGCCGCAAGGTGTTCATGCTCCAGTACCGCACGAACGCCGGTGAGCGGCGCAAGCCCGCCCTGGGCCTGTTCGGGGAACTGACCGTCGAGCAAGCCCGCTCGCTGGCGCAGGAGTGGCTGGCGCAGGTGCGCCGGGGCAGCGACCCGGCCGCCGACAAGGCAGCGGCGCGCAAGGCCCCCACGGTCAAGGAGTTGTGCGAGAAGTTCATGGAGGATCACTCCAAGCAGCGCAACAAGCCCAGCACGCAGGACGGCTACCAAGGCGTCATCGACCGCAACATCATCCCGATGCTGGGTCGCATGAAGGTGCAGGACGTGAAGCGCCCGGATGTGGCCGGAACGATGAAGAAGATGGCGCACAAGCCGGCCGAGGCGAACCGCACATTCAGCGTGATGCGCAAGATGTTCAACTTGGCCGAGGTGTGGGGCTACCGGCCTGACGGCACCAATCCGTGCCGCCATGTCCCGACCTACCCCGATGGCAAGGCCACGCACCTCATCAGCGATGAGGAAATGGGCAAGCTGTTCCGGCATCTCGATTTTCTGGAAACCGACGGGCTGGGCCTAGACCATGCGGTTCTTCCGCTGGCGATCCGGCTGCAATTCGAGTTTGCGGCCCGCCGCTCGGAGATCGTCACGCTGCAGTGGGATTGGGTGGACTTGGAGAACAGGCGTGTGGTCTGGCCCGACAGCAAGACTGGCGGCATGTCCAAGCCCTTGAGCGATGAAGCCTGCCGGCTGCTGTCCACCGCACCGCGCCAGGATGGCTGCCCGCATGTGTTCCCGTCCCCCAACCATCCGGGACAGCATATGACCACGGGCGAGTATTACGGTGGCTGGACGCGCATCCTCAAGCGCGCTGGCGTGACCCATGTGGGTACGCACGGCGTTCGGCACCGCTCGGCCACCGACATTGCTAACTCGGGCATCCCGGTCAAGGTGGGAATGGCGCTGACGGCGCACAAGACCGTGGCCATGTTCATGCGCTACGTCCACACCGAGGATGCGCCGGTGCGCGCAGCGGCCGAGCTGGTGGCAAACCGGCGCCAGGCCATCGCAGGAACTCGACGCAGCGCGCCGGCCGAGGCAGCGACCGCCTGAACAGCTAGCCCGAATTGTTGTACCGCTGAAACGACAATTCGGGCTCTTGCGATCTATACCTGAACGGATATGATCATGGAGCAGAAACGAAAGCTGCTGTACTGGGAAGGCTCCTCGAAAAAGGACTTCAAGGACTTTCCCATCGACGTGCAGAAGGACATGGGCGTGGCGCTGTTCATCGTCCAGTTGGGCAGTACGCCGGATTCGGCCAAGCCTTGGAAGGGGCTGGGCTCTGGCGTGTACGAACTTGTGGAAGACCACCGGGGCGATACCTTCCGGGCGGTTTACACCGTGAAGGTGGGCGATGCGGTGCATGTGCTGCATGCGTTCCAGAAGAAGTCCAAGTCCGGCATCGCCACGCCGCAGCCGGACGTGGAGTTGATCGAGAAGCGGCTGAAAGCAGTGCTCGCCCGTCACGGGGCGAGCGGGAGAAAGTGATGATTCGCAATGAGCATCCCCAAGGCACCGACAACGTGCTGATGGATCTAGGCTTTGACGATGCCGAGGAACTGACGGCCAAGGCCGCGCTTGCGCTCAAGCTCAATACCTTGATCGACCAGCGCGGTCTGAGCCAGACCGAGGCGGCGGCGATCACGGGCATGACCCAGCCCAAGGTGTCGCAGGTGCGCCGCTACAAGCTCCAGAACATCTCGCTGGAGCGGCTGATGCAGGCGCTGGTGTCGCTGGATCAGCAGGTCAAGATCGTGGTGCAGCCTGCACGGCGGGCGCATGCGCCGGGGATTCTGGTGGCGGGCTGAGATTCATTTTTTGAGTTGGCCAACTTCCCCAACATTGAGTGGAGCCTGTGCGGCGATGCAGTCAAGCCGGGCCAATGGAGCGCAGATGAGAAGAAGCAGGCCCCATGGTGAAGCAATGGCCGAGCTGTACCGCAGCGATCCGGCTCTGGCGCTGGAGGTCATCCAAGGCATCGAAGCGGACAGCGATCACGCCGAACTGCCAAGCGTGCTGCAGCAGGTAGCGCAAGCTCTCGGTGGAATGGAGAGCAGCCCGATCATTGAATCCCTGCGGGGTGAACTGGTTGCGCTGTGCGCGGGAGGCGCTGTCAGCCGGGAGGTGGTGCAGGCATTTGATGCGCTGCTGGCGCAGGATGGAGATGGAGATTGTCGTATCGCTGATACGACAATTGCTCACGCCCCTTGAGTCCATTCGCCAGACACTGTCTGGCGAATTTCCTTCCAGGTCTTCGGGGCTGGCAACCACATCCCCGGCGTTGGCAATTTCCCAGACAGTGTCTCGGAAATTCGATCTGTTCCTGCCAAGCGGAGTCAGAAAACAGTGATGACTGAATGAGCCTCAGGGCGTGCCGGCACGCAGTGCCGCCAGACGCTAATTGCCTTGAAGCCCATCCGCCTGGTCATGTTTTGACCAAACCCCGTCTCAGCGGTGAGCATGGTCAATGTAATATAGCCCCCTAGGCTATATTGACTGACCTCGCCATGTCCCACACTTCCCGAGAAAAAGCCAAGCTGATCGCGCGCGTGCGCCGCATCAAGGGTCAGCTTGAAGGCATCGAGCGCGCCCTGGAAGCAGATGCAGCCTGTGTCGAGGTGCTGCGCCAGATCGCGTCCGTGCGTGGCGCGGTCAACGGCCTGACTGCGGAGGTGATGGAAGACCATCTGCGCGAGCACGTCATCGCGCCATCGACCGACAAGGAACGCCACCAGGGCGGCGAGGAAATGATCGAAGTCATTCGGGCCTACATGAAATGACCTTGTTGCCCGCGCCTCTCATTGCAGAAATTCAGCCATGAATCTCCACGCCCCCACCACGCCCGCACACGACCATTTCTTCCTCGGCGCTAACCACCAGCGCAACGAGAGCAAGGTATGGCTGGTGATTGCGCTCACGGCCAGCATGATGCTGGTAGAAATCGTTGCGGGCACCGTCTATGGCTCGATGGCGTTGGTGGCGGACGGCTGGCACATGTCCACCCATGCGGGTGCGATGCTGATCACCGCGCTGGCCTACCGTTTCGCGCGCCGGCATGCCGGCAATCCGCGTTTCACCTTCGGCACGGGCAAGCTCGGAGACTTGGCGGGATTTGCCAGCGCGGTGGTGCTGGCCCTGATCGCCTTGCTGATTGGCTGGGAAAGCCTGGTGCGCCTGACCCAGCCAATCCAGATCGACTTCAACCAGGCGATCGCCGTGGCCGTCGTGGGGCTGCTCATCAACCTGGTCTGCGCCTGGCTGCTGAAGGATGACCACGCGCACCATGCCCATCACGGTCATGCGCATGGGCATGGGCATCACCACGATCACGACGACGATCACCATGCGCCGGGCAAGGGACGGGACAACAACCTGCGTGCGGCCTATGTGCATGTGCTGGCCGATGCCCTGACCTCCATCCTGGCCATCGTCGCGCTGCTGCTGGGCCGCAGCTATGGCTGGCTCTGGGCCGATCCGCTCATGGGCGTGATTGGCGCGCTGGTGATTGCCCGCTGGTCATGGGGGCTGATCCAGGACTCCGGCAGCGTGCTGCTGGACGCCGCCGCCGAGGGGCAGGAAGTGCGGCAGGAGATTCGGGAGGCGATGGAGCCCACCGGAAGCCATGTCACCGATCTGCATGTCTGGCAGGTGGGGCCGGGACATTTCGCGGCCATCGTTTCGTTGATGGCCAGGGAACCGAAGGAGCCCGTGCACTACAAGGCGCTGCTGGCGCATATCCACGAGCTGTCGCATGTCACGGTCGAGGTGCAGCGGGCCACCACATGACGATGCACCTCCCCCTCAATCATTCTGGCATTCATTGGCAAACTAGAATCGCATGATGCGCCGCAAGTTCGCCCTTGCCCTGATGTTGCTCTCCATGCTGTGGCAGTCCCTTGCCATAGGAGGGCAAGCTGCGGCATTCGCGGATGTTCACGAAGTGGCGCATATGGCGATGCACTCGCTGAGCGAGGCGCACCACCACCATGACGATGGCTCGGTCGTCCAGGACGACTCCGACGAGTCCCGGCAGCATGTCGTTGCCGATGGCGGCGTGAGCAGCCCCTTCCTATGGGCTGTCACATCCTTCTCGCTCATTCCCACCGGTTCCGCGCGTCCGCCCATGATGGACGAATGGCCACTGCCGCCGCCTGTGCTCGACGGCCCGCGAAGACCCCCCCGGCTGTCCTGACCTTCTGAAAACTCCTCCCCCCGCTGCGCTCCCCGCGCGGCCGGGCTGTTTTCAAGCCGGCGATTCCCTCATCTCTTTGCCCGCCCGCGCATGTCCATGTGGGCAGGCATCGCGTGCCTGTGGATCGCCATCGAATGAGTCAGGACTTTCGTGAAACCCGTTCCTTGGTTCGTGGCCTGCGCCATCGCAGGCTGTGCGGCTGTGGGGGGCGCCTTGCCCGCCGCCGCGCAAACCCCTTCGCCAACTCTCCCAGCCCCTCCGGCTGACAACCTCCGAGTCACCCTGGCCGAAGCCGTGGAGGCCGCATGGCAGCGCGCCGTGCAGGCACGCGAAGTTCAGGCCCAGGGCCGGCGCGCCCAGGCCGAGCAGACCGCCGCCTCCAGCCTCTGGGCCGCGCCACCGGCGCTCGAACTCAACCACCGCAATGACCGCTGGCAAACCAACGTCGGGCGGCGCGAGAACGAGATCGGCGTCGCATTGCCGCTGTGGTTGCCTGGTCAGCGCGACGCACGTTCCGCTGCGGCTGGCGCCGAACTCCAGCTTGCCGATGCGCAAACCCAGGCCGCGCGCCTGCGGGTGGCGGGCCTGGTGCGCGAGGCGGCCTGGCGCTGGTCGGCGGCCCAGGCCGAAGCCGATGCGGCCGAAGCCCAGGTGCAATACCTGCAGCGCCTGTCCGACGACGTGCAGCGCCGTGTCCGCGCCGGCGACCTGGCGCGCGCCGATGCCCTGGCGGCGCGGGCCGAGCTGCTGGATGCCCAATCCCTGGCGGGCGAGGTGCGCCAGAAGCGCCAGGGTGCGCAGGCGCAGTGGCGCAATCTGACCGGCCTGGAGGCCATGCCGGAGATGGCACCTCCATCCACGCCATCGGCGGGACTCGACGTTGCGACCAGTGACGTGCACCCCGAACTGCGACTGGCCGCGCAGGCCGTGGAACGGGCGCGCAAGCGGGTGGGCGTGGTCAACACATCCCGGCGTGATCCGCCCGAGCTGCTGCTGCGCTACCGTGAAGAATCGCCGGGCACCGGCCAGACGACTCAGCGCAGCATCGGCATTGGCGTGCGCATCCCCTTTGGCACCGATGGCCGCAATGCGCCGCTGCAAGCCGCTGCCCTGGGCGAACTGGATGTCGCTGAAACCACCGAACTGCGACTGCGCGAGCGCCAGGAAGCCGACCTCGGCCTGGCCCGCTCGGCCATGCGCAACGCTGCCCGCCAACTCGAAGACGCCCGCGACCGCGCCGCGCTGCTGCGCGAGCGCACCCAGCTCATCGACAAATCGTTCCAGGCTGGAGAAACACCGCTGCCCGAGCTGCTGCGCGCAGCCAATGCCGCCGCACAGGCGGATGCCGCCCTGGCCCGCCAACAAGCGGCGCTGGGCCTGAGCCAGGCCCAACTGCAACAAACCCTCGGACTCCTTCCATGAATTCCCTATCCCTTTCCCGACGTGGCTCGTGGTCCGGTGGCTGGCAGCAATGGCTGTCCGGCGCCGCGGTGGCCTTCCTGCTGATTCTTTCCAGCGCGGGTACCTGGGCTGCGCCCGGCGCCCATGGCCCCAATGGCGAACACCTGGACACTCCCACGGCGGCGGCAGGCAGCGCCAGCACCGCGCCGCGCATGGAGGCCCGCTCCGAGAGTTTCGAGCTGGTCGCCCACCTCCGGGGCGATGAGCTGTCGATGCTCATCAACCGCTTCGAGACCAACGAGCCGGTGCTCAAAGCCCAGGTCGAGGTTGAATCCGGCACGGCGAAGGCGACCGCCAAGTTCCACGAGGACATGGGCGACTACGCCGTCGATGACCCGGCTTTCCTCAAGGCGCTGAAGGCCCCGGGGTCGCATCCGCTGGTGGTCACGATCCTGGCCGGCGAGGAGTCGGACCTGCTGGAAGGGACGCTGCAAACAGGCCCGGCAACCACGGCCAGTGGCGATGACCACGGACATGCACACGATGGCGCTGGACACAGCGACGGGCACGGCATCCCCAACGTGGTTTGGGTCGTGCTCGTGATGCTGTTGTTGGCAGCGGCCAGCGCCTGGAGGACCCGCCGTTCCCGCAAAGCCCAAGGAGGCGCCCAATGAACACCCGTCTGATTTCTGTGTCGATTCTTGTGACGGCCATCCACATGCTGGCGGCTGGGAATGCCTGGTCGGCCCCTGGCGCGCATGGCCCCAACGGCGAACACCTCGATGCGCCGCAGGCTGTGAATGTCAACGGGCTGATGCGCCTGCCCGACGGCAGCGTCAACGTGCCGATGCTCGCGCAGCGGCGCATGGGCATCCGTACGCAGATCGTGGCCGCTTCGCAGGCACAGGCCACGGTGGAGCTGGCGGGCCGCGTGGTGATGGACCCGAATGCCGGTGGTCGCGTGCAGGCGGTGCATGGCGGCCGCGTCGAGGCCGGCCCACATGGCCTGCCCGTCGCCGGACAGGCAGTGCGAAAAGGCGAGGTGCTGGCCTATGTTCGCCACCATGCCGAACCCTATGCCCAGGCAAACCAGGAAGCGCAACTGGCCGAACTGCGCAGCAGCCGCCAGCTTGCCGCCCAGCGCGTTGAACGCCTGCAGTCGCTGGAAGGCACGGTGCCGCGCAAGGACATCGAGGCCGCGAAAGCCGAGTTGCAAAGCCTGTCCGCACGAGAAAAAAGCATTGGCGCCAGCCTGGGCGCACGCGAAGCACTGGTGGCCCCGGTCTCGGGCGTGATCGCCCGTGCGCAGGCGGTGGCCGGCCAGGTGGCCGATGACCGCGAACTGTTGTTCGAGATTGTCGATCCCTCCCGGCTGATGGTCGAGGCCTCGACCGCGGACGCGGCGCTGCCGGCCCGCATGGCCGGCGCTTCGCTGCGCGAGGCGCCCGGCGCACGCCTGCAACTGGTGGGTGCGGGTGGCGCGCTGCGCGACGGCGTGATGCCGGTCAACTTCCGCCTGCAAGCCGCTGGCGCAGGGCAAGCCCTGCCGCTCGCGGTGGGCCAGCCCGTGACGCTGATTGCCCAGCTTGCCGAGCGCATCGAAGGCTTCACGCTGCCCGCTCAGGCCGTGGTGCGCAATGCCGCCAACGAGCAGGTGGTGTGGATCAAGTCGGGCGCGGAGCGCTACATCCCGCAGCCGGTGCGCGTGCGCACGCTGGACGCGGCCACGGTGGTCGTGGTGCAAGGGCTGGGCGCGGACAACCGCGTCGTGGTCGAAGGCACCGCGCTGCTGGCGCAGATCCGCTGAGGAGCACGCCATGTTCAACTGGATCGTGCGCAGCAGCCTGCGCAATCGCCTGTTCGTGCTCGCCGTCGCGGCTTTTCTGCTGGTGTGGGGCGCCGTCAGCGCTTGGCGCACCCCCGTGGACGTGTTCCCCAACCTGGACAAGCCCCTGGTCACCGTGCTGACGGAGGCCGGCGGCATGGCGCCGCAGGAGGTGGAGCAGCTCGTCACCTTCCCGCTGGAGACCGCGCTCAACGGCATGCCGGGCGTCACCCGCGTGCGCTCGATGTCCGGCGTGGGCCTGTCCATCGTCTATGCCGAGTTCGACTGGGGCACCGACATCTACCGCAACCGTCAGCTCGTCGCCGAGCGCCTGGCGCTGGCGCGCGCGCAGTTGCCCGCCGGCATCGAGCCGTCGATGGGACCCGTGTCCTCGATCATGGGCGAGATCATGCTGATCGCGCTGCCGATCACCGCGCAGGCCCAGGACGGCGCTTCGCCCATGCAGGCGCGCGAGTACGCGGACTTCGTGCTGCGCCCGCGCCTGCTGTCCATTCCCGGTGTGTCGCAGGTGATTCCGATCGGCGGTGACGTGCGCACGCTGCGCGTCGCACCGGACACGGCGCGCATGGCGCAGTTCGGCGTCTCGCTCAACCAGGTGGAGCAGGCCATGAAGGGTTATGCCTCCAATGCGGGTGGCGGCTTCATCGACCTGAACGGGCGCGAGTACCTGATCCGCCACGTCGGCCGCACGGCCGACCGTGATGCGCTGGGCGGTGACCTGGCCGGCGTGGCCGTCGCCTGGAAGGACGGCCGCCCCGTGCTGCTGGAGCAGGTGGCACAGGTCGGCTTCGCGCCGGGCCTCAAGCGCGGCGATGGCGGCTACAACGGCGGCCCCGCCGTGATCGCCAGCGTGCAGAAGCAGCCCGGCGCCGACACCGTGAAGCTCACCGCTGCCGTGGAGGCGGCGCTGCAGGAGCTGGTGCCCGGCCTGCCCAAAGGCCTGGCCCAGCCGCAGGTGCTATTCCGCCAAGCCGACTTCATCCGGGCCTCGGTGGGCAACGTGGGCGAGGCGCTGCGCGACGGCGCTGTGATGGTCGCGGTCATCCTGTTCGCTTTCCTGCTGTCGGCGCGCACCACGCTGATCTCGCTGCTGGCCATCCCGCTGTCGCTGGCGGTGGCGGCGCTGGCCTTCCGCGCCTTTGGCCTGTCGATCAACGTGATGACGCTGGGCGGGCTGGCCATCGCCATCGGCGAACTGGTGGACGACGCCGTGGTGGACGTGGAGAACATCCTGCGCCGCCTCAAGCAAAACCGCGCGGCGGACGATCCGCTGTCGGTGCTGGAGGTGGTGCGCCGCGCCAGCGTGGAGGTGCGCTCGGGCATCGTTTACGCCACGCTGGTCGTGGTGCTGGTGTTTGTGCCGCTGTTCGCGCTGCCGGGCATCGAGGGGCGCTTGTTCGCGCCGCTGGGCGTGGCCTACATCGTCTCCATCCTGGCCTCCATGCTGGTGTCGATGACGGTGACGCCGGTACTGGCCTACTACCTGCTGCCGCGCATGAAACGCATCGACCACGGCGACAGCCCGCTGGTCGCGTGGCTCAAGCGACTGGATACGAGGGTGCTGGCTTGGTCTTTCCCACGGGCGAGGGCGCTGGTGGCTTGCGCTGCCGTGGCGGTGCTGCTGGCTGGGGCCAGCGTGCCGTTCTTCCCGCGCGCTTTCCTGCCCGCGTTCAACGAGGGTTCGCTGGTTCTCGGGCTCGTGCTCTCTCCGGGCACCTCGCTGGAACAGGCCAACCGCATCGGCGCCGAGGCCGAGCGGCTGATCGCCGAGGTGCCCGAAGTGCGGCAGGTGGGCCGGCGCACCGGCCGCGCCGAGCTGGACGAGCATGCCGAGGGCGTGCATGCGGCCGAGATCGACGTGGACCTCAAGCCCTCGGCGCGCAGCCGCGAGGCCATCATGGCCCACATCCGCGAACGCCTGGCCCTGCTGCCCGCGCAGGCCACCATCGGCCAGCCGATCTCGCACCGCCTGGATCATTTGCTCTCGGGCGTGCGGGCGCAGATCGCGCTCAAGGTCTTCGGCGATGACACGGATGCGCTGCGGGGGCTGGCCGAGCAGTTGCGCGGCCGCCTGGCCGGCATTCCGGGCCTGGTGGACCTCACGGTAGAAAAGCAGGTGCTGATCCCGCAGATCACCGTGCGCATCGACCCGCGCAAGCTGGCGCAGACGGGCCTGGCGCCTGGCGAGGCGGTGCGGCTGCTGAAAGCGCTGACCGACGGTGCGCACAGCGCCGAGATCGTGGACGGCCCGCGCCGCTACGACCTGGTGCTGCGGCTGCCCGACCAGCGGCGCAGCCCGCAGGACCTGGCCGCCACGCTGATCGACACGCCAGCCGGGCGTCTGCCGGTCTCTGCCTTCGCCACGGTGGCGGAAGAAGACGGCCCCAACCAGATCGGCCGCGAGAACGGACGCCGGCGCATCGTGGTCTATGCCAACACCGATGGCCGCGACATGAGCGCCATCGTCGCGCAGATCCGCCAGGCCATCGGCGAGACACCGTTGCCGCTGGGCTACTTCATCAGCCTGGAGGGCCAGTTCCAGGCCCAGGAGCAGGCGGCGCAGTTGATCGGCGCGTTGTCGCTGGTCTCGCTGGCGATGATCTTCCTGGTGCTGTACGCGCGCTACCGCTCGGCGGTGCTGGCCGGCATCGTGATGGCCAACATCCCGTTGGCGCTGATCGGCAGCGTGGTGGCGATGTGGATCGCGGGCGTGAGCCTGTCTGTGGCCTCGATGGTGGGCTTCATCACCCTGGCGGGCATCGCCACGCGCAACGGCATCCTGAAGATCAGCCACTACATCAATCTGTGCAAGTTCGAGGGGGAGACCTTTGGCATGCCGATGATCGTGCGCGGCTCGCTGGAGCGGCTGACGCCGGTGCTGATGACGGCCTTGGTGGCCGCCTTTGCGCTGACGCCGCTGCTGCTGGCCGCCGATGCGCCCGGCAAGGAAATCCTGCACCCGGTGGCGGTGGTGATCTTCGGTGGGCTGGTCAGCTCGACCGTGCTGGATACGTTGCTCACGCCCGTGCTGTATTGGCTGCTGGGTCGCAAGCCCACCGAGCGGCTGCTGCAGGCGGAGCCGGAGGCCGCAGGCCAGGTGCCAGTGCCGCAGGAGGCGTACTGATGCGGGGTGACGCACACCCCGCCTGAATGCTGTTTCGACAAGGCTTTGCGGCGCCGCCTTTTTTGCAAGCGCGCTGCACCCTGAAAGGATGATCCGATGAACTTCAAACCTGCCTCCCTGCGCCTGCTGGCGGCTTCTGCCTTGTGCGCGGCTTCTCTGCTGGCTGCTCCCACTGTCTTCGCGCATGGCGATGCCAAGCCACAGCATGGCGGCATCGTGCGAACCGCCAGCGACCTGTCGTTCGAGCTGGTGGCCGCCGCCGATGGCGCGACGCTGTATGTCATCGACCACGGCAAGGACTACGACACCGCCGGCGTGAGTGGCAAGCTGACCGTGCTCAATGGTGCGGACAAGTCCGAGGCCGACCTCAAACCCGCCGGTGGCAACAAGCTGGAGGCCAAGGGCGTGAAGCTGGGCAAGGGTGCCAAGGCTGTGGCTGCGTTGCAGACCGCCGACAAGAAGACCGTGACCGTTCGCTTTACGGTCAAGTAACGCACCAAGGGTACGCTGGCGCACCATGAAACACGCTTCCATGCCTTGGCCCGCCCTGCGGGGCGGCCTGTTGGCCTTGCTGGCCGCAGCCCTGTTTGGCATCAGTACGCCGCTGGTGCAGCGCATCGGCGCGGGCGTGGGTGCGTTCTCGACGGCGGCGCTGCTTTACGCAGGCGCAGCCATCGTTGGCCTGCTCTCGCGTCAGCGGGTGGACAAGGAAGCGCGGCTGGTGCGCGGCGACTTTCCGCGCCTGCTGGCCATGGCCGCCTTTGGGGCGGTCCTGGGGCCGGTCGCGCTGGCCTGGGGTTTGCAGCACACCAGCGGCACAGGCGCTTCGCTGATGCTGACCCTCGAAGCCCTGTTCACCGCGTTGCTGGCACGGCTGCTGTATGGCGAGACCATGGACCGGCGTGTCTGGGCCGCCATGCTCCTGCTGCTGGCCGGAGGCCTGGCCCTGGTGCTCGATCAGGGGCGCGAGGGCGGCAGCCAGCTTTGGGGGTTGCTCGCCGTGCTCGTCGCCACGATGGCCTGGGGCACGGACAACACCTTGTCGCGCGCGCTGGCCGAGCGTGATCCCGGCCAGGTGGTGCTGGGCAAGGCCGTCCTGGGGACTTCGGCCACGGCCCTACTGGCCGTTTTGGCGGGGGATCCGTTGCCGACGCTGGGCGCGGCCCTGGGCCTGATGGCCGTGGGTGCCACGGGCTACGGCCTGAGCCTGCGCTTTTACCTGCTGGCCCAGCGGGCCTTCGGCGCGGCGCGCACGGGGTCGGTGTTTGCGTTTGCACCCTTCATCGGCGCCGCGATCGCCATGGCCCTGGGAGACCGCAGCGGCACGTGGATCATGGCGGTGGGGGGCCTGCTGATGGTGCTGGGGGTAGTGCTGCACCTGGCGGAGTCGCACGGACACGAGCATGCACATGAGCGGCTGGAACACGAGCACGCACACAGCCACGGCGACGGCCACCATGACCACGCGCACGATCCCATGCCTGTAGGCACGCACAGCCATGCCCACGTACACGAGCCGATGGTGCATGTGCACCCGCATGTGCCGGATGCGCACCATCGACACGAGCACTGACATTTGCTCAGAATGACCTTGAACGGGCTGGATCGAAATGCGAAAGCATGTCTCGGTGCACGCTCAAGCGCCCGTTTGGCCGCCACATAGGGCTCAAGCTACCAGCAGACGCGCCAAGGTGGCCGCGAGGCCGATCACTGCGCACGCACCCAGCAGTGGCATCACGCCCAGCTTGAAACGGAACAGGGCCACCGCGGCGCCCAGTGCGATCAGGGCCGAAAGCCAGTCGAATGCGCCGCTGAAGCCCTGAGGCCACAACACGTGGTACGCGAAGAACAACGCCAGGTTGAGGATCACGCCCACGACGGCCGCCGTGATCGCCGACAGCGGTGCGGTGAAGCCGAGTTTGCCGTGCGTGGCCTCGATGGCCGGGCCGCCCGCCAGGATGAAGACGAAGGACGGCAGGAAGGTGAAGAAGGTCACCACGGCAGCGGCCAGTGCGCCGCCGAGAAACAGCGCATCGGGGCCAAGCACCTGCTTGAGCCAGCCGCCGACGAAGCCGACGAAGGCCACCACCATGATCAGCGGCCCCGGGGTGGTCTCGCCCAAGGCCAGACCGTCGATCATCTGCGCGCCCGAGAGCCACTGGTGATGCTCCACCGCGCCCTGGTACACGTAGGGCAGCACCGCGTAGGCGCCGCCGAAGGTCATCAGTGCGGCCTTGGTGAAGAACCAGCCCATCTGGGTCAGCGTGCCCTGCAGCCCCTGTACCGCGACGAGCGTACCCATCGCGAGCGCCCACAGCCCCAACCCGGCGGCGAGAACCTTGGCCAGGTGGCTGCGCGAGAAGCGCGCGTGCGCCGGCGTCGGCGTGTCGTCGTCGATCAGGGCCGGGCCATAGCCTTGCTGGGCACCGCCATGGCCGCCGCCGAGTGCGAACACGCCCGGCGCCCAACGGGCACCGAAGTAGCCGATCAACGCGGCGGCCAGGACGATTGCCGGGAAGGGTGTGCCGAAAGCGAAGATCGCAACGAAGGCCAGCGCCGCGATGCCCCACATCCAGCCGTTCTTGAGCGCCCGGCTGCCGATGCGGTGCGCGGCATGCAGCACCAGCGCCGTGACGGCCGGCTTGATGCCGTAGAAGATGCCCGCCACCACCGGCACGTCGCCAAAGCGCAGGTAGATCCACGACAGCGCGATCAGGATGAACAGCGAGGGCAGCACGAACAGTGCGCCGGCCACGATGCCGCCCCAGGTGCGGTGCATCAGCCAGCCGATGTAGGTGGCGAGCTGCTGCGCCTCCGGGCCGGGCAGCAGCATGCAGTAGTTCAGCGCATGCAGGAAGCGCTTCTCGCTGATCCAGCGCCGCTGCTCCACCAGTTCGGTGTGCATGATCGCGATCTGCCCGGCCGGCCCGCCGAAGCTGATGAAGCCGAGCTTGAGCCAGAACCAGAAGGCCTCCCGAAAACTCACGGGCGCGGGCGCTGCATCTTGCTGCTGCGGGCGTTGGAGAACGGCACTCATGAAGAGGCTCCCGGCGCCGCGTAGAGCGCATCGAAGACCGCGGATGCGGCGAGGACCAGTCGATCGTCGTCGGCATGCACTTCGCGCAGGCCGTCGAGCACGGCTTCCAGCCCAGCCGCTTCGGCCACGGGAATGCCGCCGACGTCGAGGTAATGCACGGCCCCGGCGATGCGCTGCAGCTTCGGATCAGCGTCCAGGCCGAAGCTCGCGGCCATCACCTCGAAGGTCACGCGTGCGCCGACGTGGGTGAAGCGGGCGCCGTCGTAGTCGAAGCCGATGACGCCGCGCGGCGCCTTCCTGGCATCGCTCAGCCAGGTGAACTTGGCCTTGGGATCGATGAAGCGCCGGACCAGCCAGGCGCAGGCCAGCCGGTCCACCCAGGGCCTTGCCCGGGTCGCCCAGGCCTTGCCTTTGAACTTGGCGGGGTCGAGCCGCTCGATGCCATCGTCGGCGCGCGGCTGTGGCTCGCCCTTGGAGAAATGGTTGTCGAAAGCGCGCCGCAGCGCCAGGAGGTCCGAGTCGGCCTGCTGCGCGGCGGGGCCGGGGTAGTAGTCGATGCGTCGCAGCGTCTGCAGGGCATCCGCCACGCCGCGCAGGCGGCGCCGTGTCTCGGTTTCGCCCAGCTTCTCGAGTTCGGCCTGGAGCGCTGTGGCAGTGTCGCGCCATTGCGCGTAGGCCTCGGTCCGGTCGAACTGGGCCAGCACCTCGGCGCGTTGCGCCTCGTCGCGCGGCGACAGGATCAGGACAGAGGCCGTGCCGCCGTGCTCCCGGACCTCGGTGGCCAGGGACTCCAGCGCCGCCGCGTGTTTATCGGGCAGCAGGTAGGCGCCATCGCGCAGGGCGGCGCAGCCCAGCGCCTTGAGGGCGCGCCAGATGCGCAGGCGCACGGCGTTGGGCTGGGTGGGGAGCGTGACGATCAGGATGGACCACATCCAATGAATCATACGCTACAGATATTGAAATATTTATCTCTAAATTTTTGGTGTAGCTGAGTGATGGCTGGGGCACGGCAAACCGTTGATGGCGTCTCGGCGTACCGCCGTCGGGCTCGCGGGCTGCGCCCCGCGCCTCGTTCCGAGTCGCGGCCATTCGGCTTTGATCCCTGACGCCTCCGGCCCTCTCGGGCCTGCGCGCTTCGCTTGCCAAAGGCAGGCATGTGTAGGGGGCGGGGTGTGGGCGGTCTTGCTGTTCCCTTCACCGTATCACGGCGCTCTCGCCGTCAATGACTGCGCGTGCTTGCACGCTTGCGGCCTGGTGGCCGTCTTCGATCTTTGACCGCTTGCTCTGCGCCGTGCTGGCGACGGTTCCGGGCAATTCCGCCCGAGTAACCGGAGTTCATCATGAGCGACAAATCACACGTTTCCATCGAACAGCACATTTGCCTGGTCTGCGGCGCGGCCTTCGAGACGGGCAGCATCCTGTTGGACCGCCGCCTGCGCGCGAGCATGGAGCATCACACGAAGACGGGCTGGGGGCTGTGTCCCGAGCACCAGAAGCTGGCCGATGACGGCTTTGTCGCATTGGTCGAATGTGATCCGCAGCGCAGCGGCTCGCAGGCCGACGGGCGCATGAAGCCCGAGCAGGCGTACCGGACGGGGCGGCTGGCCCATCTGCGGCGCACAGTGTTCGCCCAGGTGTTCAATGTGCCGATCGCGGATGAGCAGGCCTGCGTGTTCGTGGAGCCTGGCGTGATCGACCACTTGCAGTCAATGACGGCGCCAGCGGCGAACTGATCTCGCCGTGCTGCCTTCGGTGCGTCATTCCTTCGGGAGCGACGCACTTTTTTTCTGCTACGCCTGGTGCCGGTGCCTTCGCGCCCCTGGCGAGGCGCTGCGCGCTTCGCTTGCCTCCAGGGGAAAGCCCTGCGGGCTATCCCCGCCGCGCAGGCTTGGCGCCCCTGAACACCGCCGACCCGGCTGCGCCGGATCGGCCAGACAGCAGCCGCATCAGGCCCACGATGCCTTGCGTGTGCTCGTCCTGATTCTGTCGTTCCTTCGTCTTTGAAGTCCGGGCGTCCCCGGCCACCTGGGAGATGGCCGGTCGCGCTGTCGTGCGCGTAGCGCATCGAGCCGCCTGCGGCATCTCGCCCCCTGAGGGGCTTCCATCGTTTCCTCGCTCCGCTCGGCTGACGCCTCCGGCCCGGCTTCCAGCTTCGGGCCTGCGCGCTTCGCTTGCCGTGCGGTCGGCATGTAGAGGGCCGTTGCCATGTCCAGCCGTCTTCCCTGACCTCATCACCTTGTCCGCGACTGTAGCCCGCGCCCGTGTGCCGTCAAGGCGCGCAGGGCCGTGTCCTCGGCTGCGCCTGCGGGCCGCACCCACCCTGCGCTTGTCTCCTTGACGGCCCCCGTCCGCGCGCTCCTGACCGTCGCGGGCGATGAACTCAGGAAAGACGGTGGCAACAGGGCCAACCGGGTTCTTCGTGCCGACCGCACCGAACAGCCGAAAGGCTGGGCTCCGAATCTAGGAATCCGGTGTGCGGTTTCTTCAACAGCCAAGTCAGGAGAAAGACATGCTTGCAACCCGTTTCGCTTCCCACTCCCCAGCATTGCGCAGCGACTACCCGCTGTCCGATGACCAGATTCGTAGGGTGGCCCCGTCCATCTTCGCGGACGCGCCACATGAAAGCCGTTCCGAGCGGTACAGCTACATCCCCACCGCAGCCGTGCTGACCGAGCTGCGCAAGGAGGGGTTTCAGCCCTTCATGGTGACGCAGACCCGCGTGCGCGATGAAGGCAAGCGCGAACACACCAAACACATGATTCGCCTGCGCCACGCCAGCCAGATCAACGGCGCAGAGGCTAACGAAATCGTGCTGCTGAACTCGCACGACGGCACCAGCAGCTATCAGATGCTGGCCGGAATGTTCCGTTTCGTGTGCAGCAATGGCCTTGTTTGCGGCGACACCGTGGCGGACGTGCGCGTACCCCACAAAGGCGACGTGGCCGGTTCCGTTATCGAAGGCGCTTTCGAGGTGTTGAGCGGCTTCGAGCGCGTGAAGGAATCCCGCGACCTGATGCGCGGCATCACCTTGGACGATGGCGAATCCGAAGTGTTCGCCCGCGCCGCGCTTTCCCTCAAGTACGACGACCCGGACAAGCCCGCGCCCATCACCGAATCGCAAATCTTGATACCGCGCCGGTTCGACGACCGCCGTCCCGACCTGTGGAGCGTGTTCAACCGCACGCAGGAGAACTTGACCAAGGGCGGATTGCATGGCCGCAGCGCCAACGGACGCCGCCAGCGCACCCGCCCCGTGCAGGGCATTGATTCCGATGTGCGCCTCAATCGCGCCCTGTGGCTGCTGGCCGATGGCATGCGCCAGCTCAAGGCTTGAGCCGTTCCCCCGCCGGAGGGGCGGTTCCCCTCCATTCCTTTGTTTCACTTGACTGGAGATACACCATGAACGCCGTTACCCAAACCGAAGCCCGTGCCATCCAAGCCCCTGCGCTGGAAGCCGCCGACCCGACCAAGAACCTGATTCTGGTTCCGCTGTCGCGGCTGGTGCTGCGCCCCACGGGTCGCAATGTGCGCAAGACCCCGCGCATGTCCATCCACGAACTGGCCGCGAGCATTCAGCGCGTGGGCTTGCTGCAAAACCTGATCGTGATTGCATCCGCCGATGGCGAGCATTACGAAGTCGTGGCCGGTGGCCGTCGCCTCGCAGCCCTCAAGCTGCTGGCGAAGAAACACCGCATCCCGAAGGAGTGGGCGGTGCCTTGCCTGCTGGTGGCCGATGGCACGGCCCGCACCGCCAGTCTCACCGAGAACGTGCAGCGCGAAGCCATGCACCCGGCAGACCAGTTTGAAGCCTTCGCGGCGCTGGTGGCCGAAGGCCGCCCCATCGAGGACATTGCGGCGGATTTCTCCGTCACGCCGCTGGTGGTGCAGCGCCGCTTGAAGCTGGCGAATGTTTCGCCGCGCTTGATGGCCGACTATCGGGCCGATGCCGTGAGCCTTGACCAGTTGATGGCGCTGTCCATCACCGACGACCACGCCGCGCAGGAAAGCGCCTTCTACGACGCGCCGACATGGCAGCGCGGCCCCTCCGCGCTGCGCGAACGCCTGACCGAGCGGGAAATCGACGCCTACCGGCATCCGCTGGTGCGCTTCGTCGGGCTGGACACCTACGAGGCCGCAGGCGGTGGCGTGCGCCGTGACCTGTTCGCGGAAGGCGATACGGGCGTGTATCTCGCCGACGCCGCGCTGTTGGAACGGCTGGCGCAAGACCGGCTGGCAGGCATCGCCGCCGCTGTCCGCGCCGAGGGTTGGGCATGGGTGGATGCCACGCCGGGCCTGACCCATACCGATCTGCACGCTTTTCAGCGTGCGCCGAGGGAACGGCGCGAGCCGAACAAGCGTGAGGCGCAGCGCATCGAAAAGCTGCAAGCCAAGATGCACGAACTGGCCGAAGCGGTGGATGCCGCAATGGACGCCGAGGACGAGGACAAGGCAGACGCCTTGCAGGAGGAAGGAGAAGCCTTGGGCGAGCAGTTGCAGGCAATGGAAGATGGTTTGCAAGGGTATGCCCCGAGCGTGAAGGCCGCAGCCGGTGCCATCGTCACCATCGACCGCAACGGTGAGGCCGTGGTTCATCGTGGGCTGCTGCGCGAAGCGGAAGCGAAAGCACTTCGCACGCTGGAGAAGCTGCGCCAAGGTTTCGGCAGCGTGGAAGGCGAAGCCGAGAGCGGCAACGAAACTGAGGACGACGAGCAGCCCAAGACCGCCGCCATGTCCGATCGGCTGGCGCAGCGGTTGAGCGCCCACCGTACCGCCGCGCTGCAAATCGAAGTCGCCCGGCATCCGCAAACCGCGTTGGCTGCTGTGGTGCATAGCATGGTGCAGACCGTCTTGCAGGAACGCCACTACGGCCACGGCTTACCGCTGGGAGTAAGCCTGAAAGTGCAAGACCGGCTGGAAGGCATGGCCCCGGACTGGCCGGAATCCCCTGCGGCCGTGGCGCTGCGCGAACTGCAACAGGTGGTGGGCGAAGCCTTGCCGGAGGACAGCGCCGAACTGTTCGCCGCGCTGCTGGCGAAGCCGCAAGATGAACTGGTGCGGCTGCTGGCGGTATGCGTGGCCTCCACGGTGGACGTGGTAACGCTTCGCACCACGCAGCGCCAGCCCGGCGCGGAACTGGCGCAGGCCGTGGGCTTCGACATGGCCGCATGGTGGACGCCGACCGCAGAAGGCTACTTCAAGCACGTTTCCAAGGCCGTGATTCTGGATGCCGTGGGCGAGTACGCGCCGGAGCACGTCACCCGGCTGGCGAAGTTGAAGAAGGCCGACATTGCCAGCGAGGCCGAACGGCTGGCGGATGGCACGGGCTGGATGCCCGCCATCTTCAAGGCCGAAGGCCCGCAGCAGGCAGCGCAGGAAAGCGCGCAGGAAGAAGGCCCGGAGCAGGACGCCCCGCAGGATGCCGAGGCAATGGCGGATGAACCCGCCGTGGCGCTGGCCGCTTGACCCGCGCCGAAGGCAAGCGCCCCGGCTTCAACCGGGGCGCTTCGCAGGAAGGAGAAGCTCCATGAACCATACCACGCCCCCCCCCGCGCATGGTGGCGATCTATGGCCCCGGCACGGTGCGCGCCCGCCGCTGGCACGGCGCAGGCGACGTGCGCGGCTACCATCCGCCTTCGGGCTGGACGGCCCGCGCTGACCTCACCGACATTCATCCCATCACGGGCCGCACCTTGCCGCGTGCCGTGTGGTGGCTCATCGAGACGAAGGAATGACGCCGGCACTGGCCCCAGCGTTTCGCGCTGGGGCCGGTGGATTCAAAAATCCGGGCGCGGCAGTGGCCGCGCCCGGTGTTGAAGGCCAACAACCGGTTCAGAGCGCCGCCGCCTTCGCGGCGGCGTCAGACGATGCCGTGCTGCCTCAACAGCGCCTGTTCATCGCCTGATACCCAGCCGAATATCTTGGGTTCGCCGTCAAGCTGCTGCACGAGGTAGTGAACGTCGAAGTCGATGGACACGTCCGGGGTTGCGCCCCGGTCATAGGTCGCCGTCCAGGCGACGTGTGCAAGGCAATGGTGTTCGTCGATGGGGTCGATGCGAACACCGCGCAGAACCATATCCTTTGTGCCGAGCTGGCGGTAACGCTCGAATCCTTGGCTCATGACCTGTTTCAGTTGCTTGTCGTTCTGGCCGGCCATGACACCGGCCGGCGAGGCAGCGATGAAAGCTGTGGCATAGGACGAGGCGACTTGCTCCATGTCCGCTTCGTTTTTCAAGCCTTGGCGGAAGAAGTCCTGGTATCGCTTGAAGAACTCATGGATGAACTTTTCTTCCATCGGTGCTCCCTGGTTTTGGGCCATCGCTGTTCATGCCCATCATGGTAGAGCGTGTCGGCGCAATGCGCCGCCGGGCTTTCGGGCTGCGCCCCGTGCCGTCTTTGCCGTCACGGCCATTCGGCTTCAATCCCTTGTATCTTTGAAATGCGTGTTCGGCAGTGCCGTCACGCCCGGACCTGTCAGGGTTCGGGGTTGGCCGCAGCATGTAGCCCGTCATCCCTCGGTGCCCATGGAGCCCGTGCGTGAGTCTTGGGCGCATGCTCGCGCCCGATCTCTGAGAGCCCGAACAGTTGCATGAACGCCGTTCGCATTTGCAAGGAAGGGACGCGGAGATCATGGCCAATCAAATTGCAGTCGGTATCGACATCTCCAAGAAAGCCATGGATGTAGCCATCGGGCACGAGCAGCCCACGGCCATATTCAGCAACGATGGTGCCGGGCACCAAGCGTTGATCGAAGAGCTGAAAAACCATCAGGTCTCGCTGATCGTGATGGAGGCGACCGGGCAGTACCAACTGGCCTGTGCCTGCGCGCTCCAGGCTGCGGGATTCGCGGTCGTCGTGATCAACCCTCGGCAGGCGCGGGACTTCGCCAAGGCCATGGGGCGCCTGGTCAAGACCGACAGCGTGGATGCCCGCATGCTGGCTGAGCTGGCCCAGGTGCTGAATCTGCGGCCGGATCGAGACCGCTTCATCAAGCCGATGCCAGACCAGGCTCAGCAGTATCTGCATGCGCTGGTGCTTCGACGCCGGCAACTGGTGCGCCTGTTGGTCAGTGAACGCCAGCGCAAGCACATGGCGCACGCGGAGGTGGCGCAGGACATTGCGCAACTGATGGATGTGCTGTCGAGACAGCTTGAAGCGCTGGATCGGAGGATTGCGGAACACCTGGCGCAGCACCAACCCAATCTGGCCGCCTTGCTCAAGAGCGTCAAAGGGGTTGGCCCGGCAACGGCTGCGACGCTGATGTCCGAGCTGCCAGAGCTTGGTCAGCTCAAGGCCAGGCAGATCTGTGCGCTGGTGGGCGTTGCTCCGATGAACCGGGACTCGGGCCAGGCCCGCGGCAAACGCTTCATCTGCGGCGGACGTGCCACGGTCAGGAGTGCCTTGTACATGGCCGCTATCGTCGCCATGCGTCACAACGCCGTGATACGGCACTGCTATGAGCGTCTTCTAGCGGCGGGCAAGCCGAAGAAGGTTGCCATCGTGGCCTGCATGCGCAAGCTGCTGATCATCATGAATGCCATGGTCAAAAGCGGGCGGCCATGGAGTGATCAACTGGCACAAGCATGAAATGGTGATTCAGAATGCCCAATCGCCTGCGCGGGAGGAGTTCAGACCCTGCGGCCCTCTGCGTCCACGATCGCCTCGCCATCCTCTTTGTTGAACGCGCCGCGCTGCGGCTGCGGCAGGATGTCCAGCACGGCCTCTGAGGGCCGGCACAGGCGCGTGCCCAGCGGGGTCACCACGATGGGCCGGTTGATGAGGATGGGGTGCTGGAGCATGAAGCCAATCAACTGCTCGTCACTCCACTTCGGGTCATCGAGGCCCAATTCCGCATAGGGCGTGCCCTTCTCACGCAGCACGGCGCGCATTGGCACGCCCATGTCCTGTGATCAGGCGTTGCAGCGTTTCGCGGTCAGGCGGTGTCTTCAGGTATTCGATAACGTTCGGCTCTTCGCCGCTGTTGTGGATCAGAGCCAGCACGTTGCGCGACGTGCCGCAGGCGGGGTTGTGGTAAATGGTGATGTTGCTCATGAGTCGTGTCTTGGTTATCCGCGGGCAGGGTTCGGGCCGCACTCATACCAGCCCTTGCTTTGGTTGACGATCCGAACGACCAGCAGCATGACTGGCACCTCGATCAGCACGCCGACCACGGTGGCCAGCGCGGCGCCGGACTGGAAGCCGAACAGGCTGATGGCGGCGGCTACGGCCAGCTCGAAGAAGTTGCTGGCGCCGATCAGCGCCGAAGGACAAGCGATGCTGTGCTGCTCGCCCGCCTTGCGGTTGAGCCAATAGGCCAGGCCGGAGTTGAAGAACACCTGGATCAAGATCGGCACGGCCAGCATGGCGATCACCAGCGGCTGGCGGATGATGGCCTCGCCTTGGAAGGCGAACAGCAGCACCAGCGTGAGCAGCAGCGCCGCGATCGACAGCGGGCCGATGCGCTCCAGCGCCCGGTCGAAGGCGGCTTGGCCCTTGCTCAGCAGCGCGCGGCGCCAGAGCTGGGCCAGGATGACTGGAATCACGATGTACAGGCCGACCGATACCAGCAGCGTGGCCCACGGCACCGTGATGGACGACAGGCCCAGCAGCAGGCCGACGATGGGCGCGAAGGCGAACACCATGATGGTGTCGTTCAGCGCGACCTGCGACAGCGTGAACACCGGATCGCCCCCGGTCAGCCGACTCCAGACGAACACCATGGCTGTGCAAGGTGCGGCGGCCAGCAGGATCAGGCCCGCGACATAGCTGTCGAGCTGGTCGGCGGGCAGCCACTGCGCGAAGACCTGGCGGATAAAGATCCAGGCCAGCAGCGCCATCGAGAAGGGCTTGACGGCCCAGTTGATGAACAGCGTCACGCCGATGCCGCGCCAGTGCTGCTTGACTTGGCCGAGAGCGCCGAAGTCCACCTTGAGCAGCATGGGAATGATCATCACCCAGATCAGCAGGCCCACGGGCAGGTTGACCTGAGCCACTTCCATGCGGCCGATGGCCTGGAACACGCCCGGCGCGAACTGGCCGAGCGCGATACCGGCGACGATGCACAGAAGCACCCACACGCTCAGGTAGCGCTCGAAGACGCTCATGGTGGAGGTGGCCGGCGCACGGCCGGCCGTTTGGGTTCCAACACTCATCGCGCCAACCTCACTTCGTACCGATGCTGCGCAGCTCGTGCTGCAACGACATGGCATCCAAGCGCTGCATCGGCAGCGACAGGAATAGCTCGATGCGCCGGCGCAAGGTCAGCGCCGCATCCGTGAACGCCTTGCGCTTCTGTTCGTCGGTGCCCTCGACGGCTGCGGGATCGGGCACACCCCAATGCGCCGACATCGGGCGTCCCGGCCACACGGGGCAGACCTCGCCGGCGGCGTTGTCGCAGACCGTGAAGATGAAATCCAGCTCCGGCGCACCGGGCGCCGCGAACTCGTCCCAGTTCTTGCTGCGGTAGCCGGCGGTCGGCATGTGCAGCCGCTCCAGCGTGGCGAGCGCCAGTGGGTGGACTTCGCCCTTGGGGTGGCTGCCCGCCGAGTAGGCGCGAAAGCGCCCCTGGCCCAATTCATTGAGGATGCCTTCGGCCAGGATGGAGCGGGCCGAGTTACCCGTGCAGATGAACAGGGCGTTGTAGGTCTTGTCGGTGGTCATGGGTATCTCGTATCAGCAGCAGGAGGAAGCCGGCTTCACCGCAACGCCTACCGGCTTGCCGCGCGCCGGGGCGCAGCACGCTGCAGCGGCACCCGCTGCAGGCGCCGCTTCGTTGAAGACGGGGATGTTGCCCAGCGTGTGGAAGTGTTCCCAGGCCACGCCCTGCGGGTCGGTGATCCAGTGCTTCTCGCTGCGCGCGTAGCAGCAGGTGGTGGTGCCTTCGTCCAGCAGCGCCATGTCGGCCGCTTCGGCGCGGGCCTTCAGCACGGCCAATTCCTCGGCGTCATCGGTCTGGATGCCCAGGTGGTCGATGCCCGGCTTGTTGCCGCGCGTGGAGATGGCGAAGTTGACCGGCGGGTCTTCGAGCATCCACTTCGCATAGTCGCCTTCGACGCGCGCGGGCTGCGCGGCGAACAACTGGGAATAGAAGCCGATGCTGCGGTTCAGGTCATCGACGTGCAGGTGGACGTGAAAGCGCTTCATGGGGGTGATCCTTTCAGCAGGAAATACAGGCAGAGGAGGATTCGGTGACCTCGCACGCGCCGCCCTGGCAGCAGTGCTCGGTCAGATAGCCGAGCAGCCCATTCATTTGGGTGAAGTCGGCGCGGTAGATCAGGTTGCGGCCCTGCTGCTCGATGGTGACCAGGCCGGCATGGGCCAGTTCCTTCAGGTGGAAGGACAGGGAGTTGCGGGCCACGTCGAGCTGGTCGGCGAGGACGCTGGGTGTCAGCCCTTCGGGGCCGGCGACCACCAGGGCGCGGAACACGCGCAGCCGCTGGGTATGGGCCAGGGCGCCGAGGGCGGAAACGGCTTGGGTCTCGTTCATGGTTCGATAATACAACATTTATTGAATCATCGGCAAAACGCCTTCAATTGAATGGAGCCTGCGCGCTTGCGAGGCTTGACTTTCAAGACAGTTGCTCACGCCTTCGCGCCTGCGGCGCTGCGCGCTCCGCTTGCCTCCGGGGGAAAGCCCTGCGGGCTATCCCCGCCGCGCAGGGCTTGGCGCCCCTCGATGCCGCCGAACCGGCGTGCGCCGGATCGGCCCGGCCAGCGCCTACGGCTGGGCCGCTGTGAGCTGGCCTTCCGTCGCGGTCATCAGCACCGCCGTGCTGCATTCAAGCGCGCTGGCGATCTTGAAGATGATGGCCAGCGTGGGCATGTGCTCGCCGCGCTCGACCTTGCCCATGTGGGAACGCTCGACGCCAGCCAGGTGCGCCAGTGATTCCTGCGCGATGCCGCGCTCCATCCGCAGCGCACGCACCGCCGCGCCGAAGGCGTGAGCCAACTCGGCGTCATGGGTGGTGGAGCCGGCCGGTCGGCCGCGCTGAACGGATCGCTTCTGCATGGACAGAAGCGTCAAGTCGCAGCACAATTAAAACCACGTTATCTTTAACTCTTTCATGCCATTGGCCGTATTCGTGCTTTTACGGAAATCCGCTTTTGCGGATTCCGCCAAAACCGGAGAACCGCCATCGTGTCTTTCCAGATTTCTACAATTCCGCTTTTGCGCTTCCGTACTTCCACGGCTTGGGTGGAATACGCCTCCGCGCTTCGACGTGGAAACGCAAAACCGGCTGGGCACTCCCATGTTGAAGCAGGAATACCGTGATGAACGCTCCCCTTGTCACCGATGAACAGCGCGCCGCGCTGCTGGTGAACGGGTGGCTTGCTGCCACTGGCGAACCGAACGACCCGTTGCCGGTCGTGCGGCTGTTCACGCCCGACGCGCACGCCACCTGGCTGCTCACCGCGCTCGATCCCACTGACGGCGATACGGCCTACGGCCTGATCGACCTGGGAATCAGCATGCCCGAGCTGGGCCGCGTGAAGCTGTCCGACCTCGCGTCCATCGTCGGGCCGAACAAGTTGCCCGTGATGCGGGATCGGTATTTCCAGGCGGTGCGCCCGCTGTCGGAATATCTGCGGCTGGCGCAAGAGAACGGTTCCATTGTCGATTGAACCGCCCACGCACCGGCGAAACCGGGCGTATTGAGACTATTTCAGTTTTATTCCAGACTCGCCAAGTCTCAATTGGCACTCATGCATCCAAGCCCTGCGCTTCTGCTTGAAAAAGTCACGATCTTTCACGCGGCTTGCGGCATGGTGTTTTGTGCCGCCGTGACATTTTTTGGCTCATGCGGCCGTCGCATTCGGACGGATTTCGCAATGCACCGGAGCCCATCGGTCTTGACTACCAATGGTTACAGCCTGCCCCGATTCTGATGATGTTTTGACCTTGATGCGATAGCTCCGCGTTTCTCGCCGTGGCGGCGTTCCTGAATTCGACAGGAGCTTTCGTCATGGTCGATCCTCACCATCTTGCGCACTGGTATCCCACCGCCGCCTACCTCTACGTCTTGTGGCTGGATGCGCTCGCGCTGGCCTGGGAGTACCTGCGCCGTCATCCCGATTACCGGCTCGACTGGCTGCGCCAGCATCGCCGGCCACAAGCCGCACAGCAGGCGGCGCATCGCTGGGGCTTGCGCCTGTTGGAAGACCCGGCCTTGGATGCGCGCGACGCGCATCCGGCTTGGCTGCCCGGCCATGCCGGCGTGGTGCAGCTCTATCCCGATGCCGATCCGCCGTCCGACGCTGTGACCTTCGCGTTCTGGCGTATCCCCGGCCACAAGCAGCTGCTGCATGACGGCAAAGGGCTGGCGCTGATCGCGCTCCGCCCCGGCCAGTGCCTGCGCTTCGTGCTGGCGCATGGCCTGGAAGACGGCATGGCCGTGGCCTATGCCCATCGCGGCGGCGCTACCGCACCTGCGCGCGGTCATGTGCCTGGCGCAGCCCTGGCCGATACCAAGCCCAGGCCAACGCCTGCCGCGCTGCTGGAGTTGCACACCCTGCAGGCGCTTGACGCGACCCTGGCGGGCGCGTCCTTGCGCGAGGTGGCCGAAGGACTGTTCGGTGCAGATACCGTGGCCGCTGACTGGCACGCCGATGGCGACCTGCGCGCCCGCGTGCGGCGTCTGGCACGGCGCGGCGATGCGTTGATGCGCGGCGGCTACCGCCGACTAGCACAGCTTCCGCCGTTTGAGAAGGGACGTTTTGAAGGGGACGCAAAACGTCCCTGAGCAGGAGAGCTTCGTTTTCTGAGACTGCCTCCATCCGGTTGCGCTGTGTGGCCGGAGCTTCAAAACCGATGGAGGTTCACACCATGCGTCCCGCTCCCTTGCGGCCTGCCGCCACTGTCTCGACCGCTGCCGCGCAGCCGCAGCGTTATCTCACCAACGACGAAGCCGCCGAGTACCTGCGGCTGTCGCCGCGCACGCTGGAGAAGCAGCGCGTGATCGGCGGCGGCCCGCGCTTTCGCAAGTTCGGCCGGCGCGTCATGTACGCCGTGGCCGACCTCGATGCCTGGGCGGCCGACCGCAGCTTCGAGACCACTTCCGATCCCGAGTACGCCGAGCACCATGCGGCGGACAGCCGTGCGCGCTGATCGGCGGTGCGCGGGTGGGCTTCGCCATGTCCAAACCCTCGCAGGAACGCGAACAGCTCGATCTGTTCCGCGCCCTGCCGGGCGACATGGCGCCGCGCGACAGCCAGGATTTGATGGCCTTTCCGTTCTTCTCGCTGGCGAAGTCGCGGCGCACGGCGCCGATCGACTTCCGCGCCAGCGGCATCACGATCCGCGTGGAGGGCACGCAGGAACACGGCATCGCCACGATCTGGGACGCGGACGTGCTGATCTGGGCGGCCTCGCAGATCGTGGAAGCCCGCGACGCGGGGCTGCGCGCGTCACGACTCATGCAGGCAACGCCCTACGAGATCCTGCGCTTCATCGGGCGCGGTACGTCGCTGCGCGACTACCAGCGCCTCAAAGCGGCCTTGGACCGCCTGCAATCGACCACGGTGGCCACGTCCATTCGCGAGACGACCGGGCGGCGCCTGCACCGCTTCTCGTGGATCAACGAGTGGAAGGAGCTGGCCGATGCCAGCGGTACGCCGCTGGGCATCGAACTGATCCTGCCGGACTGGTTCTATGGGGGCGTGCTGGATGCGGCACTGGTGCTGACCATCGACCCGGCGTACTTCCGGCTGACGGGTGGCATCGAGCGATGGCTGTACCGCCTGGTGCGCAAGCATGGTGGACGGCAGCCGGGCGGCTGGCAGTTCGATTTCCAGCACCTGTATCGCAAATCGGGCAGCGTGGCGCGGTACTACGACTTCGCCGCCGACCTGCGGGCGCTGGTGGCGCGGCAAACCTTGCCCGGCTACCAGTTGGGAATCGAGTACGTATCCGGGATTTCCTCGCCGCTGCTGACTTTCCGGCCCGTGCCGCAAACGGCACGGGGATAACTACGGCAAAGCCTGTGGATGGGCTCGTGCTATCAGGCAACAAAGGTATCGTGCTATCAGGCAACGAATCCTCGTGCTATCAGGCAACAAAATCGGCCGCAAACCCGCGCCAGCATTGGGATTGCGCGTCCTCTAACTTCCCTAACTTAATTTCTCTAACTTTTAGTAGGGAAACGCCGCTGCGGTGGACAACCACCACGCGGCCACAAACGGCAGGCAAAACCAGCCACCAGCCGACAGGTTTTGCAGGCCGATCAATGCAAGGCTTTCCAGCATGGAGGGCCGCGCCATGATCGTCGCTCTGCTCAACCAGAAAGGCGGCGTGGGCAAGACCACGCTCGCCACACACATCGCCGGCGAGCTGGCGATGCGCGGCCAGCACGTCGTCCTGCTGGACGCCGACCCGCAGGGTTCATCGCTGGACTGGACACAGCGCAGAAGCCAGCAGGGTTTGCCAAGGTTGTTCAGCGCCGTGGGCCTGGCACGCGAAACGCTGCATCAGGAAGCACCAGAACTCGCCAGGCGGGCCGATCACGTCGTCATCGACGGCCCGCCACGCATCGCGGCACTGGCGCGCTCCGCGCTGCTGGCGGCCGAGCGCGTGCTGATCCCCGTGCAACCCAGCCCCTACGACCTGTGGGCCAGCGCCGAGATGGTGGCGCTGATCCGCGAGGCCCAGGTGTTCCGGCCTGCGCTGCGCGCGGCCTTCGTCATCAACCGGCGCGTCAGCACCACGATCATCGGGCGCGAGGCGCGGCAGTCGCTGGCCGACCAACCGCTGCCGGCGCTGCGCGCCGAGGTTCGCCAGCGCATCGTCTTCGCCGACAGCGTGGCCGCCGGTCGGCTCGCACGCGAGACGGCGCCGGACAGCGCCGCCGCGCGTGAAATCACCGCGCTGGTGGACGAACTGCTGCGGTGGCCGACATGACCGAGAAGCCGCCACCGAACAGCAGACGCACGGCAAAGCGCGTCGGCATCGGCGCGCGTCCGCCCGCGAATCCGCACGCCGAGGCGTGGATTCGCCAAGGCGACGCCGATGCGCTCAACAAGGGCGACCTCTACACCGCCCGCCTGACCCTCGACATCACGCCCGCGCTGCGCGCGCGCATCAAGGTGTCGGCCTTCACGCAAGGCGTGACCGTGGCCGATCTGCTGCGCGGCCTGCTGGAGCGGGAGTTTCCCGGGCATCGCAGGGAAAACACCCCATGACCGCATCCGCTTCGCCTGCCGCTGGCGCGGCTACGGCTGCGCTCGCAGCTCCTTCCGGCCATCCTGCCAGGGCGCCGCTGACGCGCGTGGCACTGGCCTACATCGAACCGCGCTTCAAGCTCTACCTGCGCTTCGGCGAACCTGCGCGCACGCACCAGCTCGACCGCTGGCGGCGCTGCGCCGTGTTCCTGCCGGGCGCGATGTTGTGCCGCATCCGCTGGCAGGCCAACGACTACGGCACGATCCGCTGGCAGCTCATGGTGATGCAGGCTTGCACGCCGCTCGATGCGGCGCAGCGCATTCCCGGCGTGCAGCCGGGCGCACGCCTGCTGCTGCACGCCGAGGGCGAGAATCAGGTGCGCGCCGTGCTGGAGCGCATCGACGCCATCGAGGCGCTGGGCATCGCACCTGTCGGTGCCTCGCCCGCGTACTGGCGCACGCTCGCCAACCGGCTCGCTGCGCGCCTGCCGCTGCCCGAATACACCGCCGAGCGGCACGCCGCCTGGCTGACCGGGAGGGCCCTGCCATGACGCTTCCATCCGCCGTTGCCGGTGCAGCGGGCATTCCGCCGCGTCCTCACTCGCGCCTGCGCGCTCGCATCGTGCTGGCGGGCCTGTCCGCCTGCGGCCTCGCTGCGCTGGCCTGGGCGTCCTTCGTGCATCCGCTGCCGCGCCTGATCTACAACCCGTCCGACAGCGTGGCGGTCGGCTGGTATCGCGTCGATCCGCAGGGCCACGGCACCGACTCGCTGCCACGTCCTTTGTCCGTGGGCAGCATCGTCCTGACCACGCTGCCGCCAGATGCCGCCGCGCTGGCCGCGCAGCGCGGCTACCTGCCGGCGCGCGTGCCGCTGCTCAAGCGCGTGGGCGCCGTCGCGCCGCAGGAAGTGTGCATCGCTGGCGACATTGTCCGCATCGACGGCGTGCCTTCGGCCGCCGTGCTGCCTGCCGACCGCTGGGGCCGGCCTCTGCCATCCTGGCAGCAATGCCGCCGCCTTGAACCCGGCGAACTGTTCTTGCTCAGTGTGACCAACCCTGCATCGTTCGACAGCCGGTATTTCGGGCCGGTCAGCGCATCCGCCGTGATCGGCGTCGCGCATCCGGTCTGGCTGGAGTCCCGCCCATGATGGCCGCCGACTCGCTGCACGTCGCCGTGCATCTCATCGTGCCATCGGGCGTGTCGTTCTGCCGTTCGTCGCCGTGTCGTCGCGCGTGCAGTGCGAGCGCATTCGCGCCGCACTTCGCGTTGCCTTCGGCGCAGCCATCCAACGTGCAGGCGTCTTGCCTCGAACGCGCCCGGCCTGCGGCCGTGTCCGCGTTCGCCGGCGCGCTGGCTGCTCACGCAGCAGCGCCGCCGGGCCGCCGCTGCCCGGAGCGCCAGCGAGGGGCAAAGGCGGAAGGCAAGACAAAAGGGTGCGGCACCTGCCTGCCCGCAAAGCCAGTCTGCACGTGGGGGTGGCGCGGCACGCAACGGCTTCGCCGCCGTGCCGCTGGGGGTGCGTGGCCCGCGCCAATGCGGGCTTGTCCGCGTGCTTCGCACGACGGACTACGCCCCAGCTTTCAGGGAGAGAAGTCATGACCAACCGCCGCGACGACGATTTCCGCATCCGCCCGAACCCTCCAAAGACTCCGAAAAACCGGGGCCAGAGCTTCATCGCCAAGGTGCTCCAACAGACCGGCAAGGCCAGCAGCGGCAAGTCCTCGGTGCGCCGCCCGGCATCGGCTGGCGGCGGCAAGACCACCGGCCCGCGGCCTGGCTCGCGCCTGGGTCGGGGCCACACAGCGGCCCGCTTCGCCGGGGCCAAGCTGACGCCCATGTCGCGGCGCGTGACCATCAAGACACTGCTGGTCAACCAGCAGCGGGCCAGTCCGCAGTCGCTCGCCAAGCACCTGCGCTACATCGAGCGCGACGGCGTGGGCCGCGACGGCGAACCGGGTCGGGCCTATGGGCCGCAGACCGACAAAGCTGATCTGGACGCTTTCAAGGAGCGCTGCGCCGATGATCGGCACCACTTTCGCTTCATCGTCTCGCCCGAGGAAGGGGGCGAGCTGGAAGACCTGCGCACCTACACGCGGCACCTGATGGGCCGCATGGAGGCCGACCTGGGCACGCGGCTGGAGTGGGTGGCCGTCGATCACTGGAACACCGACAACCCGCATACCCACCTGATCGTGCGCGGGCGCGATGACACCGGCAAAGACCTCATCATCGCGGGCGATTACATCGCCGATGGCTTTCGGCATCGCGCCGCCGAGCTGGCGACCGAATGGCTGGGGCCGCGCACCGAACAGGAGATCCGGCGCACCCTGGCCCGCGAAGTGGAGCAGGAACGGTGGACGAGCCTGGATCGTATGCTGGAGCGCGAGCTGGGTGACGACGGCCGGGTGCAGATCGAACGCTTCAACGAACCGCGGCTGCAACGCCAGCGCCTGCTGCTGATCGGCCGGCTGCAACGCTTGCAGCGCCTGGGCCTGGCCGACGAGATGCGGCCCGGCACCTGGGCCGTCCATGCCGACGCGGAAAAAACGCTGCGCGCCCTGGGCGAGCGCGGCGACATCATCCGCACCATGCAGCGGGCCATGCGCGGCGAGCCGCGCGAGCTGGCGGTATTCGAGCCGGGCGACGACGGCCGAACCATCCTCGGCCGCGTCGCCGCAAAGGGGCTGGCCGACGAACTGCGCGACCGGGGCTATCTGGTCATCGACGGGGTGGACGGCAAGGCCCACTACGTCGCGCTCAACGCCCGCGACGAGCTGGCGAACTATCCCGCCGGCGCCGTGGTGGAGGTGAAGGGATCGGCCGCCGTGCGCGCGGCCGACAAGAACATCGCCGCGCTGGCGAGCGATGGCCTGTACCGCACCGACCACCACCTTGCCATCGCGCAGGGTCAGGCCGTGCCCGGCCGCGATCCGCAGGAAGTGGTCGCGTCCCACGTCCGCCGGCTGGAAGCCTTGCGCCGTGCCGGTATCGTGGAACGGGTGGCCGAGGGGCTATGGAAGGTGCCGGACGACCTGCCCGAGCAGGGCCGTCGCTACGATGCGCAGCGCCTGGGCGGCGTGGCGGTGGAGCTGAAATCGCACCTGCCCATCGAGCGGCAGGCCCGCGTGATCGGAGCCACCTGGCTCGACCAGCAGTTGATCGGCGGCGGCTCGGGCCTGGGCAACCTGGGCTTTGGCAGCGAGGTCAACCAGGCGATGCAGCAGCGCGCCGAATTCCTGGCCGAACAGGGGCTGGCAGAGCGGCGCGGGCAGCGCGTAATCCTCGCGCGCAATCTATTGGCGACACTACGCGATCGGGATGTGATTCGGGCTGCCAAGGATATTGCCACCGAAACCGGGCTGGAACACCGTCTGGCGGCCGATGGCCAGCGCGTGACCGGCATCTACCGGCGCAGCCTCATGCTCGCCAGTGGCCGCTTTGCCATGCTCGATGATGGTATGGGGTTCAGCTTGGTGCCATGGACGCCGGTCATCGAACAACGACTCGGCATGCTGATTTCTGGGCAGGTACATGGTGGCACCCTATCCTGGCAAATCCGACGGCAGCAGGGTTTATCCGTTACCTGACGCCAGCAGCGATTGAGCACCTACCGACCGGATGCGTCTACAGCCGTTCAGCGTCCGGCAAACTGCGGGACTCGCTTTGCGACGAACGCGTGAACCGCTTCCAGCGAATCTGTGGTTTTCGAGGCTCGATTCATTTCGGCCGCCTCCAGCCTCAATGAGGTCGCCAGATCACTCTCGAAGGCAGCGAGTTGCAGGCGCTTGGCGCCCGCATAACCTTGCGTTGGTCCGACCGAAAATTGCACCGCCATACGCCGCGCTTCGCCCAGCAGGCTCTCGCCAGGAACCACTTTCTCGACCAATCCCCAGGCCAAGGCCTCGTCCGAACTGACTACGCGATTGGTCAAGATCATGTCTCGTGCGCGTCGTCCACCCACTGCGCGTGGAAGTAGCCAGCTGATGCCGAAATCCCCCGCGTATCCGAGGCCGGTATGGGCCGCCACAAACTTCGTCCCACTTGCGGCAATCAGGTAGTCAGAAGGCCAAGGCAAGCCCGAGACCGCCTCCGGCTACCGCGCCTTGTACGGCGCAGACTACCGGGAACGGCAGGCTGGCGAATTGAGGAATCATGCTTTCGGCCACTCTCAGTTCGTCATCGACCAAGGTAGACAACGCATCGCCTGCGGCCACCATTTCTTCGATGTCGCCTCCGCAACTGAACATCCGGCCCTCGCCGCGCAGCAGCAAAGCTCGGATCGAGCCATCGCGTTCGACATCTGCAATGACACCAGCGAGCACGTTTACGACCGACGTGCTCAACGCATTCATTTTTTTGGCGAGTTGAGTGTTATGGTCGCGACGGCACCATTCTTTTCGAGAATTACCGGATTTCCAGGCATGCTGACGTTCCCTGATTGATCAAAATTTCAGCGTCAGCGTCAGCGTCAGCGCGGCGCCATGCGAATGGCACCATCCACACGAATGGACTCGGCATTCATGTAGCCGCAAGTAACGAGAAACTCGACGGCCTGCGCGAATTCATCGGGGTCGCCTAAACGCTTGGGGAAGGGCACGCTGGCCGCCAGCGCCTGTTTGACGTTGTCCGGCAGACCCAGCAGCAACGGTGTACCGAAGATCCCCGGCATGATGGTGTTGATCCGGATCCCTTCGTCCATCATGTCGCGCGCGATTGGCAGGGTCATGCCCACGATGGCTGCCTTGCTGGCCGCATAGCTGGCCTGGCCGACCTGGCCGTCCTGCGCGGCGGCCGAAGCAGTGTTGACGATGGCGCCGCGGTCGCCATCGGCCAGCGGCGCGAGCGTCAACATGCCCGCAGCTGACTTGGCGATGCAGCGGAAGGTGCCCACCAGGTTGATCTGAATGATGCGATTGAAACGATCTGCCGCGCATGGGCGGATTTCGCCGGTTTTCTTGTCGCGGCTGACAGTCTTGACGGCATCGGCAGTGCCGGCGCAGTTGACCAGAATGCGTTCCTGCCCAATGGCCGCGCGGGCCTTGGCGAAGGCGGCGTCCACCTGCTCCTCGGACATCACGTCCACATTGCAGTAAACGCCGCCGAGTTCGCTAGCCAACGCCTGGCCGACGGTTTCGTTCATGTCGAAGATGGCGACTTTGACGCCATGGCTGGCCAAACGCCGGGCCGTGGCGGCTCCCAGGCCGGAAGCGCCCCCGGTGATGACGGCAGAGATGTCGGAGTTCAGTTGCATGGTTTTTCCTCGATGGGTGAGAAACAGGCGTTATTGGCCGGTAAAGTTGGGTGTGCGCTTGCCTAGGAATGCCGCTTGCCCTTCCAGGTTGTCGGCCGAACGCAAAGCGACGAGGAAATTGCGCTTCTCATGCTCCAGGCCTTGCGCGAGCGGAGTCTCAAAGCTGGCCAGTGCCGCATCTTTCGCCAGCGCCACGGCCAGCGGCGAATTGGCTGCAATCCGGTTGGCCATCGCCAACGCCGTCGGCAGGGCCTGGCCATCAGCCGTCACTTCGGCGACCATGCCTGCATCGCAAGCCTTGCGGGCGTCGATGAAATCGCCGGTCAGCAACAGGGCCATGGCCTTGGACTTACCGATAGCGTGGATCAGGCGCTGCGTGCCCCCGGCACCCGGAATGGCGCCCAGCTTGACTTCCGGCACACCAAAATTGGCAGACTCGCCAGCGATCGCGATGTCGCAGGCCAGCGCTAATTCTGTGCCGCCGCCCAGCGCGAGCTTTTCCACCGCTGCGATGACGGGCTTGGGGAAGCGCTCCAGTTCCGACCAAAAGTGGCCGCCTGCTGCCGCACGATCGCCCAGCAGTGGCTCGGCGCGCAGCGCATCGAAGGCCGTGATGTCGGCCCCGGCGCAGAACACGCCCTCGGCGCCGGTGATGATGACCGCGCGCACGGTATCGTCGTCGCGCAGTTGCACAAGCTGCGCACGCAGGCCATCGAATACCGCGCGGTTCAAGCTGTTCTTCGCGCGCGGGCGGTTGATGGTCAAGGTGGCGATGGCGCCATCGCGGCTGACGAGCACTTCGCTGGCTTCGCTCATGGTGGCCCCGCTCATCCAAGCCGCTCGATGATGGTGGTGTTGGCCGTGCCCGAGGCCTCGCAAATCGTCTGCAGGCCATAGCGGCCGCCCCGGCGCTCCAGCTCGCACAGCAGGTCAGTGAGCATGCGCGCGCCGGTAGAGCCCAGCGGATGGCCGATGGCTATCGAGCCGCCGTTGACGTTGAGGCGGTCGTCCAGGATGCCGAACTCCTGCTGAAACATCAGCGGCACGCCGCCGAAGGCCTCGTTGACTTCGAACAGATCGATATCGTCGAGGGTCAGACCCGATTCCTTCAGTGCCTTGCGGGTGGCGTCGAGCACGGCGGTGAACTGGATCACCGGGTCGGCGGCTGCCACGGCGGTGCTGACGAAGCGCGCACGCGGCTTCAGGCCGTATTGCTTGGCGTAGGCACGGCTGGCGATCAGCAGCGCGGCGGCACCGTCGCTGATCTGCGATGAGTTGGCGGCCGTGGTGGCGCCGTCGGCGGCAAACACGGCTTTCAGCGTGGCCATCTTCTCGGGGTTGGGGTCCGCGCGCACGCCCTCGTCGGCGGCGACGATCGGGCTGTCCGGATCAGCCGGATCCTCGGTCAGCCGCACCAGTTGATCCCTGACGCGGCCAGCCTGCGAGGCCTCGGTGGCCCGCCGATGGCTACGCACGGCGAAGGCATCCAAGGCCTCGCGCGTGAGACCGAAGCGCTTGTTCATCAACTCCGAGGAAGCGCCCTGCGGTATCAGCGGGTTGTCCTGGTAGCGCGCCAGTTCGCTCGGGCTGTATTGCGAGCCCAGCGGCGCGCCGGGCTTGAACGACGGCGGCATGGGGGCCTGCGACATCGATTCCACCCCGGCGCCGATGACCAGTTGGTAAGCGCCCGCCTGGATGCCATGCACGGCAAAGCTCACCGCCTGCTGGCCGGAGCCGCATTGCCGGTCAACCGTCACCGCCGGGACGGATTCGGGCAGCCCCGCCGCCAATACGGCATGACGGCCCAGGTTGCCGTGCTGTTGGTCCCATTGCAGCACGCAGCCGACGATCACATCGTCCAGATCGGCGGGGTTGATGCCGGAGCGCTCGACCAGCTGGCGCAGCGTCTCGCCCAGCAGATCGACGGGGTGCCATTTCTGCAGGCGCCCGCCGCGCTTGCCCACGGGGGTGCGCAACGCACCGACGATGACGGGTTCATGGTCATTCATGTTCTTCTCCTGGTGCAAAAAGGTTGGCTCACTCGGCGTAGCGGCCCGCATGCTCGGCGCGGATGCGCTTCTTGTCGAGCTTGCCGACGCTGGTCTTGGGGATGGCTTCGACAAACAGAACTTGGTCTGGCAACTGCCACTTGGCGAAGGCGCTGGTCAGGTGTTCCTGCAATTGCTCCTGAGTCGCCTGCTGGCCGGGCCTCAGCACCACCAGGGCCAGCGGCCGTTCCTGCCACTTCGCATGGGGAATGCCGACCACCGCGGCGTCGCGCACGGCCGGGTGGCCCATGAGCAGGTTTTCCATGTCGATGGAAGAAATCCATTCACCACCGCTCTTGATCACGTCCTTGATGCGGTCGGTGACTTTGAGGTAGCCGTTCTCGTCCACCGTGCCGACATCGCCCGAGCGCCACCATCCGCCCTCCAGGAAGCGGTCTCCGGAATCGGGCATGTCGTGGTAGCTGGCCGTTATCCAGGGGCCGCGCAGGCAGATCTCGCCTGCCGACTGTCCGTCGTGTGGCAAGTCCTTGTCGTTGGCATCGAGGATGCGGATGTCTACCCCGGTCAGAACCAGGCCCTGCTTGCGCTTGAGGTTCCACCGCTCGTCCTGGGTCAGGCGCTTCTTGAGCGTGGACTTGAGGCGGTTCATCGTCACCAACGTTGTGGCTTCGGTGGCGCCGTAGGCATGCACCACCTCGGCACCCGTGAGGTCGTAGAAACCGATCATCATCGACAGCGGCGGCTCGGTGGCGCCAGACAGCATGCGCATGCGGCTGAAGTCCGGCTTGACCGGCATCGTCTCGATGTACTGCAGCATGGGCTGGAAGATGGCCGGTGCGCCATTGGCGATGGTCACGCCCTCGGCGATCATGGCATCGACCAGCGGCTTGGTGTCTTCGGCAACGTAGCGGCCCGGCAGCACGATCTTGTCGGCGAGCAGCGTGGCGGCCTGCGGCAGGCCCCAGCATTGCCCGTGGAACATGGGCGTGATGAGCATGACGCAGTCGTCCAGCGTCATGCCCAGATTGGTGGCCATGGCCGTGGAGTGCAGGTAGATGCCGCGGTGCGAGTAGTACACGCCCTTGGGCTTGCCCGTGGTGCCGGTGGTGTAGCAGGCGCTGTAGGCCGAGGTTTCGTCGATCTCGGGCCAGTCGATCTTCGTGTCGGCGGCGGCCAGCAGGTCTTCGTAGTGCAGCAGCGGTTTCAGCGTGGTCTTGATCTGGTCCAGCGGCTTGTCGGTCATGACGATCCAGCCCTTGATCTGGGGCGAATTCGCCGCGATGGATTCGGCAATGGGCAGCAATGTTTCGTCCACGCAAACGTAGGACACCTCGCTGTGGCCAACCACGTAACCCAGATCCTCGGCGCCCAGGCGCAAGTTCATCTGCAGCATGACCGCGGCCAGGCCGGGAATGGACCAGTACAGCTCGAAGTGGCGTCGGCTGTTCCAGTCCAGGATGCCGACCCGGTCGCCCGGCTCGACGCCGAGAGCGCGCAGTGCATTGGCGCTGCGGCAGACGCGCGCGTAGCAATCGGCATAGGTGTAGCGATCCCAGCCGCCATCGGGTGTGCGGTAGACGATCTCCTGGTCCCCGTGGGTGCGCGCAGCGTGCCGGATCAGCGTTGTGGTGTTCAGTTGGCGCTCGTTGCCCGTGGTGGACGGGCAGCCGCGGACAGGCTTGGTGGGCTGGATGGTGTCGGTCATGTGCTTGTCTCCTAGGTAGTTGTGTCGAGTGCCTGGAACCGTGGGGCCGGGGCCGCTTCGATGGCGCCGGATGGGGTGATCTGGTAAATGCCCCGTGCTGCGTTATGCGGATGCCGCACCGCCTCGGCGAGGCTGAGCACGGGCGCAAAGCAGGCGTCGCTGCCTTCGAGCAGCGCGCACCAGTGCGCCCTGGGTTGGCTGCGGATAAAGGCTGCGATCCGCTCTTTCAGCGCTGGCCACGTCGCCGCGTCGTACTGCTCGGCGGGGTTCACGTCAGCAAGGCCCAGCTTCGACAGCAGAAGCGCGTGGAACGCTGGCTCCACTGCTGCGAGGCTGATGAAGCCGCCGTCAGCGCAAGCGTATACGTCATAGAACGGCGAATCGTGAAACGGGCTCGGCTGCGCGCCGTCAATTTGCCCATTGGCGCGAATCCAATGCACCAGCGTGCCCAGCATGGCCACGATGTCAATGATCGCGGCGTCCACGACCCGGCCGCGGCCGGTGGCGCGCGCATCGACCAGCGCGCAGGCGACGCCGAAGGCCATGCCCAGCGCCCCGGCCCCATCCCCGAGTACCGAGGGCGGCACGATGGGCGCCTGCCCCCTGTGCGCCGACAGCGACAGCAGGCCTGTCAGCGCGACGTAGTTCAGGTCGTGGCCTGCGGCCTGGGCGAGCGGGCCGTCCTGGCCCCAGCCCGTCATCCGGCCGTAAACCAGCCGTGGATTGCGCGCCGCGCATTCAGCGGGGCCGAAGCCCAGCCGTTCCATCACACCGGGGCGAAAGCCTTCGATCAGGGCGTCGGCCTGGGCAATCAGCTCCAGTGCGCGCGCTTTGCCACCGGGCGACTTCAGGTCGATGACCTCGACCGTCTTGCCGCGATGCAGCGGGTTCTCTACCGCTCCACCCAGACGCTGCGCCCCAGCAGCCTGCTCGGCCCGTGTCAGCGCGATTACCTCGGCGCCCATGTCGGCCAGCATCCTGGCGGCCAGAGGGCCTGGACCGATGCCCTCGAACTCCACCACGCGGACGCCGTGCAGCGGCATCTGCAGCGTGTGCAACGTGTGCGGCATGTTCACAGCTTCCTCGAAACCAGATCTTTCAGGACCTCGTTGGCGCCGCCATAGATCTTCTGCACTCGCGAAGCGGCATACATCCGCGCGATCGGGTACTCGGCCATGTAGCCGTAGCCGCCGAACAATTGGAGGCACTCGTCCACCACTCGGCACTGCTGCTCGGTGCACCACCACTTGGCCATGTAGGCGGCCTCGTTATCCAGCGTGCCGTCCAGCAGGCGCTGGGTGCAGTCGTTGACGAAGCTGCGAACCACATGCGCGGTAGTGGCCACCTCGGCCAGTTTCTGGCGCGTGAGCTGCATGTCGAAGAGGGGCGCGCCGAAGGCCTTGCGCTGCTTCGTGTACTCCACCGTGACGGCCAGCGCCTGCTCGATAGTGGCGGCCGCCGGCACGGCAATGAGCATGCGCTCGTAGGGCAACGCGCCCATCAACTGCCCGAAGCCCTGGCCTTCGACCTCGCCCAGCAGTTGGTCGGCCGGCACGCACACGCCGTCGAAGAACAACTCCGCCGTGTCCGAGGCCTGCATGCCGATCTTCTCCAGTAGTCGGCCAACGCGAAAGCCGGGCAGATTCTCGGTTTCCAGCACGAACAGCGACACCCCCTTGCTGCCCGCACCGCTGGTGCGCGCCGCGACGATCAACAGGTTGCCGGTGAAGCCGTTGGTGATGAAGGTCTTGGCGCCGTCGATCACGTAGTGGTCGCCGTCGCGCCGGGCACGGGTGGAGATGGCCTTCAGATCCGAGCCGCATCCCGGCTCGGTCATCGCGATGGCGGCCAGCATCTCGCCGTTCGTCACCTTGGGCAGCCAGCGCTGCTTTTGCGCTTCCGTGCCGAAGTCCAGGATGTAATGCGAAGCGATGGTGTGCACCGCGATATTGACCGGCATCTCGGCCTTGGCCAGTTCGTCCTGCACCACCAGCTGGTAGGCGAGGCTGGCGCCGGCACCACCATAGGTCTCGGGCATCTCGGGCAGCAGAAAGCTCATCTCGCCGAACGGACGCCAGACCTCGCGCGGGATGTAGCCCTGGCGGCGCCATTCGTCGAGCCGGGGCGTGAATTCGGCGGCAACGTAGCGGCGGACCTGCTCGCGAAAGGCGTCGATCTCGCCGTCCATCCAGGCGTGGCGATACAGCTGTGGCAGCATGAGCGTGTCTCCTTGTATGCTGGTTTCTGAACCCGCACCGGGCGTTCCGCACAGCGTCACTGCCGAAGTGTTTTAGGGGATGCGACAATCGTAGTAATTGGCCCCTGCGAGGGCTATAACGGATTGCCTCAATCAACTGACAAATAACTTCTTTCGGCCCATGCGACCGGCATTGGCCTCTTCGATCACACGCCATGCTGCAACCCGTCTTCACCGTTCCCATCTTTGCCGTGCATGGCCTGCTGGACGGTGCGCGCGGCAAGGGGCTGGCCACGCCAGAATGGCTGGAGGGCGTGCTGGGGCGCGCGGGCGTTAGCGAATCGCTGCTGGAGTTGGAGGAGTCGCGCGTGACCGTGGAGCAGTTCAACGCGCTGTTCATCGCCGTCAAGGACAGTCTGAACGACGAGTGCCTGGGCTACCTGCATGGGCGGCCGATGCGCCCGGGCAGCGTTGCACTGATGGTGCGCAGCGCGTTCAGCGCACATTCATTGTCGTTCGCCCTGCGGCGCCTGGGTGAATCCTTTGCCCTGCTGCAGGACGACGTGGGGCTGGTGCCGGTGACCGAGGGTACGCTGGGGGGCATCGCGCTGGAGATGCGCGGTGGCCCGGGCGCGCATGCCGACTTCCTGCACGCACATCTGCTGCGCGTGTTCTGGCGCCTGCTGGTGTGGCTGCACGGCGGCCGGCTGGTGCCGCAGCGATTCGACTTCAATTTTGCGCCGCCGCTCCATGCGATGAGCTACGGGCGCATCTTTTCCGGCACGCTGTGCTTCGGGCAGCCGCGCACGGCCGCCTGGTTCGACGCCGATGCCTTTAAACAGCCGGTGCGGCGCGATCGGGACGCGCTGCAGTCCTTCCTGCGCGCCACGCCGGGCAACGTGGTGGGGCCTTACCTGAACGAGCGCAGCGCCAGCGCGCGGGTCCGCATGGTGCTGCAGCGGGCCAGCCCGGAATGGCCCGACCTGGTCGTCACCGCGCAGCGCCTGCACTTGTCGGTGAGCACGTTGCAACGGCACCTGGCCTCCGAGGGCACTTCCTTCCAGGCGCTAAAGGACCAGTTGCGGCGCGACATGGCGATCGTGCGCCTGACCAGCAGCGAAGCCTCGCTCGTCGCCATCGCCGCCGACCTGGGCTTCACCGACAGCACCGCCTTCCAGCGCGCCTTCAAGGTCTGGACCGGCAGCGCGCCGGGAGCCTACCGTGCCCGCTCGCGCAGCAGGTAGAACCCTACATAGAGGCATTCGACGGATTCCGGCTCGGCCACGAGGCTGTAGCCGGCCACCGAGAAGATCGGTGCCTTCATAGCTGCCGGGGCCCTGGCCTACCTCGAGCGAGGCTCTCGTGCGCTCAAGAGACTGTTTGCCGCCGTTGGGGCAGTTGCACCGACGGCAGCGCAGCGACAGGCTGTGCCAGGAAGCAGACGTTTTCCATCAGCCTATCGAGGTCATTCGTCATTGCCACCTGTCGGGGCTGACCCTAAGCTAAAAATGATCTCGCACAGCATAAGAGTGATGGCCGTGCGCCATTTGAAGCGGCATTGCCAGAATGTAAACCAAGCATCATGACCGACGCAGCCCCGGCACTCTCGTATCCGTTCTCGGATCTCCCGCTCCCTGGCCAGGCCACGGAAATCAAGCCAGGTGTGCTGTGGCTGCGCATGCCGCTGCCGTTTTCCCTGGATCACATCAACCTCTGGGCATTGAGCGACGGTCCTGGTTGGGCGGTCGTGGACACGGGAATTCGTAGCGTGGACGTAATGAACGCGTGGCTCGCCTTGCTCGCTCCGCGGGGGCCGTTAGCCGGCCGTCCCGTCTCCCGTGTGATGGTGACGCACATGCACCCGGATCATGTGGGCATGGCGGGATGGTTGACACGTCGCTTTGAATGCGCGCTGTGGATGACACGAGACGAGTATTTGAGCTGCCGGGTGATGCTTGCCGATACGGGGAGGGAAGCGCCAGTCGATGGCGTTCACTTCTATCGGAGGGCCGGATGGAGCGACACTGAGGTGGATGAGTACCGCACCCGGTTCGGTGACTTCGGCAATATGATCCATCCTTTGCCTGACAGCTTTGTGCGGCTCACGGATGGTCAGTTGTTGCGGATCGGGGATCAGGAATGGGAGGTCATCGTCGGCACAGGACATTCCCCCGAGCACGCGTGCTTCTACTCCCGCGAACTGGATTTGCTGATATCGGGGGATCAGGTTCTTCCCAGGATCAGTTCCAATACCTCCGTGTACGCCACCGAGCCGCATGCTAATCCTCTGCAGGGCTGGTTCGATTCCATCGACCGGTTGCTGCAACGCGTACCTGGGAGCGCCCTGGTTCTGCCTGCCCACAACGAACCTTTCCATGGCCTGCACCTACGGTTGGAGCAACTACGTGCGAGCGCCATGAGAGGCACAGACCGCGTCAGGCAACAACTTGCGCAGCCTTTGAGGGTCATCGACCTAGTTCGCGCCCTGTACCGTTCGTCCATTGTTGCGGAGCAAATGCACCTCAACCTCGCGACCGGAGAGACGCTCGCCCACCTGAACTATCTCGACCAGCGTGGGGAAATCGTGTCTGCAAAGGACGAAGACGGTGCAATGCGCTATCGGCTCGCCTGATGCACTAATTTGCCCTCAAGGATATAGAAGCAACCCAATCAAGCCCTGTCATTGACTGGGTTCTTTACTGGTGTGTTTCGAGAGCAATGGGTTCTTGCACCAGCGCGTCGTGTACGGCCTCCAGATCTTTGAACACCGTGTTGGCGAACGAGTCCTGGCGCGGCACCTTTCACAGATGCTCGACCGGATTCAGCTCAAGGCTGTAGGGTGGCAGAAACTCTTGGCTCATATTCTGTGGCACATCCAAGTGACCCGCGATGTGCCAACCCGCTTGATCCATGACCATGATGATGAACTCGACGACATGGCGTCGCGCCATCTCTGCCAGGAACACCGGCATTGTCTCAGCGTTAGCCCAGGGCGGCTCCAGAGAGTCCATCACGCCATCGTGCGTGCTAACGGCAGCGAAGGCGTACAGGTACTGGCGTTGCAGGCGTGCGCCGACGATGGGGCGTGAGCCCCTGGGCACCCAACCCTGCCGGGGTGTTCCCAGCAGGTCGAAGTGCCCTTCGTGCTGGAACACCAGCCGCACGCGGCGAGCATATTCAGCTTGACGCTTGACCTCTTGGTGCACTTGAACAGACTCTCAGAAAGGGGCCGTTTGTCATTCGATCGGGGCGCTTCGTCATCGCGGCTCGCAGCACCGGCACCTAGGATTCCTTGTGTGCGCTGGACGACATGTAGCGGAGCGGCGATGACCGCCGCCCCACGATCCAGAGCCTAACTCAAAGGAGACAAACACGTGTGCCAAATCGACATGCAGAAGCTCGCCGACGACGCTCGCTTCAACCGCTTTCATGCCAAGGTGCTTCTGTGGTGCCTGTTGATTCTCATCATCGACGGCTATGACATCGCCGTGATGGGCATCGCCCTGCCGTCCATCATGCAGCAGATGGGCGTGAACGCATCGACTGCCGGTTTCATGGCCAGTTCGGCCCTGTTCGGCATGATGTTCGGCGCCATGGTTCTGGGCACGCTGTCCGACCGGATTGGTCGGCGCTGGGCCCTCTCCATTGGCGTCATGCTGTTCAGCGTGTTCACCGCGGCCGCCGGATTCACCAAGGATCCCATCAGCTTCAGCGTGGTGCGCTTCATCGCGGGCCTGGGGATTGGCGGTGTGCTGCCGGTCATCGTGGCACAGATGGTCGAGTACTCGCCCAAGAAGATCCGCAGCCTGATGACGGCGCTGATGACTTCGGGCTACGCACTGGGCGGCATCCTGGCCGCGGTATTGGGCAAGCAACTGATCGGCGAGTACGGCTGGCAGGCCGTGTTCATCGCGGCGGGGGTGCCCGTGCTGCTAGTTCCGTTCATCCTGAAGTTGGTGCCGGAGTCCATGACCTACCTGATCTCTCAACGTCGCAACGGCGAGCTCGCCGAAGTGGCACGCCATCTCCAGCCGGGGGGCAAGCACCCGGCGGACGCGCAGTTCGTCGTGCCCGCTGCCGACCGCGTGGCGGGTGCGCCGGTTGCCCGCCTGTTCCAGGACGGGCGGGGCCTGAGCACGATGCTGTTCTGGGTGGCCTTCTTCTCGGGTCTGTTCATGGTCTATGCGCTCAGCAGCTGGCTGACCAAGCTGATGGCGATGGCTGGCTACAGCCTGGGGTCTGCACTCAGCTTCGTGATCGCGCTGAACGTTGGCGCCATCATCGGTGCCGTGGGCGGCGGATGGCTCGCCGACAAGTTCAACATCAAGTGGGTGCTGGTGGCGATGTATGCGCTGGGCGGCGTGCTGCTGTACCTGATGACGTTCCAGACCTCGACCGAGCTGCGTTATCTGATCATCGGCGCGGTCGGCGCCTGCACCACCGGCGCGCAATTGGTGGCCTATGCCTACTGCGGGCAGTTTTACCCGATGTCCATCCGCTCGACCGGCATCGGCATGGCCTCCGGCGTGGGGCGCCTGGGCGCGATCGTGGCGCCGCTGCTAATCGGCCAGATCGTTGCGCTTGAGCTGCCGCTGGAGCAGAACTTCCTGGTGATCGGGGCTTTCGGAATCATCGGCTCGATCGCTCTGGCGTTCATCAGGCATGGCGGCCCGGCGTCGGTGGGCCCGCAAGAGGCTGCACGCGAGTTGCGCCCGTCGCAACAGACGCCGCAAAACGCCTGATCGTAGCCATCAAGGAAATTCGCTGTGTCTGTCTACATAGCCCCCCTGCGCGAAATGCTGTTCGCCATGAAAGAGGTCGGCGGCCTGGACGCGATCTGCGCCCAGCCCGACCATGAAGAAACCACGCCCGACCTGGTCGAGGCCATCCTGCAGGAGGCGGCTAATTACGCCGCTGGCGTGCTGGATCCGCTCAACCGCCCCGGCGACGTGCAGGGCGCGCGCTGGCACGATGGTCGGGTCACGCCCGCCGACGGCTTTCGCGAAGCCTGGGCCAGCTTCTGCGAGAACGGCTGGAACGGCATGCCCGCTGCCACCGAATGGGGCGGCCAGGGCCTGCCCACGCTGGTCTCCACCGCCGTGCTGGAGATGTGGAAGTCGTCCAACCTCGCGTTCAGCCTGTGCCAGATGCTCACGCTGGGCGCGGTGGAGGCCATTGCGCACCATGGCAGCGACGCACTCCAGCGCCGCTTCCTGGCACCCATGGTCGAGGGCCGCTGGACGGGCACCATGAACCTCACCGAGCCCCAGGCCGGCTCTGACCTGGCCGCGCTGCGCAGCCGTGCCGTACACGAGGGCGACCACTACCGCGTCAGCGGCAACAAGATCTTCATCACCTGGGGCGAGCACGACATGGCCGAGAACATCGTGCACCTGGTGCTGGCGCGCCTACCCGATGCGCCACCGGGGGTGAAAGGCATCTCGCTGTTCCTTTGCCCGAAGTACCTGGTCAACGACGATGGCACCCTGGGCGAACGCAACGACTTGGCCTGCACGTCGATTGAGCACAAGATGGGCATCCACGGCAGCCCCACGGCGTCGATGAGTTTTGGCGACAGCGGCGGCGCTATCGGCTACCTGGTCGGCGAGCCGCACCAGGGGCTGGCCTGCATGTTCACCATGATGAACCACGCGCGGCTGAACGTTGGCCTGGAAGGCGTGGGCATTTCCGAGCGCGCCTACCAGCGCGCACGCGCCTATGCGCTGGAGCGGGTGCAGGGCAAGCCGCTGATCAGCGGCAGCACCGCCATCGCAGGCCACCCGGACGTGCGGCGCATGCTGATGGACATGAAGGCCCGCACCGAGGCCATGCGCGCGCTGGCCTACTTCTGCGCCGGTCAGATGGACCGCGCCGCGGGCCACGCCGATGCGCAGGAGCGCGCGCAGGCGCAGGCCCTGGTCGGCCTGCTGATACCGGTGGTCAAAGGCTGGTGTACCGACAGCGCGCAGGGCATCACGTCCGACGGCGTGCAGGTGCATGGCGGCATGGGCTACGTCGAGGAAACCGGCGCCTCCCAGCACATGCGCGACGCGCGCATCACGACCATCTACGAAGGCACCACGGGCATCCAGGCCAACGACCTGATCGGCCGCAAGCTGGCACGCGAGGGCGGGCGCACGCTGAAGGCGCTGCTGGGCCGCATCGACGGCGATGCGCGCCGGTTGGTCGAATCGCCCGATGCAGTGCTGGCGCAGATCGGCCGCGCGTTGGCAGCCGCTGCCCAGGCGCTGGACGAAGCGGTCGACTGGCTGCTGGCCCACGACGGTCAACCCGCGCAGTGCGCGGCGGGCGCCGTGCCCTTCCTGCGGCTGGCGGGCACCGTGATCGGCGGCTGGCTGTCGGCGCGCATGGCCGAAGCCGCTACCGCGCAACTCGCGGCGGGCGCGGGCGATGCGGGCTTTCTCGGTACCAAGCGCGCCACAGCCAGCCATTACGCGGCGCATGTCCTGGTGCAGGCGCCGATGCTGCGCGACATCGTCACGGGCGGCGCCGCCAGCACGCTGGCCCTGGCGGACGATCAACTCTGAATGATCCTGAAAGGAAACCCTCCCATGAAAATCCTGGTTCCCGTCAAGCGGGTGGTTGACTACAACGTCAAGGTCCGCGTCAAGAGCGATGGCAGCGGCGTGGACATCGCCAATGTCAAGATGAGCATGAACCCCTTCGACGAGATTGCCGTCGAAGAGGCTGTGCGGCTCAGGGAGAAAGGCGCGGCAACGGAGATCGTCGCCGTCTCGTGCGGCGTGTCTCAATGCCAGGAGACGCTGCGCACCGCCATGGCCATCGGTGCCGACCGCGGCATCCTAGTCGAGACCAATGAAGAACTGCAGCCGCTGGCCGTGGCTAAGCTGCTCAAGGCCCTGATCGACAAGGAACAGCCCGGCCTCGTGATCCTGGGCAAGCAGGCCATCGACGACGACTGCAACCAGACCGGCCAGATGCTGGCGGCGCTGGCCGGTCTACCGCAAGCCACCTTCGCCTCCAAGGTCGAGCTCGCCGGCGACAAGGCAGCCGTGACCCGCGAAGTGGACGGCGGCCTGGAAACCCTTAGCCTCACGCTGCCCGCGGTCATCACCGCCGACCTGCGTCTGAACGAACCGCGCTACGTCACCTTGCCCAACATCATGAAGGCCAAGAAAAAGCCGCTGGACACCATCAAGCCCGAAGACCTCGGCGTTCAAGTCGCCACGCGCCTGAAGACCCTGAAGGTGACCGAACCCGCCAAGCGCGGCGCCGGCGTGAAGGTGGCTGACGTGGCCGCCCTGGTCGAAAAACTCAAGAACGAAGCGAAGGTGATCTAAATGTCGGTACTCGTTATTGCTGAACACGACAACGCATCCATCAAGGGCGCAACCCTGAACACCGTGACGGCTGCAGCCGCTTGCGGTGGCGACGTGCACGTGCTGGTGGCCGGCCACAATGTCGGCGCTGCCGCACAAGCCGCCGCCCAGATCGCCGGTGTCGCCAAGGTCATCCACGCCGACGCCGCAGGCTTGGCCCACGGCCTGGCCGAGAACGTGGCCGCCCAGGTGCTGGCCATCGCCGGCAACTACAGCCACATCCTGTTCCCGGCCACGGCCGGCGGCAAGAACGTGGCCCCCCGCGTGGCCGCCAAGCTCGACGTCGCCCAGATCAGCGACATCACCAAGGTGGTGAGCGCCGACACCTTCGAACGCCCCATCTACGCCGGCAATGCCATCGCCACCGTGCAAAGCAGCGACGCCACCAAAGTCATCACCGTGCGCACCACCGGCTTCGACGCCGCCGCCGCCACCGGAGGCTCGGCCGCCGTCGAAACCACCGCAGCAGCAGCAGACGCCGGCAAGAGCAGCTTCGTGGGCAGCGAAATCGCCAAGAGCGACCGCCCCGAACTCACCGCCGCCAAGATCATCGTCTCGGGCGGCCGGGCGCTGGGGAGCAAGGAAAAGTTCGACGAAGTCATGACCCCGCTGGCCGACAAGCTGGGCGCGGCCATTGGCGCCAGCCGGGCGGCGGTGGACGCGGGCTACGCCCCCAACGACCTGCAAGTGGGGCAGACGGGCAAGATCGTGGCGCCGCAGCTGTACGTGGCCGCCGGCATCTCGGGCGCCATCCAGCACCTGGCGGGGATGAAGGACTCCAAGGTGATCGTGGCGATCAACAAGGACCCGGAGGCGCCGATCTTCAGCGTGGCCGACTACGGGCTGGAGGCGGACCTGTTCGCGGCTGTGCCGGAACTCGTCAAGGCCTTTTAACTTGGATGAGATACACCATGGAGCTTCGGCATTTGCGTTGCTTTATAGCGGTGGCCGAAGAACTTCACTTTGGCCGCGCAGCGGAAAAGCTGCACATCGATCAGTCCCCTTTGTCGCGCACCATCAAGGAGATAGAGGAAGAGCTCGGGGCGCAACTGTTCACGCGAACCACGCGAAGCACCCGCCTGACCTTTGCCGGAATGGCATTCCTGGAGCGGGTGCCGCGAATCTTCGAAGCTCTGAAACAGGCGTGTGACGGCGTCAAGTCCGCCGCCAGTGGGTTTCAGGGACAGTTGCGCATCGCTTTGTCCGATGGCATCACGCCCTCGCGAATGCCGACGCTGCTGGCACGGTGCCGAGAGGAAGATCCAGAGATTGACATTCGGTTATTTGAGGTGCCGTTGGACCAACAGATCAAGGGTCTGCACGATGACCTGTATGACGTCGGCTTTTCGATGGCCGAAGAGGTGGGCGACGGCATTGTGGTCAGGCCTGCGTGGGAAGACGAGCTGATGGTGGCGGTCCCAGCTCGCCATCCTGTGCTGGCCCACAAGCACGTTCCGTTGGAAGAAGTGCTGCGCTATCCGCTGGCGCTATGCGATCCGGCGATATGCGAAGGCCATGCACGCCAAGTTGATCGCGTTTTGCAGCGCTACGAGCAACAGCCACTGATCGCCCAGCGCGTGGCGTCCTATGAGGTGATGATGACCTTAGTCTCCGCCGGATTGGCACTTGGTTTGGCGGGCGCCGCGCACATTGCATCCGGCCGTGGGCCAGGTGTTGTGGCCCGGCGCTTGGCGGGCAAGTCGCAGATGCTGGCCACGTATCTGCTGCACCGTGACGTGGAGCCCTCCGAAATGCTGGCTCGGTTCATCGCACGAGTGGACTCCATTGATTCGGCGGATGGCTCCAGCGCCGCCGAGGACTCCTGATCCACCTGCTGAAAGGACCCAAGCCATGCCCCGATTCCTGTCGCTGCTGATGGCCGCTGCACTGACAGCCTCCTGTGGGCCATCCCAACCGACGGAAACCGTGGACTTCCTCGTGGCCCATCCTGAGCGTCTCAAGGAAGTCCAGCGCCTGTGCAAGGAAGAGCGCGCGAAGGCCGGCGAAGAACTCTGCCGACGTGCCGCCGAGGCCGCGAATCGCCGCTTCTTCGGTGATCGGCCGGAGCAGAAGCCTCAATAGGGCACCCCTCCGTCGCGGCGCCGCGACGAAGGTCTCACTGTTACCTCATCACGCCGCAGCGCGCTCGCGCATGCGGCATTTTTATTGTCTTCGCCACAGCAATAAGTCTGGCTCTTTTGGCCTGAATCCCCGCCACAACGGTCTTTGACCGACCTGCACGCTCGCCTTGATCCTCGGCACTACGGCACGTTCCTGTGCCGTAGTGGGAGGTTGACCAATGCAAGGAACGAACGTGCTGTTCGGTCAGATTGCCGTTGTCTTCGGCATCGTGATCGCTGGCGTATGGAGCGCTACGCAATGGACGGCCGCCGCCCTGGGCTACCAGCTACGCCTGGGCTCGCCGTGGTTCGATTTCTTCGGCACGCCGGTCTATCACCCCTGGCGCCTGTTCGAGTGGTGGTTCTTCTTCGACGCCTACGCGCCGCATGTCTTTGACGTGGGCGGTGCCATTGCCGCAGGCAGCGGCCTGATCGCGGTGGTGGTTGCCATCGGCATGTCGATCTGGCGCTCGCGCCAGTCCAAGCTGGTCACGACCTACGGGACGGCTCGCTGGGCCAACGCGGAGGACATTTGCAAGGCGGGGCTTGACCAGCCTGCGGGCGTGTTCCTCGGCCAGCATCGCCAGCAGTACCTGCGACATGAAGGCCCAGAGCATGTTCTGACCTTCGCGCCTACCCGCTCGGGCAAAGGCGTGGGCCTGGTGGTTCCCACCTTGTTGAGCTGGCCTGCATCGGCCGTCATTCACGACATCAAGGGCGAGAACTGGAGCATCACCGCCGGCTGGCGCTCGCGCTTCTCGCATTGCCTGCTGTTCAACCCGACCGATGCGAAGTCGTCGGCCTACAACCCACTGCTGGAGGTGAGGCGCGGCGCGCACGAAGTGCGCGACGTGCAGAACATCGCAGACATTCTGGTCGATCCCGAAGGAGCACTGGAGCGGCGCAACCATTGGGAAAAGACTAGCCACGCGCTACTTGTCGGCGCCATCCTCCATGTGCTCTATGCGGGCGAAGACAAGACGCTGCGCGGCGTCGCCAACTTCCTCTCCGACCCGGCCAGCCCGTTCGAGCTGACCTTGCACCGGATGATGACCACGCCGCACCTCGGCGATGGGCCGCATCCGGTCGTCGCATCGGCGGCGCGTGAAGTCCTCAACAAGAGCGACAACGAACGCTCCGGCGTGCTGTCCACGGCCATGTCGTTCCTTGGCCTGTACCGCGATCCCACGGTGGCCGAAGTCACCTCACGCTGCGACTGGCGCATCGCTGACCTGATCGCGGCCGAGCATCCGGTATCGCTGTATCTGGTGGTGCCGCCTTCGGACATATCGCGGACGAAGCCGCTCATTCGCCTGATCCTCAACCAGATCGGGCGGCGCCTCACCGAATCGCTCGATGGCTCCGATGGGATCGAGCGCCGCCACAAGCTGCTGCTGATGCTCGATGAGTTCCCTGCGTTGGGGCGCCTGGACTTCTTCGAGACGGCGCTGGCCTTCATGGCCGGCTACGGTATCCGCAGCTTCCTCATCGCCCAGTCGCTCAATCAGATTGACAAAGCCTACGGCCAGAACCATTCGATCCTGGACAACTGCCATGTCCGGGTGACGTTCGCCACCAACGACGAGCGCACCGCCAAGCGCATCTCCGAAACGCTGGGCACCGCGACCGAGCTGCGCGCGCAGCGCAACTACGCCGGCCACCGGCTCGCGCCATGGCTCGGGCATCTGATGGTGTCGCGCCAGGAGACGGCACGTCCGCTGCTCACGCCGGGCGAGGTAATGCAGCTTCCGCCCGACGAGGCCGTGGTGATGGTGTCCAGCGTGGCGCCCATCAAGGCCAAGAAGCTGCGCTACTACGCGGACAGCAATTTCAAGCGGCGCGTGCTTCCGCCGCCGGTGCTTGCAACCCTGTCCATGCAGGGGCGCTATGCCGATGTGCCACCGGAACGCACCGACGACTGGAGCGGGCTGGCGATTCCCGCCATGCCGGTCGCACCGACGGCCGACGCCGCCGATGGGCTGGAGAACCTGGGTTCGGCCGACGACAGCGGCCCACGCCGCCAGCCCGAACTTTCCGAAGCCGTCACCTACGACCCCGACCTGGTTGCGCCCGCAGCCGACCTCGGGCTGCTCGATGACGACGACATGCCGCATCCCCTTCCTCGCCAGCTCGATCCGGCCCTGCAGCGCACGGCCCGGCTGGCTTCCCTCGACCCTGACGACGGAATCGACCTATGACCCAACACCGCCTCAATGTGTTCATCCAGCCGGAGCACAGCAAGCGGCTCGATGAACTGGCCGCCAAGAAGGGCGTGTCCAAGTCCAGCATCGTCGCGGCGGCCCTGGCCTCCTGGCTGTCGCCCGATGCGGCCGACCAGCGCGAGGCGGCAATTGCCAAGCGGCTGGACCGCCTGTCGCGCCACGCCGAGCGCCTGGAGCGCGACCAGAACATTGCCATCGAAACATTGGCGCTGTTCATCCGCTATTTCCTCACGGTGAGCACACCCGTGCCCGAGGCCCATCAGGATGCCGCTCGCGCCCAGGGCAAGGCCCGCTTCGAGCAGTTCGTCGAACAGCTCGGACGGCATTTGCTGCGCGGGCGCAGCCTGGTGCGGGATGTGGTGGAGGAACTGCACACCGATCCGACGCGACCGGAGGGCGCTGCGGCCGTCGCGGATGCCCAGGAGCGTGCCTTATGAGCGCCGTTCCTTCCTCCTTCACGGCCACCTCGCTGGATCGCCGCATCCAGATGCTGCGCACGGCCATGGGGCCGCTGATCGCTGCCGCGCTCGAAGACCCAGACGTGGTGGAAATCATGCTCAACCCCGACCGCACGCTCTGGGTGGATCGGCTGTCCACGGGCCGCGCGCCGATGGGCGTGGAGCTGTCCGAGGCCGATGGCGAACGCATCATCCGCCTCGTTGCAGCTCACGTTGGCGCGGAAGTTCATCGGGGCCAGCCGTTGTTGACGGCAGAGCTGCCCGAGACGGGCGAACGCTTCGAGGGCATCCTGCCGCCCGCCGCGCCGGGGCCGGCCTTCGCCTTGCGCAAGCGCGCCTTTGGCGTGATCCCACTGTCGCGCTACATCGAGGACGGAATGATGACCGCCGCGCAGGCGGGCCTGCTGGTGCGCGCCGTGCGCGAGCGCCAGAACATCCTGATCGCAGGCGGCACCAGCACGGGCAAGACCACGCTCGCCAATGCCTTGCTCGCCGAGATTGCCGCTACCGGTGACCGCGTGCTGGTGCTTGAAGACACGGTGGAGCTGCAATGCGCGGCGCGCGATCACGTACCGCTGCGCACGCGCCAGGGCGTGGTGTCGATGACCGAGCTGGTGCGCTCTTCCATGCGCCTGCGCCCGGATCGCGTGATCGTTGGCGAAGTGCGTGGTGCCGAGGCGCTGGATCTCATCAAGGTATGGGGCACGGGCCACCCCGGCGGCATCGCCACCATCCACGCCGGCTCCGCGCTGGGCGCGCTGCTGCGCCTGGAGCAACTGATTCTCGAAGTGGCGGAGAACCCGCCCCGTGCGCTGATCGCGGAAGCGGTCAACGTGGTCATCCACATCGCCGGGCGCGGACGCAAGCGCCGCATCGAGAGCATCGCCCGCGTCGTCGGCTTCGATGGCGCGGGCTACCAACTGGCGGATGCGCTGGAGGCTCCATTCCCGGAGCTGCTGTCGCAGTCCGACCTTTCTTCCCTGTCCCTTGACCAACCTGGAGAACTGCCATGACGCAGATGATCGTTCCTGCTTTCCGTATTTCTGCAAACCCGCTTGCCCTGCGCTGCCGTCCCGCGCGGCTGGATGGCTTGGCACGCCCAGCCCTGCAGGGCCTGATGCTCGCGGCGCTGACGCTGCTGCTCGCAGGCACCGCGCAGGCCGCCGGTTCCTCGATGCCTTGGGAGGGGCCGCTGCAATCCATCCTGGAGTCGATCCAGGGTCCGGTGGCCCGGATCATCGCGGTCATCATCATCATCGCCACGGGCCTGGCGCTGGCCTTCGGCGATGCCTCGGGCGGTTTTCGCAAGCTGATCCAGATCGTCTTCGGTCTGTCGATCGCGTTTGCCGCGTCCTCGTTCTTCCTGTCGTTCTTCAGCTTCTCGGGCGGGGCTGTCGTATGAGCGCGGCCCACGATGGCGTGCAGGGGTTCGCTCCGGGGTTCGAAGTGCCACTGCACCGCTCGCTGACCGAGCCGATCCTGCTGGGCGGCGCGCCGCGCACGGTGGCGATTGCCAATGGCACCTTGGCCGCGGCCGTGGGCTTGGGCCTGCAACTGTGGATTCCGGGCGTGGTGCTCTGGATCGCCGGCCATGCGCTGGCGGTCTGGGGCGCGCGTGTCGATCCGCAGTTCATGCAAGTCTTCGCGCGCCATATCAAGCACCGGCCGCTGCTGGACGTGTAGGGGCAAAGGGAGATATCGCATGCTGAACCTTGCCGAATACCGCCAGCGCCCGGCCTTGCTGGCTGACTGGCTGCCTTGGGCCGGGCTGATCGCTCCGGGCGTCGTGCTGAACAAGGATGGCTCCTTCCAGCGCACGGCGCGCTTTCGGGGGCCAGACCTCGACAGTGCCACGCAGGGCGAGCTGATCTCTACGTCAGCACGGTTGAACAACGCGCTGCGCAGGCTGGGTTCGGGCTGGGCCTTGTTCATCGAAGCCGAGCGCCGGCCCGCCGCCAACTACCCGCACTCGGAGTTTCCCGAGCCGCTGTCCTGGCTGGTGGACGAAGAGCGACGGGCAGCCTTCGAGGACTCCGGCAACCATTTCGAGAGCGGCTATCACCTCACGCTGGTGTATCTACCGCCCGAGGAGGCCCGCGCCCGTGCGGTCGGAATGCTGTACGAGAACCGTCCGACCGAGGGCGTGGACTGGCGTGAGCGCCTGACCGCGTTCGTCGCGGAGACGGATCGGATTTTCGACCTGCTCGATGGTGTGATGCCGGAGATTGCGTGGCTCGATGACAGCCAGACGCTGACCTACCTGCACTCGACTATTTCCACGCGGCGCTACCGCGTGGGCGTGCCAGAGGTGCCATTCCACCTCGATGCCTTGCTGGCCGATTCCGCGCTGATCGGCGGACTGGCACCGATGCTGGGCGACCAGCACCTGCGCGTGGCGACGGTGCGGGGATTTCCGACTTCGACTTGGCCGGGGATTCTGGATGACCTCAACCGTCTCAGCTTTGCGTACCGCTGGAGTACGCGCTTTCTCTGCCTCGACAAAGCCGATGCGGAAAAAGAGCTTTCCCGCCTACGCCGCCAGTGGTTCGCCAAGCGCAAAAACGTGATCGCGCTGCTGCGCGAGACGATCTTCCAGCAGGAAAGCCCGCTGGTCGATACCGACGCCAGCAACAAGGCCACCGATGCTGATGCCGCCTTGCAAGAGCTGGGCAGCGATCAAGTGGCCTTCGGCTACGTGACGGCGACCGTCACAGTCATGGACGCGGATGCCGCCGTGGCCGACGAGAAGCTGCGCAGGGTGGAGCGCGTCATCCAGGGGCGTGGCTTCGTCACCATCCCCGAAACGCTCAACGCCGTGGATGCGTGGCTGTCGTCCATTCCGGGCCATGCCTACGCCAACGTCCGCGAGCCCATCGTCTCGACGCTGAACCTGGCGCACCTGATGCCGGTGTCGGCGGTATGGGCCGGGCCGGAGAAGAACGCGCATCTCGACGGCCCGCCGCTGATCGTCACGCGCACTGAGGGCGCGACGCCGTTCCGGCTGGTTACGCACATCGGCGACGTGGGCCACACGCTGGTGGCTGGGCCAACCGGTATGGGCAAGTCCGTGCTGCTCGCCACTTTGGCGATGCAGTTTCGGCGCTATCGCGGCTCGCGCATCTTCGCCTTCGACATGGGGCGCTCGATGCGCGCCACGATCCTGGGCCTGGGCGGCGAGCACTACGACCTTGGGCTGGATGGCGAGATCGCTTTCCAACCACTCGCGCGCATCGACCGCGAGGGCTACCGCACCTGGGCGGCTGAATGGATCGAAGGCCGTTTGCGGCATGAGGGCGTGGCCGTCGGCCCCGAGGAGAAGGTGGCCATTTGGTCGGCGCTGGGAAGCCTGGCCGGAGCTCCGGTGGAGCAGCGCACGATGACGGGCCTTTCCGTACTGTTGCAATCGAACGCGCTGCGGCAGGCGCTCGCGCCCTATGTGCTCGGCGGCGCCCACGGCAAGCTGCTGGACGCGGATTCGGATCGACTGGGCTCCGGCTCCGTGCAGTGCTTTGAGATGGAAGAGCTGATGCACAACAAGGCCGCCGTCATGGCCGTGCTGCATTACCTCTTTGCACGGTTCGATGAACGCTTTGACGGCGCACCGACGCTGCTGATCCTCGATGAAGCGTGGCTGTTCCTCGATGACCCGGTGTTCGCGGCGCGCATCCGCCAATGGCTCAAGACGCTGCGCAAGAAGAACGTGAGCGTCATCTTCGCCACGCAGAGTCTGGCGGACATCAAGGATTCGAGCATCGCGCCCGCAATCATCGAGAGCTGCGCGAGCCGCATCTTTCTGCCGAACCCGCAGGCGACCGAGCCGCAGATTCGCACCATCTACGAGGGCTTCGGCCTCAACAGGCGGCAAATCGAGATCGTCGCCACGGCGCAGCCCAAGCGCGACTACTACTACCAATCGCGCCTGGGCAATCGCCTGTTCGACCTCGACCTGGGAACCGCGACGCTGGCCTTTGCGGGCGCATCCACGCCGCAAGACCAGCGCGACATCGACGCGGTGCTCGCTGCCGCCAGCACCTCCACGCCTTCCGCTTCCACCCCGTTCGCAGCCGCCTGGCTGCGCCACTGCAGCCTCGATTGGGCGGCCGATCTGCTGCGCGATTTCCCCGGCCCCGCGCCGGGTGCCGCCCCCATCCCCAGCCATCCCCAGGAGAACCTGCCATGAAAACCCATACCCACAAGCTCGCCGCGCTGACCACCGCCTGCGTGCTCGCCTTCGGCATCGCGCAGCCCGCGCATGCACTGTTCGGCGTCGGCGACATCGTGTTCGATCCGACCAATCTGGTGCAGAACACGCTCACCGCCGTTCGCACGCTGGAGCAGATCAACAACCAGATCCGCCAGCTTCAGAACGAAGCGCAGATGCTCATCAACCAGGCGCGCAACCTGGCCAGCCTGCCGTCCAGCGTGGTGGGCCAGCTGCGCGCCAACCTAGCGACCACCCAGCGGCTCATCGCCCAGGCCAAGGGCATGGCCTACGACGTGGCGAACATGGACCAGATGTTCCAGCGTCTGTACCCCGAGCAGTACGCCGCCACCGTCAGCGGCAATCAGATGTACCGCGACGCGCAGGAGCGCTGGAAGAACACGCTCACTGGCCTGCAGACCACCATGCAGATGCAGGCCCAGGCGTCGCAGAACCTCAGCGATGACGAGGGCGTGCTGGCCGACCTCGTGGGCAAGAGCCAGTCCGCCGTGGGCGCTCTCCAGGCGATGCAGGCCATGAACCAGCTGCTAGCCCTGCAGGCCAAGCAGTCGATCCAGACGCAGCGGTTGCAGATCACGCAGGACCGCGCGGCCTCGCTGGAGCTGGCGCGGCAGGCCGCCGCCGTGGAGCGGGGCCGCGAAGTCACGCGCCGCTTCCTGGGGTCAGGCACGCCGTACACACCGCAGCCCGTCGATTTCTACAGCCGCTGACGAGGCCGGGCCATGAATGACGTATCGGTCATTGATCGTTTCCTCGACACCTTTTCGCGCTACATCGACTCGGGCTTCGGCCTGCTGCACGGCGAGGTGGCATTCCTCACGGCCACGCTGATCGTCATCGACATGACGCTCGCCGGGCTGTTCTGGGCGATGGGCCATGCCACCGGCCAGGGCGAGGACGTAATCGCCAAGCTCATCCGCAAGGTGCTGTACGTCGGTGCCTTCGCCTACATCATCGGCAACTTCAACACCCTGGCGGGCATCCTGTTCCGGTCTTTTGCCGGACTGGGCCTGACGGCCAGCGGCTCGACCTTGAGCATGGGCAACTTCCTGCAACCGGGACGGCTGGCCAAGGCCGGTATCGACGCGGCGGCGCCCATCCTCGACCAGATCCGGGAGATGGCGGGCTTCCCAGAGGTCTTCATCCACATCGCGCCCATCGTCGTGCTGTTCCTCGCGTGGCTGGTGGTCATCGTCAGCTTCTTCGTGCTGGCGGTGCAGCTTTTTGTCACGCTGATCGAGTTCAAGCTGACCACGCTGGCGGGCTTCGTGCTGGTGCCGTTCGCCCTCTGGAACAAGACTGCGTTCCTCGCCGAGAAGGTCTTGGGCAACGCGGTGTCCTCAGGCATCAAGGTACTGGTGCTTGCCGTCATCGTGGGCATCGGCTCGGGGCTGTTCGCCGAATTCCGGATACCGCCGGGCTCCGAGCCCTCCATCGACCAGGCACTGGTCATCATGCTGGCTTCGCTGTCACTGCTGGCCCTGGGCATCTTCGGTCCGGGCATTGCGACGGGCTTGGTATCGGGCGGCCCGCAGCTCGGCGCTGGCGCGATGGCCGGTGCTGCCGTTGGGGCGGCCGGCGCCGCCGTCGCGGTCGGCGCAGCGGCCTCTGGCGTCGGCAGCGCCGTGGCGGCTGGGGCGCGCATGGCACCCGCCGCCGCGAGGATGGCTGGGGACGGGGCCCGCTCGATGGCATCGACCGCCGGCAGCGCCCGGTCGGCGTACCAGGCAGGTTCCGCCCCGGCCGGTGGCAGCCTCAAGGGTGCCCCCGCCGGCGTGGGCAACGTGGCCAAGACCGGTGCGCAGGCCGCCGGACAGAAGGTGGCCGACGGAGCGCGCTCGATGAAGGAGCGTGTCGCTGCTTCCTTCCGACCCGATGACGCCGGATCGGCATCGGGGGCAGCTGCTGGGACGCAGAGCACCAGCGAAGCCGCCGCACGACCTCCATCCACCGAGCAGCCGGCCTGGGCCAAGCGCCTGCATCGCAGGCAGCAACTCACCCATGCCGCGACCACCGCCGCCCACACGCTGCGTGGCGGCGATGGCGGCAGCTCCAGCCAGGGCCCAAGCCTTCGCGATTCCGATTCATAAGGAGAACTCCCATGCGATTCAAACGACCGCAGCTGCGCTACGCCGACACACCGCAACCTGCCACTCCGTACCAAGCCGCAGGCCAGGTGTGGGACGAGCGTATCGGCTCGGCCCGCGTGCAGGCAAAGAACTGGCGTTTCATGGCACTGGGCTGCCTCACCTTGGCCGTGCTGATGGCGGGCGGCCTGGTCTGGCGTTCCGCGCAGTCCATCGTGACGCCCTACGTGGTGGAGGTGGACAACGCGGGCCAGGTGCGCGCGGTCGGCGAGGCCGCCACGCCATATCGACCCAACGATGCGCAGATGGCCTATCACCTGGGCCGCTTCATCGGGCTGGTGCGCTCGCTGTCCATCGACTCCATCGTCGTGCGGCAGAACTGGCTCGATGCCTACAACTACACCACGGACAAGGGTGCCGTGGCGCTCAACGAGTACGCCCGCGTGAACGATCCGTTCGCGCGCATCGGCAAGGAGTCGGTGACGGTGCAGATCAGCAGCGTGACCCGCGCCAGCGACCAGTCGTTCAACGTGCGCTGGACGGAGACGCGCTTTGTGAACGGTGCGCTGGATCGCACCGAACGCTGGAACGCAGTGGTTTCCATCGTGCAGCAGACCCCTCGCACCGAGCAGCGGCTGCGCAAGAACCCCCTGGGCATCTACGTCAACGGGCTGTCGTGGAGCCGTGAGCTGGAAGGAAACGAAGGAGCAAAACCATGAATGATCTTTTGCGTAAATCCGCCTTGCCGGCGATCCTGCTGGCATCCACCGTCCTGTTTGCAGGCTGCGCTTCGCAGGGCAAGCCGCCGCCGGCCATCTCGCTCGATGAGCCGGTGCAGGCCCAGCCGCTGCCGGAGCCACCCAAGCCGGTGGAGGTGGTCACGGTGCCCCAGCCGCTCGCGCTGCCGTCGCAGCTGAAGCCGCTGCCCGAAGGTGAAGAAGCCAAGCCTGCGCCAGAGCCTGCCGACGAAAAGGTGCGCGTGTCGCGTGCCAATGCCGAGGCCCGTGTGGCGCCCACGCGCGAGGGCTACGTCAATGCGATCCAGGTGTGGCCCTTCACCGATGGCGCGCTGTACCAGGTCTATGCAGCCGTGGGCCGCGTGACGGTGGTTTCGCTGCAACCGGGCGAGGAACTGGTGACGGTGGCCGCTGGCGATACCGTGCGCTGGATCGTTGGGGACACATCGAGCGGCAGCGGTGATGCGTTGCGCGTCAACGTGATGGTCAAGCCCATCCGCTCGGGCCTCAAGACCAATCTGGTCGTCACTACCAGCCGGCGCACCTATCTGCTGGAGCTGACCTCGACTGAGAAGACATGGATGGCTTCGGTGTCCTGGGAGTACCCCAAGGACAAGATGCTGGCCCTGCAGCGCCAGGCGCAGGCGGCCAGCACTGCCGCTTCGGTCGATACTGGCCTGTCGCTGGAGAAGATCCGTTTCCGCTACGCAGTCAGCGGCAGCAATCCGCCGTGGAAGCCGCTGCGCGCCTTCGATGACGGCGAGAAGGTCTACATCCAGTTCCCGCCGGGCATCGCCCAGGGCGAACTGCCGCCGCTGTTCGTGATCGGTGCGCAGGGCGATGGGCAGTTGGTGAACTACCGCTTCCGCTCGCCGTACTACATCGTCGATCGCCTGTTCGGCGCGGCCGAGCTGCGCCTGGGTGGCGGCAAGGGCACTGAAGGCGACGTGGTGCGGATTGAGCGCACGGATGGTGCTTCGAGTGGCACGCGGAGGAACTGACCATGAGCCAGGACGATTCTCCTGACCTTGCGCCGCAGGCGGGCAAGGTGGCACCCGAGGCGGTGGCGCTGCGCGCGCAGCCGCGTCCGGTCACGCGCCTGAACCGACGCACGCTGGCCATCCTCACCGGCGGCCTGTCGGTTGCCGTGCTCGGAGCCACGATCTGGTCATTGCAGCCGCACCGGCGCAATGCAGGCGAGCAGACCGAGCTGTACAACGTAGATCGTGTCTCTAAGTCCGAAGGGCTGGACGGCCTGCCTTCGGACTATTCCAAACTGCCCGCGAAGGTGCCCGAGCTGGGGCCGCCGCTGCCGGGCGATCTCGGCCCGGCGATCGTGAAGTCGCAGCAGCCGGCGACGCCCACCTATGCGCCGCCGGGCAACGACCCGGATGATGCACGGCGCAAGGAGGCCGATGCCGCAGCGGCTTCGTCGGTATTCTTCCGCTCGGGCACGCCCGGCAAGACGAGTGCGCCAGCGACCGCGCAAGTCGCCGCCGCCGGTTCGGCATCGACCTTGGCGGGGTTCGATCCTCTGGCTGCCGGGCCGGCCTCGACGGCGGCCCAACCCACCGACCCCACCGCTGCGCAGAACCGGCAAGACCAGAAAGAGGCTTTCCTGAAAGGCGGTTCTACGGAAACCCTCAATTCCGGCAATCTGCAGATGCCAGCCTCGCCGTACCAGGTCATGGCTGGGACCGTGATCGCGGGTGCGCTGGTGACGGGTATCAAGTCCGATCTTCCGGGCGACGTGATCGCCACCGTGACGGAGCCGGTCTATGACACGGCCACGGGCAAGTTCCTGCTGATCCCGCAGGGCTCGCGCATCCTGGGCAAGTACAACAGCCAAGTGAGCTACGGGCAAAGCCGCGTGCAGGTGGTGTGGAACCGCATCATCCTGCCCGACACGTCGTCGCTGAAGCTCGACAACCTCGCGGGCACCGATCCTGCCGGCTACGCCGGCCTGGAGGATGGCGTCGATTGGCACTGGGATCGCGTCTTCGCGGGCGCGGCGCTGACCACGTTGCTGGGCGTGGGCGCCGAGTTGGCCGCGCCGCAGAACCGGCAGGACGGCAACCGCGTCATCATCGCCGGGCGCGACAGCCTGCAGGACAGCGTGAACCAGGTCGGCCAGGAGATGACCCGGCGCAACATGAACATCCAGCCCACCCTGACCGAGCGGCCGGGCCTGCCGGTGCGCATCATCGCCAACCGCGACCTCGTCTTGCGTCCGTACCAGCCCTTGTTCTTCAACCGGGGAGCCGCGAAATGAACACCTCCAAGAAACTGCGGCTGGGGCCGCTGCCCAAGACCGAGGCCACGAAGCTCACGTTCTCTTGCCCGACCAGTCTGAAGGCTGAACTCGACCGCTATGCCGCGCTGCACGCACAGACCTACGGCGAGGCGGCCGATGCGGCCACGCTGATCCCGCACATGCTAGAGGCGTTCATGGCGGGGGACCGGGGCTTTAGGCGGGTGGATGCCAAGCGCAAAGCGCAGAAGAGCCTGCCGGCGCACACGCCTGGCTGAACTTGCTAAGATGGCACCATGCACGGGTAGGTGCTGGCCGTCCGCAATGGCAAAGTTCACTCACTACCAATGGCGATTTCCATTGGAATCTTGGTCGGATTCCTACTGAGCGGACCCTAGGAGTCTTCGATTGAGAAACCAATGAAGATGAACACCATCACATGGGCCGATCTGGCCCGCCTCAAGAAGGCCGCCAAGGCGGCCAAAGCCACACTCCCCGACCTGACGCATATGCAACGGCTCAATGCCGTTGCCGCGGCCGAGTATGGAGTGCGCCACTTCCACGAGCTGGAGAAGCGCTACGAAGCGCAATTGGCCAGCCACGTGGACATGGACGGCGGTGCGCACCACTGCCGCTTCTGCTCCTTCACCTTTGATGGAAGGCTGCCCGCTGACATCAAGGCGCACAGCGAGCGGCATCAGCTCTTCGAGGAAGCGCAGGCGACGCTGGGCTTCGTGCCCATGCCGTACAAGGAGCGCGAGCAGGTCAAGCGCACCGGGTACGACTGGATGCGTTCGCCCGACCAGGGAACTCAGCGCCAAGGTGCGCTGGCTGTTCTGCTGTCCCACTTCGAGCGTTCGATGGAGCGCGCCGTTGACGGTGGGCGCTGGCACAAGCACCCGTACTTCGTGGAGTACCTGGCGTATGCGCTGCCCGGCGCTGCCTTTGTCCCTGAGTCGATCCGGCAGCGGCTCGCCAACGAGTTCGGCGAGCAGCCTGGGGTCATTCTGACCGGTTCGACGGACTGGCCGTCGCAGGCCGCCGTCAAGGTGACCCGTTCGACCCCAGATGCCGCTGCCTCTGTGCGGCTTCGCGAAAGCGTGTCGCAGGCGGCGAAAACTGCCGCAGAGGCGTCGATCGCTGCCTGACTGGTTCCTCCACGGAGGGGGAAACCCCCTCCAGAGCATGACGGTGTTTGCCACCGCCATGCTCCCATGTGGCACCTAGCCCACGCAGGCCAACCACCAAAGAGTGACCGATCCAGGCCTAACTGCCTGTGGCGTAAGGGGTTTTAGGCCGGTGCAGGTCCACAGCGGGGACTTGACATCGGACATTTTTCATGGGCGCGTGGCGGCTTCGCTGCGGGTGCCATCTTGGTGCGGGGTGCACCCCGCACGGTACGGACGCCCTGTTTCGGGTCGCCGGTCTTGCGCATGTGGCATGTCAACATTGCATATATTCATGCAAACATTGTGAAAAGTTGTTCACAATCCGGGCAACAAGGACCTTTTATGACCACAACCATTCTTCGTCGCACCCTGATTGCCTGCGGTGCTGCCATGCTGGCAGCCGGCCCCGCGTTTGCGGATGACGCCGCTTCCTTCCCCAACAAGCCCGTGACCATCGTCGTGGGTTACCCCGCGGGCGGTTCGACCGACCTGGTGGGCCGTCTGGTGGCCAACGAAATCGAAAAGCACCTGGGCCAGACCGTGGTGGTCGAGAACCTGGGCGGCGCCGGTGGCGCCATTGGTGCACAGAAGGTGGCCAGCGCCAAGCCCGACGGCTACACGCTGCTGGTGGGCGCGAACAACGAAATCGCCATCGCCAACCAGATCAACAAGGCCGTGAAGTACAAGATCAGCGACTTCACACCCATCGGCATGGTGGCGTCGCAGCCCATGGTGCTGGTGGCTTCCAAGAAGGCCGGCGTGAAGACCGCCGCCGAGTTCGTCAAGGCCGTCAAGGCCAACCCCGGCAAGTTCAGCTACGGTTCGTCGGGCGTGGGCACGGCCCTGCACCTGGCCGGTGAAATGATGAAGGACCAGGGCAAGATCGACATGCAGCACGTGCCTTACCGCGGCGTGCCTGCGCTGACGAACGACGTGCTGGGCGACAACATCGAGTACGGTGTGTTCGTGCTGTCCTCGGGCCTGCCGCTGATCAAGGCCGGCAAGGTGACCCCCATCGGCACCACCGAAGCCAAGCGCTACGCGGCCACCCCCGACATTCCTGCCCTGGCGGAAACGCCCGAGTTCAAGCATGTGGACATCAACTCCTGGTTCGCCATGATGGCCCCCGCCAACCTGCCCGCGCCCATCGCGGCCAAGCTGAAGGCGGCGCTGGACAAGACCATGGCCTCGCCCGAGTTCCGCAAGAAGATGGAAGACGCCGGCGCGTCCGTGATGGACAGCAAGCTGGATGCGGGCAAGTACATCAACGGCGAAATCGCCAAGTACAAGAAGATCATCGACGTCGCGAAGATTGAGCTGTAAGCCGGCTGCGCAGGCCTGCCCTGAGCCCACCCCAAAGCCCGTCCGGTTAGCGCCGGACGGGCTTTTTTTTATGTTGGTTTATCAAAAAGGGAGCTGCTAGCGCTTGTCTGATAAGGGTTGCAGGTCTGAAAGCGCTGGAAAGGCTTGCAGAGCCTGCGCTACCTGCTCTGCTTTGTGGGTCAGCGCTCGCGCTGCAGGCGTGCCGGCTCCAGCGCGGCCAGGTCCACGCCCTCGTCCAGCAGGCTGGGGTCGATGGGCTCGTCCAGCAGCAGGTTGCGCGCCAGCAGGCTGTAGGCGGCGGCACTCTGGATGCCGTAGCCGCCCTGGGCGGCCACCCAGAACAGGCCGGGGACCTCGTCGTCCCAGCCGATCACCATCTCGCCATCGGCGACGAAGGAGCGCAGCCCCGCCCAGGTGTGCGAGGGGCGGCGGATGCGCAGCGTGGTGGCCTGCTCGATGTTCCAGATGCCGGTGGCGATGTCCTCCTCCTCGGGCTGTACATCGTGGGGGTAGGTGGCGTCGGCATTCGCCGGGGAACCCAGCAGCTGCCCGGCATCGGGCTTGAAGTAGAAGCTCTCGTCCGCGCTGATGACGGCCGGCCAGTGCGCGGCCTCCATCCCCTCGGGTGCGGGGAAGGTGAAGGCGCTGCGGCGCGCCGGCACCAGGCCGATGGCGCGGGCCCCGGCCAGCTCGCCCAGGCCATCGGCCCAGGCGCCGGCGGCATTCACCAGCGCGTGGGTTTGCAGCTGGCGCCCGTCGGCCAGCGTGACCGTCCAGCGGCTGGCGAACACGTCGTGCTGCAGGCCGGTGACCTCGGCCTGGCACCAGACCTGGCCGCCCTGCTGGCGCAGGCCACGCAGAAAGCCCTGGTGCAGTGCGTGGACCTCGATGTCGCGCGCGCCATCGTCCACAAAGCCATCGACGATGCTGGCGTTCAGCACCGGCACCAGGGCGCGTAGCGCATCGCCGTCCAGGCGCTGGGCGCCCGGGGAGTGGCGCACCGCCTCGGCATAGGCGCTATCGATCAGCGGTTTTTGCGCGGCCGTGGCCACGTACATCACGCCACGCGGGTGCAGCAGCGGCACATCGCTGAAACCGGGGGGCGGGGCCTCGTAGAAGGCGCGGCTGGCACGCGTCAGCGCCTGCACCTGGGGGGGGCCGTAATGCTCTTCGAACAAGGCCGCCGAGCGGCCCGTGGTGTGATAACCGGGCTGGGTTTCGCGCTCCAGCACCAGCACGCGCTGGCCCGCCTGTGCCAGCTGCCAGGCCGTGCTGGCCCCGGCCATGCCGGCGCCAATCACCACGATGTCCCATTGCTGGGCCTGCATATTGCTAGTTGCTTCGCTCATGCCTGCAACGATACGCGGGTTCTGGCCCTTGTGAAGGGGTGGTGGCGACGGCCCAGGGGTTTCCCGGGCGGTGTTTTGCTTGATCTGTGTCAATTTTGGATGCAAGCCTCCACTTTTTTGCCCGCCGGATCGCTGCGCTGACAGGCTTACTGCGGATACTTGCTTCACCAACTTTTTTCGAGCCGGTGTGGGCGCTGACTGTGCGGACAGCAGTGGCTGTATCGCAATTTGCTATGACCTCTGTGCTGCATCGCATGCGCTTGTCCCACAAGCTGCTGATTCTGGGTTTGGTGGCGCTGGTGATGGTGGCGCTGCCGCTGTCGCTGTATGTGACCGATGTGCTGGGCAATCTGCGCCACGCGCGCAGCGAGGCCACCGGCATGCCGCCCATGATGGCCGTCAATGCCGCCGTGCAGCAGTTGCAGGTGCACCGCGGCACGGCCGCCGGCATGCTGGGCGGCGACGCCACCATGGCCGCCCGCCGCGACGCGGTGCGCGAGACGGTCCACCAGCGCCTGGCGCAGGCCCAGCAGGCCCTGGCACAGGCCGAGGCGCCGCCCGAACTGCGCCAGCAACTGGACCAGCTGGTCCAGCGCTGGAAGACGCTGGAGCAGGCGGTGGCCAGCCGCAGCATCCGCGGCCCCGACAGCATGGCGCAGCACACCCAGCTGGTGGTGCAGCTGTTGCTGCTCAACGAAGCGCTGCTGCACACCTATGCCCTGAACACCACGGCCCGCGATGACAGCCAGGCCATGATCCAGGCGCTGCTGACCCAGGCCCCGCTGCTCAGTGAAAGCCTGGGGCTGCTGCGTGGGCAGGGCGCCGGCTTCCTGGCCCAGGGCACGTTGCCACCGGAAAACCGCGGCAGTCTGCGCGCCCTGCACCAGCGGGTGGCGGACCTGCAAGCGTCCGTGGGCCGCTCGCTGGAGCGCGCCATGCAGCTCAACCCCCGTTACCGCCAGGTGCTGGAGGCGCCGTGGGGCCAGGCCCAGCAGTTGGGCAGTGACAGCCTGAAGATGGCGGCCGACCAGTTGATCAATGCGCCGCAGCTGTCCCTGGCTGCGCCGACCTTTTTTGACGCACTGACGCGCAGCATCGAGGCCGTGAATGGGCTGGCCGTGGGCGGCACCGAGGCCTTGACCGACGCCCTGCGCGCCGAGGAGCGCCGCTTGCGCCAGCAACTGACCGCGATGCTGGCGCTGATGGCGGCGGGCCTGGCCGGCGGGCTGTGGCTGGCCGTGGTGTTCGTGCGCTCCATCACCCAGCCGCTGCACCAGGCGGTGGCCATGGCCCAGGCCGTGGCCCAGGGGGACCTGAGTGGTGAAGACCACGCCGTGGGCAGCAACGAGGTGGGTGAATTGCTGCAGGCGCAGCAGGCCATGCGCGCGCACCTGCGTCCCATGGTGGCCCAGGTGCGCCGGGGGGCGGACAGCGTGGCCCTGGCCAGCGCCGAAATTGCCCAGGGCAACCTGGACCTGTCCAGCCGCACCGAAAGCCAGGCCAGCGCGCTGGAGGAAACCGCCGCCTCGATGGAACAGCTCAGTGCCACCGTGCGCCACAATGCCGACAACGCGCGCGAGGCCAGCCACCTGGCGCATTCGGCCCGCGATGTGGCGGTGCAGGGCGGCGCGGTGGTGGGCCAGGTGGTGCAGACCATGCAGGGCATCCACGACAGCAGCCGCCAGATTGCCGACATCATCGGCGTCATCGACGGCATCGCCTTCCAGACCAACATCCTGGCGCTGAACGCCGCGGTGGAAGCGGCGCGCGCGGGCGAGCAGGGCCGTGGTTTTGCCGTGGTGGCCAGCGAAGTGCGCAGCCTGGCGCAGCGCAGCGCGGATGCGGCCAAGCAGATCAAGCAACTGATCGAGGCCAGCGTGGCGCGCGTGGGCGAGGGCAATGTGCTGGTGCAAAAGGCCGGTGACACCATGGACGATGTGGTGGCCGCCATCCAGAAGGTGAACGACATCGTCGCCGCCATCAGCAGCGCCAGCCAGCAACAGGCCAGCGGCGTGGCCCAGGTGGGCGAAGCGGTGCAGCAGATGGACCAGGCCACGCAGCAAAATGCCGCCCTGGTGGAAGAGATGGCCGCCGCCGCCAACAGCCTGAACCTGCAGGGGCAGGAACTGGTGCAGGCGGTGTCCCTGTTCCGGTGGGACGGCGCCCCCGCCGCGCAGGCCGTGGCCGTGCCGCACGGGCGGTCGGCCCGCAGCCCGTCACTGGCCCTGGCCTGAGGCGCGTGACCTGTCCCCCTCAAGGAGCTGCGGCTCCTTTTTTCATGCTTTGAATTTATGGAGAGCGCACAACGCTTGCCAGTACTGGCTTTGGCTTTGAAAAGTGCGTGAAACTCTGTAACGGTCAGCGTTGATTGCTATGCAATACGATAGCGGCGTGCATCACCTTGGTGCAAGGTGGGCGTGGCCGGGTGTGCGGTGTTGTTTAGACCCAGCATAAATGTTAACCCTTGTCAGAAATAGACCGACCAACGGCCTGAACAGGGTCAGGCCTGTAGCCTATGTCCCTTCGCAATCGCTTTGCGCGAGTCGCACGATATTCTGTTGTTTCCAGCGTTCTACGCGCACATAGAAGTTTTTTGGCCAGAGTTATGGATTTTTCTGCAGGTGTTCGGGCAAGCCGGTTGGTGGCTGCTAGAGGGTTTACGCTGATTGAGTTGATGATCGTGGTGGCGCTGGTGGCCATCCTGGCGGCCGTGGCCATGCCCATGTACAGCCAGTACATGGCCAAGAGCCAGGCGCGTGCCGCGTCGGCCGATCTGGTGGCGCTGAGCCTGGTGCTGGAGAACCGGTTCCAGAAGACCCTGGTCTACCCCACCTACGCGAACGCGCTGGTCCCGCGGACCGTGGCGGCCCGTGAAGGCAGCATGCAGACCGACTTCAGCGCCTGGGTGCCGACGCAAGGGGAGTTGTTTGATTACCGGGTGACCTCGGACAGCACGACCTACACCCTGACGGCGACGCGCAAGAGTGGCGCCTGCACCTTGAGCCTCGATGCCAACAACGTGCGCAATGCGGCCAGCGCGTGCCCGGCCCTGGGTGCATGGTGAGCGGTCGCCCAGGCCTGTCGGCCCAGGCGGGTCTGACCTTGATCGAGCTGATGGTCACGCTGACGGTCATGGCCTTCCTACTGCTGCTTGGCGTCTCGCTGGGCGGTGACTGGGTCAACGGATCGCGCACCCAACAGGCCCGCAGCGATCTGGAGCAGGGGTGGGGGGTGGCCAAGGCCCTGGCGCTGCGCAACCCCTGCCAGACGCATGAAGGCCAGGCCGCGGCCGTGCTGACGCTGGAACACCTGGCGGGCGCCGGTTATCGGTTGCTGGTGGAGGCGGCGCAGGGCAGTGCCACATGCAACTACCTGTCCAGCCGCACCGTGCCCACGTGGTCGGCACAGTTGCCGGCCGGGGTCCAGGTGCTGGTTGATGGCGCGGCCCTGTCCGAAGGCGCGCAACACAGCTGGGGCATCGACAACCGCGGGTTGCCGGTCGGTGCGACCGGCGCTTCCCTGGTCGTGCAAAGAGGGGGGGCTCAGAACGATGAGACGATCCAGTGGTACTGAGCGCCGACAGCAGCGTGGCGAGATGCTGCTGGAGGCTTTGGTGGGCATGGTCTTGCTGGGCGTGCTGGGGTTGGGGTTGTCGTACGCGACGGCGCGCATCCTGGCGCAGCAGCGCTATGCCAATACGCAGGATCTGGCCCTGGGGCAGATGCGCTTTGCCCTGGAGTCGCAGGGCTTGCAGGCCCTGTGCGGTGGGGCGGTGGGGCCGTTGCAGATCGGTGCGGCGCAACTGACACCGACGCTGCAGTGCCAGACCCAGTCGGTGAGCGTGACGGTGCCCGCTGGCGGCGGCTTGCCCGCGATGAGCGCACCCATCACCTCGGTTGTGACGCAGCTGCGCTACGCCACCCCCGGCAGTGATGCGCAGGCGACGCAGTTGCTGGGCCAGGTCAGCGTGGTGATCCAGCAATGAGGCGCGGGGCCGGTTGCCGCATGCGGCGCCCGCGCGGCGTGACGCTGATCAGCCTGCTGGTGGGGCTGGCCATTTCCATGCTCGTCATCCTGGCGGCGCTGTCGCTGTTCCAGCGCATGGTCAAGACCACGGTGAATGCCCGCCAGGACGCCCAATCCAATGCGCAGCGCAACGCCAGCTTCGTGTCGGCTGGATTGATCCTGCAGTCGGCCGGCTTTGGGATTGCGGATGCCGTCTGGGGCACGCATGGCATGGTGCTCAAGGACCTGGCATGGGATGCGGAGCACCAGCGGCTGACTGGCCAGAACAGTGCCGATGGTCAGGGCAATGCCGTGGTGTGGAGCGACAACATCACCGGGGCATCGCAGTGCCGGGTGCTGTGGGCCCCGGCACAAGGCGGTGGCTTGCGCCTGCTGGGGCCGGTGGCCTGCGCCAATGTGACGGCCTGGTCCAGCCTGGCATGGGGTACGCCGCGCAGTCTGGACCGTGTGCCGCAGGGCGCCATCACCCTGGCGCAAAGCACGGCGACCTGTGCACCGTTCGGCATCGGGCCGGCCACGGAACAGGTTCGCCTGACGTTCAGTGCAACCAGCAGCAGCGGCCAGGTGCTGCACACCAGCATCTGTCTGGCGAATATGAGGGCATCGTGATGGAAGTACGGGCATGGGGTGGGCACAAGCCCGGGCAGCGAGCATCTGCGCGGGGTCACAGGCCAGGGCATGCCGGCAGGCAGCAGGGTGTGGCCACCGTGTTGCTGTTGTTGCTGGTCGGGCTGACGCTGACAGTCATGGTGCTGGGCTCGTCGGCGTACTTGCGCCAGCAGCAGGTCTATACCCTGAGCAACCACGCCCAGACGCAGGCGCAGCTCAAGGCCTGGACCGGCGCGGAGCTGGTGCGCCAGTACCTGCAGCATGTCCGGCAGCAGGGCCAGTGGACCCAGTTGATGGGGGCCACGTTCCCGCAGACGCTGACTTTGCAGGGCGAAGGCGTCGACGGTGTGGTCGAGGCGCAGCTCACGGCCGTGAACACGACGGCCAAGACCGTGACCGCGCAGATCGTGGGCATGACCGCGCAAGGGTCTCCGGCCGAGGCGCGGGTGGGCCTGGAAGTCGTCTATGCCCTGCCCGGCAGTGGTGGCAATGGCGAGGAGGGCACGGGCGGCAACGGTGGCACACCGGCACAGCCCGACCATCGGGTGATCACGTTCAGCCGCAACCTGAAGCTGGGGGGCAGCATCAATGTGCTGCAGGATGCGGGGGCCGAGGCCTATGAGATTTCGGTGATCGGCGATGTCTCCACCGACGGCAACTCCATCACCGGGGTGAAGAAGATCACTTCGACCGGTTCGATCCGGATCGGCAGCGGCTCCTCCTTCGATGAGCTGCACGCGAACTGCGACGTGTTCATTGACGGCAGCGTGACGGCCAAGACGATCAACGCCCGCCGCAATGCCTGCGTGCTGGGCGGGGCCAGCGTGCCGGGCGTGTTGCGGGCCAACGGTTCGGCCAAGCTGGAGTCCGGGGTGTCGCAGAACGGCGAGGTGTACGCCCGGGTCAATCCCGAGGACGTGGGCGCCTGTGCGGCCCCCGGTTACAGCCCGCCCTGGAATTCCGCCGCCGCGTCCACCTGTGCGGCGCCGGCGGTGCGGGGGGTTGACCTGAGTGCCGGCAGTGCCGGCGCGCGCCAGGTGCAGACGGCGGGCGATGTCACGCTGGCTTCGGGTACGGTGACCGCACTGACGGCCCAGGGCAAGCTGACGGTCAACAGCGATGCGACGGTGGCAGGGGGGCGCGTCGGTGGCACTGTGAGCAAACCCAACTGGAACAACAAGATCAATGTCCAGGTCACCAGTGGATTGGTGGTCGATGTGTCGGCGGTGGCCAAGGTGGAGGTGGCGAAGGAGACCTTCAATGCGAACGATGTGCGCCACCTGGCGAACTATGTGTTCTTCGTGAATGCGGCCGGTTCCAAGAAAGTGGTGGTGCGCCACGTGGCCGGCATTCAGGATGGCGAATACTTCCTGGCGGACTATGACAGCGGGCCTTACAAGGATCGTCTGTGCACCAAGGTGACGGGGAGTGGGTCTTCCGTGCGCTGCGCCGATCCCCTGCCCGCTCAGTCCATCACGCTGTGCAAGGGCTATTCGGAGTACAACAGCTGCTTTGCCTTCAACAGCAAAACCCAGACGTGGTCCATCAACGGCACCAGTGCCGCGCCCGGCATCGCGTGGTTCCAGGGCAATCTGGAGGTGGGCAATGGCGTGTACTACAACACCTTCATTGCCAGCAGCAACATCACCACAGCCGGTGGCACCAGCGTCTACGCCCCGAATTACGCCGGCTACAGCGGCCGGGTGGATGGCGTGCAGTATGCGCCGACCGGGGTGTGCGAGAACAGCTACTTTCCGGGGCTGTACCCCACGGACCTGTGCGACAAGGCCGGAGCCAAGTACCTGCAGACTGGCCTGGAAGGCCTAGGCAATTACGCGATGCTGGCAGGCAGCCGCAGCGATGAGAACTATGCGGATCTGGCCAGCTATGTCGGCGGCAACATCACGCTGGGTTCTTCGGCCTACATCTATGGCAGCGTCAAGGCCGGCAACGAATTCACCAGCGGCGGCAGCACCACGGTGCATGGCTATGTCACCGCCCTGGCGCAGGGTACGGCGGCCAAGAATTCCATGGGAGGCAGCACCACCTTCGATCTGCGCAACCTGCCCAAAACCATGGACCCGGGCGGGGGCAAGCCCGGCACCCCGGGCACGGGCGGCGAGTCCACGGACCCCAACGCCCAGGTGCAGGTCCAGTGGTCGCGCTATCTGTAGCCACTGGTGGAGTAGGCCGCGTAGCTGGGCGAGGGCCAGCTAGGCCGCCATCGGCCTAGCGCTGGCGGAGGGCGGACTCAGCGCGAGGCCGCCTGGAGGTAGCTGGCCAGGTAGCGGGCGGTGTGGCTGCCGGCATGCTGCGCCACCTGCTCGGGCGTGCCCGTGGCCACCACCTGGCCGCCGCCGGTGCCGCCTTCGGGGCCCATGTCGATGATCCAGTCCGCGGTCTTGATCACGTCCAGGTTGTGCTCGATCACCACGATGGTGTTGCCCGCATCGCGCAGCTGGTGCAGCACGTTGAGCAGCAGCTGCACATCGGCAAAGTGCAGGCCAGTGGTGGGTTCGTCCAGGATGTAGAGCGTGCGCCCCGTGTCGCGCTTGGACAGCTCCAGCGCCAGCTTGACGCGCTGGGCCTCGCCGCCCGACAGGGTGGTGGCGCTCTGCCCGATGCGGATGTAGCCCAGGCCCACGTCCAGCAGGGTCTGCAGCTTGCGCGCGATGCTGGGCACGTCCTGGAAGAAGCTGCGCGCCTCTTCCACCGTCATGCCCAGCACGTCGGCGATGTGCTTGCCCTTCCATTGCACTTCCAGGGTTTCGCGGTTGTAGCGCTGGCCGTGGCAGACGTCGCAGGGTACGTAGACATCGGGCAGAAAGTGCATTTCCACCTTGATCATGCCGTCGCCCTGGCAGGCCTCGCAGCGCCCGCCGGCCACGTTGAAGGAAAAGCGCCCCGGGCCATAGCCGCGTTCGCGCGCGGTGGCGGTCTCGGCAAACAGGTCGCGGATCGGGGCGAACAGCCCGGTGTAGGTGGCGGGGTTGCTGCGCGGCGTGCGGCCGATGGGGGCCTGGTCCACGTTGATGACCTTGTCCAGGTGCTCCAGGCCTTCGAGCGCCTGGTGGGCACCGGGTTCGGTGCCGGCGCGGTGCAGCTGGTGCGCCACTTCGGCGTACAGCGTGTCGTTGACCAGGGTGCTCTTGCCGGAGCCAGACACGCCCGTCACGCAGGTGAACAGCCCGATCGGAAAGTCCACCGTCACGTCCTGCAGGTTGTGGCTGCGCGCACCCACCACGCGCAGGCTTTGCAGGGCGTGGTGATCGGGGGCGTTGCCGCTGCCGGGGATGGTCGGAAAGCCGCTGGCGGCAGGCGCCGCCGCCGTGTCGGCCGCCTTCACCGGCAGCCAGGGCGTGCGGCGCGGGGGCACGGCGATGCGCTTGGCACCGCTCAGGTACTGGCCGGTCGGGGACTGGGGCGTGGCCTTGACCTCGTCGAACGTGCCCTGGGCCATGATCTGGCCCCCGTGCACGCCGGCGCCCGGGCCCATGTCGATGATGCAGTCGGCCGCACGCATCATGTCTTCGTCGTGCTCCACCACGATCACGCTGTTGCCGATGTTGCGCAGGTGCTGCAGCGTGGCAATCAGGCGGTCGTTGTCGCGCTGGTGCAGGCCGATGCTGGGCTCGTCCAGCACGTACATCACGCCAGTCAGGCCGCTGCCGATCTGGCTGGCCAGGCGGATGCGCTGGGACTCACCGCCGGACAGGGTGTCGGCGCTGCGCTCCAGGCTCAGGTAGTTCAGGCCCACGTCCAAGAGAAAGCGCAGGCGCGAGGAGATTTCCTTGACGATCTTCTCGCCGATCTCGGCCTTGTTGCCCTGCAGCTGCAGGGTGCTGAACCACTGGTGGGCCTGGGCCAGGGTGGCGGCGTTGACTTCGTAGATGGCGCGGGCCTGATCGCCGTCGCCCACGCGCACATGGCGTGCCTCGCGGCGCAGGCGGCTGCCGTGGCAGTCGGGGCAGCTGCGCAGGCTGCGCAGGCGGGCCAGGTCGTCGCGCACGATCTGCGAATCGCTTTCGCGCAGGCGCCGCGCCATGTTGGGGATGACACCTTCGAACACATGCTCCACCACGGTGGGCTTGCCGTCGCCGTCGTAGGTGAAGGCCAGCTTCTCGGTGCCGGAGCCCCACAGCACGACCTGGCGCACGGTGGCCGGCCAGCTGTCGAACGGCGCCTCCACATCCTGGCCATAGTGTTGCGCAATGCTTTGCAGCAGGCTGAAGTAGGTGCTGTTGCGCCGGTCCCAACCGTGGATGGCGCCGTTGGCCAGGCTGATGGAAGGAAAGGGCACGACCTTGTCCGGGTCGAACTCCTCGCTGATGCCCAGGCCGTCGCAGGTGGGGCAGGCGCCCATCGGGGAGTTGAAGGAGAACAGGCGCGGCTCCAGCTCCTCCAGCGCATAGGTGCACAGCGGACAGGCAAAGCGGCTGCTGAAGACGTGCTCCTGGCCACTGTCCATGTCCATGGCCAGCACGCGGCCGCTGGCGGCATCGCCGCCGATGCGCAGCGCCGCCTCCAGGCTTTCGGCCAGGCGCTGCTGCAGGTCGGGGCGCACCTTGACGCGGTCCACCACCACGTCGATGTCGTGCTTGGCGTGCTTGTCCAGCACCGGCAGGTCGCTGGCCTCGCGCACGCTGCCGTTGATGCGAAAGCGGATGTAGCCCTGGGCCTGCATCTGCGTGAACAGCTCGGCGAATTCGCCCTTGCGCGCGCGTGCCACGGGGGCCAGCACCATCAGCCGGGTGCCTTCGGGCAGGGCCAGGATGGCGTCCACCATCTGGCTGATGGTCTGGGCCTGCAGGGGCAGATCGTGCTCGGGGCAGTAGGGCGTGCCGGCGCGGGCGAACAGCAGGCGCAGGTAGTCGTTGATCTCGGTGACCGTGCCCACGGTGGAGCGCGGGTTGTGGCTGGCGGCCTTCTGTTCGATGGCAATCGCCGGCGACAGGCCTTCGATCAGATCCACGTCCGGCTTGTCGAGCTGGCCCAGGAACTGGCGCGCATACGCCGACAGGCTCTCCACGTAGCGGCGCTGGCCCTCGGCGTACAAGGTGTCGAAGGCCAGGCTGGACTTGCCCGAGCCCGACAGACCGGTCACCACCACCAGCTGGTTGCGCGGGATGTCCAGGTCGATGTTCTTGAGGTTGTGCGTGCGTGCACCGCGGATGCTGATGCGCGTATGCCCAAGGGCCTGGCCCAGGTAGCGGCCGTCAGGGTCGGGCGCATCGGCAGGCGGGAAGGGAGTCAAGGCGGCAGTCACGTCAGGGCTGGGGTCCGAAGGGAAATCATCCATCATAGAGATTTGGCCCGCCCGGTGTGTGGCGGTCATCTGCCCAATCGCAGACAATAAGGACTTGTTGGAGCCGCTGTACCGGGGCTCCGTGCGCCGCGGATTGCGGCTTTTTTGTGCCGTTCCACCTTGGTTTTGTTGCGTGTCCCAGCCCCACACCGATACCCCCTCCACCTCGTCTGACACCGCCGTCGGCAGCACGATGACCCCGCTGGAGCGCCGCGCCAGCGCCAGCCTGGCGCTGATTTTTGCGCTGCGCATGCTGGGGCTGTTCCTGGTGCTGCCGGTGTTCGCGCTGGAGGCGGCCAAATACCCGGGCGGCCAGGACGCGGCCCTGGTGGGCCTGGCCATGGGCCTGTACGGGCTGACGCAGGCCGTGTTCCAGCTGCCGCTGGGTCTGGCCTCGGACCGCTGGGGCCGCAAGCGCGTCATCGTGGCCGGGCTGGCCGTGTTCGCGCTGGGCAGCCTGGTGGCCGCCCTGGCCGATTCCCTGCTCGGACTGATGGTCGGGCGGGCGCTGCAGGGCGCGGGCGCGGTGTCGGCCGCCGTGACGGCGCTGATGGCCGACCTGACGCGCGACAGCGTGCGCACCAAGGCCATGGCCCTGGTGGGCGGCTCCATCGGCCTGATGTTTGCGCTGGCCCTGGTGCTCAGCCCGCTGCTGGCGGCCTGGGGCGGGCTGCCCGGCATCTTCGGTCTGACCTTTGCGCTCACGCTGGCCGGCATTGCCGTGGTGCTGTGGGTGGTGCCGCCCGAGCCGGTCCGGCACGCGGACGCACCGCGCGGCAAGGCGTCCGAACTGTGGCAGCACCCCGATCTGCTGCGCCTGAACGCCGGCGTGTTCCTGCTGCACACCGTGCAGATGGCGATGTGGGTGGCCGTGCCGGCGCTGCTGGTGTCGGCCGGGCTGGCCAAGGACGTGCACTGGAAGCTGTACCTGCCGGCCGTGGTGCTGTCCTTCGTCGCCATGGGCGGCTTGTTTGCCCTGGAGCGGCGCGGCCGCCTGCGTGCCGCCCTGCTGGGCTCCATCGGTCTGATCCTGGTGGTGCAGATCGGCCTGGGGGCCGTGGCACAGGCGGTGCTGCCGGCCTCGCTGGCGCTGCTGGGCGGGCTGATGTTCCTGTTCTTCGTGGGCTTCAACGCGCTGGAGGCCAGCCAGCCCAGCCTGGTCTCGCGCATGGCGCCTGCGGCGCTGCGTGGCGCAGCCCTGGGGGCGTACAACACCCTGCAGTCGTTGGGGCTGTTTGCCGGGGGCTTCCTGGGCGGGGTGCTGGCCAAGTGGGGCGGCATGCCAGCCCTGTTCACGGCCACGGCGGCGCTGATGCTGCTGTGGCTGGTGATCACCTGGCCGCTGCAGCCGATCGGCCGCGCGGCGCGCTCGTGAAAAACGGAGCGCCTGGCGCTGGATTTGCATAGGCTTCAAAGCCAAAACACCTGCAAGTCGTTATGGATTGAGCGCAACCTGCTCTGTTTTTTTAGCGCCTGGCGCCGCATGTCCGCCCGCGACACAGGTGTTGTTTTGCGGCGCTGCACGGGGCGCGGCAGGTGCGGTATGCTGCCACCCTGCAGCCATACCGGGGGGTGCTGCACTCACTGATCTGGCGCGGGAACCTCCCCACTTTTTGCCCGCGCTACTTGCACAAAGGTATTCACCATGGCATCCGTCAACAAGGTCATCCTGGTCGGCAACTTGGGGCGTGACCCCGAAATGCGCACTTTCCCCAGCGGGGACCAGGTCGCCAACGTCACCATCGCCACCACCGACCGCTGGCGCGACAAGAACACCGGCGAGAACAAGGAATCCACCGAGTGGCACCGCGTGGTCTTCAACGGCCGCCTGGCCGAGATCGTCGGCCAGTACCTGCGAAAGGGCTCGCAGGTCTATGTGGAAGGCAGTCTGCGCACGCGCAAGTGGACCGACCAGGCCACCGGCCAGGAGCGCTACGCCACCGAAATCCGTGCCGACAGCATGCAGATGCTGGGCAGCCGCCAGGGCATGGGCGGCGGCAACCAGAACCAGGGCTATGGCGATGACGCCGGCTATGGCGACAACGGTGGCTATGAGGCCCAAGCCCCACGCCGCGCCCCAGCGCCCGCACCGCGCCAGGCCGCACCCCAGCAGCGCATGGCCCCGCCCGCGGCGGCCCCCGCGCCCATGGCACCACCGCTCCAGCGCGCGGCTTCCGGCTTTGACGACATGGACGACGACATTCCGTTCTGACCGGCCACAGCCTGATCGCACCACCCGCACGGTTCACCCGCTGCGGGTTTTTTTATGCCCGCAAGCAGGGGCCTAGAACTCGGATGCGGGCGCGGGGTTTGTGGGCCCCAGGCGCAGGTTTGGGCAGTTCTGGGCAGACTGCAAGGTTTTGGCTTTGTCTGCCTGTCCCATGCCTTCTTTCTATGCCAACCAATGGCGTCGCCTGTTGTCGAGTTTTTCCCCGCAGATCCGGTGCTTGGTGGCGGAGATGGCACAGGCCCACAACCAGGCGCTGGCCGAGCACTTTTACAGCGCCATGCTGGAAGACGAGGCCGCAGTGGGCCTGCTGTCGCACGAACAAGTGCATGCCCGCTTGATGGGGTCCATGCGCCAGTGGATTGCCCAGGTGCTGAGCGCGCAGCCGGAGGATGACCTGGAGCCCCTGGTGCAGCACCAGGTCAAGATCGGTGAAATCCATGCGCGCGTGGACGTGCCCGTGCACCTGGTGCTGCGCGGCGCGCGCCGGCTCAAGGACGGCTGGCACCACCTGCTGGCGCAGCACCATCCCGAGCAGCAGACGCTGGCCAGCCAGATGGTGGCCGCCGTGATCGACCACGCCATGGAGGCGATGTCGCAAGGCTATGCTGTGTCGCGCGACAGCAATTCGCGCACCAAGGAGGCGTACCGCCTGTTCTCCGTGACGCAGAACCTCACGACCGTGCGCGAGCAGCGGCGCGCCGAGCTGCTGGCCTGGGAGAACCAGTGCCTGTACCTGCACGCGCTGGGCGCGGAAAGCCAGCCGCTGAGCAGCCTAGCCTCGTCCAATTTCGGGCTGTGGTTCCGCCACAAAGGCGCTGACATGTTTCAGGGTGCACCGGCCGCGCAGAGCATTCTGGACGCCATCGAGCGCATCGACCAGGAGCTGCTGCCGGCCCTGATGGGTGCCAAAAGTGGCGAGGTGGCGCAGCCGCTGCTGCAGCTGCATGAGCAGGTCCGCCACATGGCCATGAACCTGGAGGCCTTGTTCACGCAGAACAGCGAACTGGATGCCGGGCGCGACGTGCTGACGCAACTGCTCAACCGCAAGTTCCTGCCCGTGGTGCTGTCCAAGGAGGTGTCCTATGCGCGCAAGAGCGCTGCCGCGTTCAGCGTGCTGACCATCGACATCGACTTCTTCAAGCAGATCAACGACCAGCATGGCCACGAGGGTGGCGACATGGTGCTGCAGCAAATGGCGGCCCTGCTGAGCCACAACATCCGCGGGGGGGACTACCTGTTCCGCCTGGGGGGCGAGGAGTTCCTGATGGTGCTGGTCGATACCGGCAGCGAAGGTGCGCAGCGCGTGGCCGAGAAGCTGCGCAAGCAGGTGGAGCAGGCGCGCTTCCAGTTGCCGCGCAACCAGACCCAGGGCGTCACCATCAGCGTGGGGGTGGCGACCTTCGACGGCCATCCCGACTACCAGCGCATCCTGCGCCAAAGCGATGCGGCGCTGTACCGCGCCAAGACCGCCGGCCGCAACTGCGTGCAGGTGGCCGAGCTGGAAGGCTGAGCCCGCCCGCCGCAGCCCGGCGCCTGTGGGCCGGGCTGCGGCGGCGGTGTTCAGGCGCGCAGGTTCAGCACGTCGAACATGTCGAACTGGCCCTGCGCCTGGGTGGCCAGGAAGCGCACGGCACGCAGGCTGCCTTCGGCATAGGTGGCGCGGCTGCTGGATTTGTGTGTGATCTCGATGCGCTCGCCCGTGCCGGCAAACAGCACGGTGTGGTCGCCCACGATGTCCCCGCCACGCACGGTCGCAAACCCGATGGTGTTTTCCTTGCGCTCCCCGGTGTGGCCAAAGCGCTCGTAGACAGCGCGGTCTTCCAGCTTGGTGCCCTGGGCTTCGGCAATCACTTCACCCATCTTGATGGCGGTGCCCGAGGGTGCATCTACCTTGTGCTTGTGGTGGGCTTCGACGATCTCGATGTCGTAGCCGGTATCCAGTGCCTTGGCGGCCATCTCCAGCAGCTTCAGGGTGACGTTGACGCCCACGCTCATGTTGGGCGCCAGCATGATGGCGGTCTTTTGCGCATAGGCGGCAATCCGGGCCTTTTGCGCATCGCTGAAACCGGTGGTGCCAATCACCACCTTGACGCCCAACTCGGCGCACACGGCCAAGTGCTCCAGGGTCCCTTCGGGGCGGGTGAAGTCGATCAGGAAATCAGCCTTGGACAGTGCACTGCGCAGGTCGCTTTCGATCAGCGCACCGCTGCTCTGGCCCAGAAAGGCGGCGGCATCGCTGCCCAGGGCCGGGCTGCCGGGCAGGTCCAGGGCCGCAGTCAGCATGCAGTCTTTGCTGTTCTGAATGGCCTCTACCAGCATGCGGCCCATGCGGCCAGATGCGCCTGCGACGGCGATGCGCAGGCGAGGGGGCGAAGAGGTGGCGGTCATAGCAATCCTGTCAGTGTGTCAAACGTGCAAAGCCGCTCCAGCGCCTGAGGCACCGAGCGGCCCGTGTGCAGCATGCCAAGGCGCATGTGCAGAGAAATTCAGTTGGCTTCCAGCGGGGGGTAGCTGCGCTGGGGTTGCGCGGTGTCGCGGGCGACAGCGTCCGGAGCCTTGGGCTTGGCGGCCGGGAACTTGGCCAGTTGCTCTTCGGAAGCCTGCAGGTTGGGCACCTTCAGCTTGCCGGTGGGCTTGCCCAGGGTGGCCACGAATTCGGATTCCGAGGGCATTTCATCGCCTTCGGCCCGCACAAAGCGTTCGCCTTCGAAGAAGACGTTCAGCTTGCGGTTCTGGGCTTCCACCCCCTGGCGCTGGATGGTGAACACATAGTCCCAGCGGTCGGCGTGAAAAACGCTGGTGACCAGGGGCGTGCCCAGGATTTCACGCACCTGCTGGCGGCTCATGCCAGGCTGCAGGGCCTGCACCTGCTCGCGCGAGACGAAATTGCCTTGCACCACTTCCACCTTATAGGGGGTGATGGAGCTCATGGCATTGCGGGTGGTTTCACTCACGCTGCTACATGCGGCCAGCAGCGAGACAAGAGACAGGGTCAGCGCCACCCGGAGGCGACAACGGGCGTGTACATGCATGGGTAATAAGCCAAGGATATGATCTGGCCCATTGTAGCGGCAGGTGCTGTCGGGGCTGGCGCGCAATCGCGCACCCGGTTTTGGGCCGTTTTGTTGTCAGGGGCAAGCTGTCGTAAGCTTGTGCCGCAACCCACTTTCAATTACGCCATGAAGAACATCGACGACCTCAAAAGCACAGGCCTGAAAGCGACGCTGCCGCGCCTGAAGATCTTGGAGATTTTCCAGGGTGGCAAGCAACGCCATATGACGGCCGAAGACGTGTTTCGCGTCCTGCTCGATGAGCGTTCGGACATTGGCTTGGCGACGGTCTACCGCGTACTGACCCAGTTCGAGCAGGCCGGCATCTTGCTGCGCAGCAATTTCGAAAGTGGCAAGGCGGTGTACGAGCTCAACGAGGGCCAGCACCACGACCATTTCGTCTGCACGGCGTGCGGCAAGGTGGAGGAGTTCTATGACCCCGAGATCGAGAAGCGCCAGCAGATGATTGCGGACCGCATGGGTTGGAGCATCCAGGATCACTCCATGTCGCTGTACGGCCAGTGCGCCGACTGCACGACCAAGGTGGGCAAGCGCTGAGCGCCGGCACGCCTGGCGTGCCCTGCTGCTGACTAGGCATCCTCGGGATGCCTTTTTTATGCCGCTTTACTGGGCGCCACGGCCCATGTCGCGTTCCATGGCCTTGCGGTGGCGTTCGACAAATTCCTGGTAGGTGTCGATGCCCCGCAACTGCAGGATGCTGTTGCGCACGGCGGCTTCCACCAGCACCGCAATGTTGCGGCCCGCGGTCACGGGAATCACCACCTTGCGCACCGGGATGCCCAGCACGTCCTGGGTCAGGGGCTCCTGGGGCAGGCGTTCGTACTCGCGCTCCATGGTTTCCTTGCGCACCAGGTGCACGATGAGCTTGAGGCGCATCTTGCGGCGCACGGCGGTCTCGCCAAAGATGGCGCGGATGTCCAGCAGGCCGATGCCGCGCACTTCCAGCAGGTTCTGCAGCAGCTCGGGGCACTTGCCCTCGATGGTGGTCTGGTTGATGCGGTACAGGTCGACGGCATCGTCGGCGACCAGGCCGTTGCCCCGTGTGATCAGCTCCAGGCCCAGCTCGCTCTTGCCCAGGCCGGACTCGCCGGTGATCATCACGCCCATGCCCAGGATGTCCATGAACACGCCGTGCATGGTGGTGCGGTCGGCAAAGTGCTTGGACAGGTAGGCGCGCAGCACGTCGATGACGAAGGCCGAGGCTTCGCGCGTGGCGAACATAGGGATTTGTGCCTGTTCGCACATGGTCAACAGGGCAGGGGGCGCTGCCTGGCCGTCGGCCAGCACCAGCACCGGGGGCTCCAGCTTGACGATGCGCGCAATGCGCCGTGCACAGTCTTCGGGGGTGGCGTTCTGCAGGTAGGCCACCTCACGTTCCCCTAGTACCTGCAGGCGGTAGGGGTGGATGTAGTTCAGGTAGCCGACCAGATCGGCACCGGAGCGCGCGGAGCGCACGGCCATCTCATCGAAGCGGCGTTCCGAGGCGCCCAGGCCGGCCAGCCATTCCCAACGCAGCGTGGTACGAAAAGCTTCGAAGAGCCGGTTGGCGTTGATGGCTTTGTGGCGCATGGCGGGGGCAGTGAAACCTTGCCGGCCCTCGCAGCAGGCAAGGTGGGGTTAGTTGGCAGCGGCGGATTGCCAGGTGGCAATCAGTTCGTGCAGGACCAGGGCGTCGTTGGCGCTCTTGAGCGACTCGCGCAGGCCGCTGTCGCTCAGCAGCTCGGCAATTTCCGACAGGATTTCCAGGTGCTGCTGGGTGGCGGCTTCGGGCACCAGCAGAAAGATCAGCAGCTGTACCGGTTGCTCATCGGGGGCGTCGAAGCCGATGGCGCGGGCCAGTTGGAACACCGCGGCCATCGGGGCCTTCAGGCCCTTGATGCGGCCGTGGGGGATGGCGACGCCATGGCCCAGTCCGGTGGAGCCCAGACGCTCCCGGGCGAACAGGCTGTCCGTGATCAGCGCGCGCGACAGGCCGTGCAGTCCTTCAAACAAAAGACCGGCTTCTTCAAAAGCGCGTTTTTTGCTGGTGGCATCAACGCTCACAAGCACTTGAGCGGGCGACAGGATGGAAGCTAGACGGTTCATGTTGTGAGGAATTATGCATCGCCCGGACCCAGAATGCTGGCTGGTGCGCCGGAGCAAAAAGGCCGCCAGTTGGCGGCCTGTCAGGGCAGACTTTACCCAAATCTGCGTTCAAGCAAAAGACAAGGTGCTTTAAGGGGCCGCGAAGGCCGCCACGGCGTGTTTGGTCGGGGTGCAGCGCCAGCCCTTGGTGCGGGTCTTGTGGCTGAGAACCAGTCGGTCCAGCTTGTCGGCCAGTTCGTCGATCGCGGCGTACAGGTCAAAGTGCTTGCTGCCGGCGTGCAGGGCGTTGCCCTTGACGAGGATGCTGCACTCGGCGCGCTGGCGCCCGTCCTTTTGCGCTTCGTTGTGCGTGGACAGCAGCACCTTCACGTGGATCACATGGTCCACGTGGCGCAGCACGCGGTCCAGTTTAGCGAGAACGTAGGCCCGCAAGGCGGGGCTGACATCCAGATGGTGGCCGCTGATGGTCAAGTTCATAGATCAACCTCCTGTGCTTTCAGGGTGGCAAAGCTGGGGGCCGCACACCGGAGGGTGCGGCCTGGGGCGGTTGAATGCGCATTCGTCGCTTGCGAACCACTATGCGCCTGTTGACCGGGGTGTGCAAGCGCATGCTGGGGTGGCACGCGGGGAAATGGCCGCCCGGCAGACGGGGGGCGCAAATGAGCGCAAAATGGGGCGTTTTTGCTGAGGTCTGCTGGGCGTGTGCGCCGCTGCGCAGGATCGGCATCGACATTGACGCAACCAGGTGCGCTGCGTGCGCCAGCGTCTGGCCCCGCCCTAAAATCCTGGCCTGCAGCACGGCCTGCCCGGCACGGCGACTTTGCCTAGTTTCGAATTCCTTTTGTCTGCCTTCTCCATGACACAGCCCACGACTTCTGCCCTGCACACTTCCAACATCACGTCCCTGCCGCTGCTGGCGCGCGGCAAGGTGCGTGACAACTACGCCGTGGGGGATGACCGCATCCTGATGGTGGCTTCGGACCGTCTGTCGGCCTTCGACGTGATCATGGGCGAACCCATCCCTGGCAAGGGCGTGCTGCTGACGCAGATGGCACTGTTCTGGTTCGACAAGCTGGGCCACATCTGCCCCAACCACCTGACCGGCGAAGCGCCCGAGTCCGTGGTCAAGCCCGAGGAAGTCAAGCAGGTCGAAGGCCGCTCCATGCTGGTTAAGCGCCTCAAGCCGGTGCTGATCGAGGCCGTGGTGCGCGGCTACCTGGCCGGCAGCGGCTGGCAGGAATACAAGGCTTCGCAGTCGGTCTGTGGCGTGAAGCTGCCCGCCGGCCTGACCAACGCTGCCAAACTGCCAGAGCCCATCTACACTCCCGCCGCCAAGGCCGAGATGGGCGACCACGACGAGAACATCACCTATGAGCGCACCGTGGAAATGGTGGGCGAGCAACTGGCCGCCCAGATCCGCGACACCGCCATCCGCATCTACAAGGAAGCGGCCGAGATCGCGCTGACCAAGGGCATGATCATTGCCGACACCAAGTTCGAATTCGGCCTGACCGAAGACGGCACCCTGGTGCTGATGGATGAGGTGCTGACCCCCGACAGCTCGCGCTACTGGCCCGTGGAAGGCTACGAGGACGCGCTGGCCAAGGGTGAGAACCCGCCCAGCTACGACAAGCAGTTCGTGCGCGACTGGCTGGAGCAGGCCAAGGTCAACGGCAAGCTGTGGGACAAGACGGCCCCGGCGCCGCGTCTGCCCCAGGAGGTGATCGAGAAGACCGCCGCCAAGTACCGCGAAGCCCTGCAGCGCCTGATGGCCTGAGCAGGCGCCACGCGCCGCTGAAAAAAACAGCCCGAGGGCTGCTTTTTTTGTGCGTGCTCGCAGAAAAGAGAGCGGTCAGCGCTCTTCATTAGTGGCTTTGAAGCTGAAAAGTATCTGAAATCCTTGCCAGGCTTGCGCAGGCAGCTCCTGGTTGGTGCAACCCTGCGCAGTCCGCAGTCCGCAGTCCGCAGTCCGCAGTCCGCAGTCCGCAGTCCGCAGTCCGCAGTCCGCAGTCCGCAGTCCGCAGCTCTCAGCTCTCAGCTCTCAGCTCTCAGCTCTCAGCGGCGTGCGGGGGCGGCCTGCAGGGCGCTGGCCATGTCCATGGCCAGCTTGCGCAGGGCCTGCCAGCTGTCGCGTGGCCAGCCGTCGGCGGGCAGGCCCTTGACGATGCCGTCGACCAGGTGGGCCGAGTGCAGCAGGCGCACGGCGGCATTGGGCGTGAGGCGCGGCACCACGCGCTCGAACAGCTTTTCCTTGGCGCCCCAGATGCGCAGGCCGCGCAGCACCATGGGCAGGGGCTGGCCGCCGGCCAGCGCGTCCTTGGCGCGCTTGAGGTTGCGGATGTCCTCGGCCAGCGTCCAGTGGACCAGCACCTCGGCCGTGCCCTCGGCCTGCAGGCCGTCCAGCATGCGCATGGCGCGCGGCAGGTTGCCGGACAGCACGGCCTCGGACAGCTTGAAGACGTCGTAGCGCGCCACGTTCAGCACGGCCTGCTCGACCACCTCGTAGCTCAGCTCACCCTCGGGCTGCAGCAGGCCCAGCTTCTGGATCTCCTGGTGCGCGGCCAGCAGGTTGCCTTCCACGCGGTCGGCGAAGAACTGCAGGGTGCGCTGGCCCGCCTCGCCCGAGGCCACGCGCTGGCCCTGCTGGGCCAGGCGCTGCGCAATCCAGGTGGGCAGGGCGGCGCGCTCGATGGGGTCGATGGCCACGGTCACGCCGTTGGCCTCCAGCGCGGCGAACCAGGCGCCCTTCTTGGTCTGGGCGTCCAGGCGCGGCAGGGTGACCAGGGTCAGCGTGTGTTCGTCCTGGGCGGCGTGGGCGGCCAGCTGCTGCAGGGCCGCGCTGCCGTCCTTGCCGGGCTTGCCCGAGGGGATGCGCAGCTCCACCAGCTGCTTGTCGGCAAACAGGCTCAGCGATCCACCGGCGGCCAGCACCGCACTCCAGTCGAAATGCGTCCCCTGCACGGTGTGCACGCTGCGTTCGGTGTGGCCGGCCGCGCGCGCGGCGGCACGGATGGCGTCGGCCGCCTCCTGCTGCTGCAGCGGTTCGTCACCGTACAGGGTGTACAAAGGCCGCAGACCCTTGTGCAGGTGTGCGGCCAGCTGGTTCAGTGCCAGTTGCATGGGGGCTTATTCCGCCGGGGGGTGGGCGGCAGCCAGGCGGCGCAGCAGCTGCTGTGCCATGTCGGCGTACATGTTGCGGTACAGGGCGGCTTCTTCCTCGTCCTTGGCCAGGGCCAGGGATTCGCTGTAGCTCATGTCGCGCTTCTGCTGGATTTCCGCGTCCTCGATCCAGACGCGGCCGTCGCGGTCGACCAGCTTGAAGCGGCCGGTCAGGCGCAGCTCCACCTCGCGCACCTGGCCGGACACGGTCTTGGCCAGCACCAAGCGCTGGCGGCTCTCGCCCAGCAGGTGCAGGGTGGCCTCGGCGGTGTCGGGCTTGGCGGGCGGCAGCACCACGGTCAGGTTGCCGCCGGCCGTGGCCAGGTTGCGCAGCACTTCGCGGGTGAAGGGCGAGCCCGCCGGGGCCTGCACATACAGCGATTTGAAGGGGAAGGACGGCGCGCCACGCAGGCGAAAGCCGCAGGCGCTGACCGCGGGGGCCAGCACCATCAGGGAAAGCAGCGTACGTTTGCGCATGGCGTGCATCCTCAGGCGTCGTCAGACGACGATGTTGACCAGACGGCCGGGCACCACGATCACCTTCTTGGGGGTGGCGCCGTTGATGAACTTCTGGGCTTCTTCGTGGGCCAGGGCGGTGGCTTCGATCAGGGCCTTGTCGGCGGCGGCGGGCACGCGGATCGCGCCGCGCAGCTTGCCGTTGACCTGCAGCACCAGCTCCAGCTCGTCCTGCACCAGGGCCGAGGCATCCACCTGGGGCCAGGCCGCGTCCAGCAGGTCGCCCTGCTTGTTGGCGTAGCCCAGCTCGTTCCACAGCACATGGGTGATGTGCGGCGTGGCGGGGTAGAGCACGCGCAGCAGGATGCCAAAGCCTTCGATGGCAGCGATCTGGCCGTCAGCGCTGTTCAGGCCCTTGAAGCCTTCCAGCGCGTTGATCATCTTCATCGCGCCCGAGACCACGGTGTTGTACTGCATGCGCTGGTAGTCGTAGTCCACCTGCTTGAGCACGGTGTGGATTTCCAGGCGCAGCGCCTTGGCGTCCTTGCCGAACTGCACCTGGGACAGGTCGGACAGGCCGTCGGTGGCGGCTTCGGCGGCGGCGTAGTTGCCGGCCAGCAGCTTGGCGCCGAAGTTGTAGACGCGGCGCAGGAAGCGGTAGCTGCCTTCCACGGCGGCGTCGTTCCACTCCAGCGTCAGCTCGGGCGGCGCGGTGAACATGGTGTACAGGCGCGCGGTGTCGGCGCCGTACTTCTCGATCAGTTCCTGCGGGTCGATGCCGTTGTTCTTGGACTTGGACATGGTGCCCACGCCCTCATAGTCGATGGCCGTGCCCACGGGCAGCAGGCCGTCGGCGCTGTCGACTTCGGTCTTCAGCTTGGCACCGATGATCTTGCCGGTCTCGTCGTGGACGTGCTCGACGTCCTTGGGCCAGAAGTATTCCTTGGCGCCCTTGGCCGTGCGACGGCTGTAGATGTGATTGAGCACCATGCCCTGGGTCAGCAGCTTGGTGAAGGGCTCGTCGATCTTGACCAGACCCAGGTCGCGCATCACCTTGGTCCAGAAGCGCGCATACAGCAAGTGCAGGATGGCGTGTTCCACGCCGCCGATGTACTGGTCCATGGGCATCCAGTAATCGGCGCCGTCGGCCACCATCTGCTCGCCGTTCTTGGCGTCGCAATAGCGCATGAAATACCAGGACGAATCCACGAAGGTGTCCATGGTGTCGGTTTCACGGCGGGCTGGCTTGCCGCAGCAGGGGCAGACCACGCCGGCGTGGAAGGCCTCGCTCTTGACCAGCGGGTTGCCGGAGCCATCGGGCACCAGATCCTGCGGCAACACGACCGGCAGATCCTTCTCGGGCACGGGCTGGGCGCCGCAGTCGGCACAGTGGATGATGGGGATGGGCGTGCCCCAGTAGCGCTGGCGGCTGATGCCCCAGTCGCGCAGGCGCCACGTGGTCTTCTTCTCGCCCAGGCCCTTGGCGGCGACCAGCTCGGCCACCTGGTCCACGGCCTGGGTGTGGGTCAGGCCATCCAGCACGCCGGAGTTCACGCAGACGCACTTTTGCTTGTCGCCGTACCACTCCTGCCAGGCGTCGGTGGAGAAGGTTTCACCGTCCACCGCCACCACCTGCTGGATGGGCAGGTCGTATTTCTTGGCGAACGCAAAGTCGCGTTCGTCATGGGCGGGCACGCCCATCACGGCGCCGTCGCCATAGCTCATCAGCACATAGTTGCCGATCCACACCTCGACCTGCGCGCCGGTGATGGGATGGGTGACGAACAGACCCGTGGGCTTGCCTTCCTTTTCCTTGACGGCCAGCTCGGCTTCGGTCGTGCCGCCCTTTTTGCATTCTTCGATGAAGGCAGCTAGTTCGGGCTTGTCGGCAGCGGCGTGCAGGGCCAGCGGGTGCTCGGGCGCCACGGCGCAGAAGGTCACGCCCATGATGGTGTCGGCGCGCGTGGTGAAGACGTACAGCTTGCCGCCCTGGATGGGCTGGCCGTCGGCGCCCTGGATGTCGTGCGTGAACGCAAAGCGCACGCCGGCCGACTTGCCGATCCAGTTTTCCTGCATCAGGCGCACCTTGTCGGGCCAGCCCGTCAGCGTGGCCTTGTCGTTGCCGACCTGTACGTGGTCCAGCAGCTCTTGCGCGTAGCCGGTGATGGCCAGGTAGTAGCCGGGGATCTCGCGCTTTTCCACCAGCGCGCCGGTGCGCCAGCCGCGGCCGTCGATGACCTGCTCGTTGGCCAGCACGGTCTGGTCCACCGGGTCCCAGTTCACCACCTGGGTCTTGCGGTAGGCGATGCCCTTGTCCAGCATCTTCAGGAACAGCCACTGGTTCCACTTGTAGTACTCGGGGTCGCAGGTGGCGATCTCGCGGCTCCAGTCGATGGCCAGGCCCATGGACTGCATCTGCTTCTTCATGTACGCGATGTTGTCGTACGTCCACTGGGCCGGTGGCACCTTGTTCTTCAGCGCGGCGTTCTCCGCGGGCAGACCGAAGGCATCCCAACCCATGGGCATCAAGACGTTGTAGCCATGCATGCGCAGCTGGCGCGTGAGCATGTCGTTGATGGTGTAGTTGCGCACGTGGCCCATGTGCAGCTTGCCGCTGGGGTAGGGCAGCATGGAGCAGGCATAGAACTTTTTCTTGTTGCTGTCCTCTACGACACGGTAGGCATCGCGGGCGGCCCAATGGTCGTGCGCCGCGCGTTCGACCTCGGTGTGGTTGTATTTGTCTTGCATGAGCTGGTAGATCGGTTGTGCAGTCAAAATACTGCTTTCTCTGGATTTTAGGCGCTAGGACGGTTCCCTTGGCGCGCGAACGGGCGACCCTTTCGGTGCGGTTTGCCTGCAGATCCCCTTCTCTGACTGACTTTTTCTGACATTCGTTTGGACTGGTGCCAAACGCGGGTGTGTGCCGTGGATTTGACTGCTGTTGCTTTGTATGCCGGGATGGAGCCGTGGGCCCAGGCCTGTACCGGCCTGGTGTTGCTGGCCCTGCTGGCCCTGGTGTCGCGTTTCGTGGTGCAGGGCGTGCTGCTGCATTTCGTGCGCTTGTGGCGCCGGGCGATGCCGGCCATGGGCTGGGCGCCCATTCTGCTGCACGACCATGTGCTGGTGCGCCTGGCCAAGATCGTGCCCTCCGTGGTGGTGCAGCTGGGCATCCACTGGGTGCAGCACCTGCCGCCCAACGCGACCAAGGCGATCGGCAACCTGGCGACGGCGCTGACCGTCTACCACGTGGTGCGCGTGGTGGCCACGCTGCTGGGCGAGATCAACGATGCCCACGACCGCCACGACGGCCCCAAGGCCACGCAGACCCACTCCATCAAGAGCTATGTGCAACTGGCCAAGCTGGTGGCCTACATCGTGGGCGCGTTGCTGATCGCGGCGGCCATCATGGACCGCTCGCCGCTGCTGCTGCTGTCGGGCCTGGGTGCCATGTCGGCGGTGCTGATGCTGGTGTTCAAGGACACCATCCTGTCCTTCGTGGCCGGGGTGCAGATCGCCTCCAACGACATGATGCGCGTGGGCGACTGGATCGAGATGCCCCAGGCCGGCGCCGACGGCTTCGTGGTGGACATCGCGCTGAACACCGTCAAGGTGCAGAACTGGGACAAGACCATCACCACCATCCCCACCTGGCGGCTGATGACCGAGAGCTTCAAGAACTGGCGCGGCATGTTCCAGTCCGGCGGGCGCCGCATCATGCGCTCGCTGCTAGTGGATGCCGCCACCGTGCACCTGCTGACCCCGGCCGAGCGCCAGAACCTGGCGCGCATCCGTCTGCTGGATGGTTTCTGGAGTGAGCGCGAGGGCCTGCTGGCGCAGGACGGCCAGGGCGGCGTGCTGCCCCCGCAGGCCGCCGTGGCGCCGGACATGGTGACCAACCTGGCCGCCTTCAAGGCCTACGCCTATGCCTACCTGCAGGCCCACCCCGGCATCTCCAAGGCGCCCGGCATGTTCATGCTGGTGCGCACGCTGGAGCCCACGGCCACCGGCGTACCGTTGCAGCTGTTTTGCTACACCGCCACCACCGTGTGGGTGGAGTACGAAGGCATCCAGGGCGATGTCATCGACCACCTGATCGGCGTGCTGCCGCAGTTTGGCCTGGCCCTGTACCAGCGTTCGTCCGACCAGGGCAGCCGCCAGATCGCCCAGGCCCTGGCCCACGGCGAGCATGCCTAAGCCCGCGCGCGCCAGCGCCGCCGCCCACCTCCGGGGATAATTTCGCTATGACTAAGCACAGAGTGGTCGTCGGCCTGTCCGGCGGCGTGGATTCGGCGGTGACCGCCTATTTGCTCAAGCAGCAGGGCCATGACGTGGTCGGCATCTTCATGAAGAACTGGGAAGATGACGACGACAGCGAGTTCTGCTCCAGCCGCCAGGACTTCCTGGACGCGGCCAGCGTGGCCGATGTGATCGGCATCGAGATCGAGCACGTCAACTTTGCCGCCGAGTACAAGGACCGCGTGTTCGCCGAGTTCCTGCGCGAGTACGAGTCCGGGCGCACGCCCAACCCCGATGTGCTGTGCAACGCCGAGATCAAGTTCAAGGCCTTCCTGGACCACGCCATGCGCCTGGGGGCGGAGAAGATCGCCACCGGCCACTACGCCCGCGTGCGCCAGAACGCCACGACCGGCCTGTTCGAGCTGCTCAAGGGCCTGGATCCGTCCAAGGACCAGAGCTACTTCCTGCACCGCCTGAACCAGGCCCAGCTGTCCAAGACGCTGTTCCCCGTGGGCGAGTTGCACAAGACCGAGGTGCGCCGCATCGCCGAGGAAATCGGCCTGCCCAACGCCAAGAAGAAGGACTCCACCGGCATCTGCTTCATCGGCGAGCGGCCGTTCCGCGACTTCCTGAACCGCTACATCAGCAAGGAACCCGGTCCCATCCTGGACGACCGCAACCGCAAGCTGGGCAAGCACGTGGGCCTGAGCTTCTACACCCTGGGCCAGCGCTCGGGCCTGGGCATCGGCGGCGTCAAGGACAAGGGCGCGGCGCGCGGTGCGGGCGACCATGCGCCCTGGTTCGTGGCCGGCAAGGAGGTGGACAAGAACATCCTGCGCGTGGTGCAGGGTCATGACCACCCGCTGCTGCTGTCGCACCGCCTGGACGCGGACAACGCCAGCTGGGTGGCGGGCCATGCGCCCGCGCCCGGCACCTATGGCTCCAAGACCCGCTACCGCCAGCCCGATTCGCCGGCTGTCCTGGGCACCTGCCCGAGCGCCACGCAGTTCCGCCTGGACTTTCCCGAGGCGCAATGGGCGGTCACGCCCGGCCAGTCGGCCGTGCTGTACGACGGCGAGGTCTGCCTGGGTGGCGGCATGATCGCCACCGTCGATCCCCAGGACTGAGGCCGGCGCCACGGCGGGCCGCGGAGCCGGTCACGCCTCCACCCCAGGCCAACACCAGGCCAACACCAGGCCAACACCAGGCCAACACCAGGCCAACACTAGGCCAACACTAGGCACGCTGGCGTGCCTTTTTGGTGCGCAAAATTTGGGTCAAATCATGCGCTAGCGCTTATCCAGCCTGCGCAGGCTGCTATGGAATCAGTCGACCAGTTGGGCGCGGGCCTTGGCCATCCAGCCGTGCAGGTGGGTGTGCAGGTCGCTCTGGCTGAAGGAGCAGCTTTCCTCGGTGAACAGGGCGCTGGACTCCAGCCGGTCCAGCAGTTGCAGCAGCACCGGGCCGTAGCGCTCGGGCAGGGCCGCCAGCAGGGCGTGGGCGGCGCGCGCCTGGTCGTTGAGCTGTGCGGCGCTGAGGCTGCCGTCCTCCAGGCGCAGCAGGGCGTCGTCCAGGGCCTGCAGCTGCAGCAGGGCGTCGGTGTGGGCGGTCATGGCCGTTCTCCTCGGTGGCGGGGTGTTGGCATGCAGTGTAGGGCGCGGCAGACAGCCCTGTCACCGCACAGACCTCGCTTCTCGGCGAGAATCTGGGCATGAACGCGCTGAACATTGCCGAAACCATGCAGACCATGGGTTTGCAAGCAAAAGTGGCTGCAGCCCAGATGGCACGGGCGAATGCTGCTACCAAAAGCAAGGCCTTGCTGGCCTTGGCACGCCTGCTGCGCGACAACGTCGCGGCGCTGCAGGTGGACAACGCCCGAGACCTGGAGCGGGCCGTGGCGAATGGCCTGTCCGACCCGATGGTCGATCGCCTGCGCCTGACGCCCAAGGTGCTGGAGACCTGCGCCCAGGGTTGCGAGCAGCTGGCCCACATGCCGGATGTGATCGGCGAGATCTCGGGCATGAAGCAGCAGCCCAGCGGCATCCGCGTCGGCCAGATGCGCGTGCCCATCGGCGTGTTCGGCATGATTTACGAAAGCCGCCCGAACGTGACCATCGAGGCCGCCAGCCTGTCCATCAAGAGCGGCAACGCCTGCATCCTGCGCGGCGGCTCCGAGGCCATCGACTCCAACAAGGCCCTGGCCCGCCTGGTGGCCCAGGCCATGGCCGAAGCCGGCCTGCCCGAGCACGGCGTGCAGCTGGTGCAGACCACGGACCGCGAGGCCGTGGGCCAGCTGATCGCCATGCCCGCCTATGTGGATGTCATCATTCCGCGCGGCGGCAAGGGCCTGATCGAGCGCATCAGCCGCGACGCCAAGGTGCCGGTGATCAAGCACCTGGACGGCAACTGCCACACCTATGTGGACGACCCCTGCGACATCGAGCTGGCCGTCAAGGTGACCGACAACGCCAAGACCCAGAAGTACAGCCCCTGCAACGCCACCGAAAGCCTGCTGGTGGCGCGCGGCGTGGCCCAGGAGTTCCTGCCCAAGATCGGCGCCATCTTTGCCGCCAAGGGCGTGGAGATGCGCGGCTGCCCCGAAGCCCTGGCCATCCTGCGCCAGGTCGCCGGCGCCCAGCTGGCCGAGGCCACCGAGGCCGACTGGAGCGAGGAATACCTGGCCCCCATCATCAGCGTGAAGGTGGTGGACGGCCTGGACGCCGCCATCGCCCACATCAACCGCTACTCCAGCGGCCACACCGAGGCCATCCTGACGCGCGACCACGTGCACGCCCAGCGCTTTTTGCGCGAGGTCGACTCGGCCAGCGTCATGGTCAATGCCAGCACCCGATTTGCCGATGGCTTCGAGTACGGCCTGGGCGCGGAAATTGGCATCAGCACCGACAAGTTCCATGCGCGCGGTCCGGTGGGCATCGAGGGGCTGACCTCGCTCAAATACATCGTGCTGGGCGAAGGCGACGTGCGCAGCTGAAGACCGCAGGCCGGACGGCGGCAATCGGCCGCGCGGCCTGGGCAGGTGCCTGCATCACAAGGACAGGGCATGAAGATCATCATCTTGGGGGCGGGCCGGGTCGGCTACAGCGTGGCGGAGAGCCTGGTCTCCGAGCGCAATGACATCACCGTCATCGACACCGATGCCCAGCGCCTGCAGGAGCTGCAGGACCGGTTCGACCTGCGCGGGGTCGTGGGCAACGGCATCGACGTGCAGGTGCTGGCCGAGGCCGGCGCCGCCGACACCGACCTGCTGATCGCCTGCGCGGCCCAGGACGAAACCAACCTGGTCTGCTGCAAGATCGCCCACATGGTGTTCGGCGTGCGCACCCGCGTGGCGCGCGTGCGGGCGGCGGGCTTCGATGTGTCGCAGCCGCTGCTGGGCCCCGAGGGCTTTGCGGTGGACACCATCATCTGCCCCGAAGCCTCGGTGATGCGCTACATCCTGAAGCTCATCGAGTACCCCGATGCCCTGCAGGTGCGCGAGTTCGCCGGCGGGCGCGCCTGCCTGTCCTCGGTGCGCGCGCGGCTGGGGGCGCCCGGCGTGGGCATGCGTATTGGCGACGTGCGCATGCACCACCCGGAGCTGGCGATGCGCATCGTGGCCATCTACCGGCGCTTTGCCGACGAGCCTGACCGCTTCGTGCGCTGCGACGGCAACACCCGCATCGAGCCGGGCGACGAAGTCTTCGTGCTGGCCGCCAGCGAGCATCTGCAGCAGATGCTGAATGTCTTTCACCGCCCCAGCGGCCAGCCGGCGCGGGCAGTGCGTCGTATTTTGATAGCAGGCGGCGATCCGGTCAGCCTGCACCTGGCCCAGGCCCTGGCGACCGAGCCGGGGCGCTTCATCGTCAAGATCATCGAAAGCGATCCGCGCCGCTGTGAGGTGCTGGCGGCGGCCCTGCCCAGCGAGGTGCTGGTGCTGCAGGGCAACCCCACGGACGAGGACCTGTTCGCCGACGAGAGCGTGGAGGAGACGGACCTGTTCCTGGCGCTCACCGAGGACGACGAGAACAACATCATGGCCAGCCTGCTGGCCAAGCGCATGGGCGCCAGCCGCGTGCTGGCGCTGATCAACCGGCGCAGCTATGCCGACCTGATGCACGGCACGCAGATCGACATCGCGCTGTCGCCCGCGCAGGCCATGCTGGGCGAGTTCCTGGCCCATGTGCGCAAGGGCGACGTGCAGGCCGTGCACAGCCTGCGCCGCGGCGTGGCCGAGGCGCTGGAGATCGTGGCGCGCGGCGACCGCAAGAGCTCCAAGGTGGTGGGGCGCCCTGTGGAGGCGCTGAAGCTGCCGCCCGAGGTGCACATCGGCCTGATCATCCGTGGCCTGCCGGACACCGAGGACATCCAGGCCCAGGCCGAAGGGGTGGAGCCCGAGGTCATCATCCCGCACAGCCACACCGTGATCGAGAGCAACGACCACGTGGTCTTCTTCCTGCCCAACAAGCGGCTGGTGCAGGAGGTGGAGCGGCTGTTCCGCGTCAGCGCCACGTTCTTCTAACGCGCAGGAGCGCTGCATGCAAGACCTGTTTCCCGTACTGCGCGTGTTGGGCGTGCTGCTGGTGTTCTTCGCCCTCGGCATGACGGTGCCGCTGGCGGCCTCCTGGTGGCTGCAGGACGGGGTCTGGCCCGCCTGGCCGGCCGCCATGGCGGCCACGGCGCTGGCCGGACTGCTGCTGTGGTTCTGCATGCGCCACCACAAGCGCGAACTGCAGCCGCGCCATGGCGTGATCCTGGTGACCCTGGTGTGGGTCTGCCTGCCGCTGTCGGCGGCCCTGCCGATGATGGCGGTCTACCACCTGCTGGGGCGCGAGCTGCCTTTCACCTATGCCTATTTCGAGGCCGTGTCCGGGCTGACCACGGCGGGCTCGTCCGTGCTGTCCAACCTGGACGAGCTGCCGGTGTCGCTCAACATCTGGCGCACCTTCCTGCAGTGGGTGGGCGGCATGGGGATCCTGATCCTGGCCGTGGCCATCATGCCGCTGCTGGGCGTGGGCGGCAGCCAGATGTTCCGCGCCGAGGCGGCCGGCCCGGTCAAGGACACCAAGCTGACGCCACGCATCACCGGCACGGCCAAGGGCCTGTGGGGGGTGTATGCGGTGTTTTCTGTGTCCTGCATGCTGGCTTTCTGGCTGGGGGGGATGGAGCCGCTGGACGCGCTGATGCACATGTTCACCACGGTGAGCCTGGGCGGGCTGTCGTCCCACGACGCCAGCTTCGGCCATTTCCAGTCACCGCTGCTGGAGGCCATCGCCTTCGTCTTCATGGTGGCGGCCAGCTGCAATTTCGCGCTGTACTTCGTGGCCATGCGCAAGGGCAACTGGCAGGGCTTCTGGCGCGACCCCGAGATGCGCGCCACGGTCGGCGTGCTGCTGGGCAGCAGTGTGCTGGTGTCGCTGCTGCTGTGGATCAAGGGCGTGTACGGCCCGCTGGAGGCCTTCCGCTACGGCATGTTCAACACCGTCTCGGTGGCCACCACCACGGGCTTTGCCACGGTCGACTACCTGGGCTGGCCGGTGTTCGCCCCGTTCTTCATGCTGTTCCTGTCGGGCATGGCCACCAGCGCGGGCTCGACCGGCGGGGGCATCAAGATGATGCGCATGCTGATTCTGTTCAGCCAGGCGCGGCGTGAGCTGACACGGCTGGTGCACCCGCGCGCCGTACAACCGGTGGTGCTGGGTGGGCGTGTCGTGGATAACCGCATGATTTTTGCCGTTCTGGCGTTTATGCTGGTGTATGGCGGCACGATTGTGCTGCTGAGCATGGTGATGATGCTGACGGACCTGGACCCCATCACGGCGTTTTCGGCCGTGGTGGCCAGCGTGCACTGCCTGGGACCGGGGCTGGGCAGCATCGGACCGGCCTCTTCGTACGCGGGGCTGACGGACTTTCAGATCTGGGTTTGCACGCTCGGTATGTTGTTGGGGCGCTTGGAGATTTTGAGCTTTCTCGCACTGCTGACCCCTGCATTCTGGCGCCGGTGAGTGAGCACCTGCGTATGATTCAGGGCATAAGGGTAAACACTTAAGTTTGCAGCGATTACCTACAATTACATAACCACCGTCGTTCGAGGACATACATGGTTCCACATCTCATCACCGCTTTGACCGGGCCGATCAACGAGCTTGAGCAGCGCATCATCGACTCCATGCCAGCCATTGAACGCTGGTTCCGCCTGGAGTGGATGGAGCACACGCCGCCCTTCTACAGCTCGGTGGACATCCGCAATTCCGGTTTCAAGCTGGCCCCTGTGGACACCAACCTGTTTCCCGGCAACTGGAACAATCTGACCGACCAGATGCTGCCCCTGGCGGTGCAGGCCACCATGGCCGCGATCGAGAAGATCTGCCCCGAGGCGCGCAACCTGCTGATCATTCCGGAGAACCACAACCGCAACCCCTCCTACCTGATGAACCTGGCGCAGCTGCAGCGCATCTTCAAGATGGCGGGGCTGAACGCGCGCCTGGGCTCCATCAGCCCGGACATCAAGAAACCCACCGAGCTGAAGCTGCCCAACGGCGAGACCGTGCTGCTGGAGCCGGTGATCCGGACCAAGCGCCGCATCGGCCTGAAGTACTTCGACCCCTGCACCATCCTGCTGAACAACGACCTGTCGGCTGGAGCGCCGGGCATCCTGGAAGAGCTGTATGAGCAGTACCTGCTGCCTCCTTTGCACGCGGGCTGGAGCGTGCGCCGCAAGAGCCGCCATTTCCAGAGCTACGAAGAAGTGGCCAAGCGCTTTGGCAAGCTGCTGGGCATTGACCACTGGCTGATCAACCCCCTGTTCGCCAAGGTGGAGCAGCTGGACTTCAACGAAGGCACGGGCCTGGACAACCTGGCCACCCAGGTGGATGCGCTGCTGACCAAGGTGCGCCGCAAGTACAAGGAATACGGCATCAAGGAGAAGCCCTTCGCCATCGTCAAGGCCGACAATGGCACCTATGGCATGGGCGTGATGACGGTGCGCGACGCCAAGGAGCTGGACGACCTGACCAAGAAGGCACGCAACAAGATGGGCATCATCAAGGATGGCCTGTCGGTGCAGGACTTCATCATCCAGGAAGGCGTGCAGACCTCGGAGCGCATGAACGATGCCGTGGCCGAGCCCGTGGTCTACACCCTGGACCGTTATGTGGTTGGCGGCTTCTACCGCATGCACCCCGAGCGCGGCATCGACGAGAACCTGAACGCCCCCGGCTCCAGCTACGTGCCGCTGGCGTTCGCGCACAGCACCCACATGCCCCAGCCCGGCATGCACCCCGGTGCCAGCGCGCCCAACCGCTTCTACATGTACGGCGTCATCGCGCGCCTGGCCATGCTGGCCGCCAGCTACGAGCTGGAAGCCACCAACCCCGACGCCGAGGTCTACGACTGAGGCCAGGGTCAGGACACGACCGTGGTGTAAAAAGAAGAGCTGCTAGCGCTAGTTGTGCAAGGCATGCAGATAGAAATCTATTGGAACTCCTTGTAAAGCAAGCGCAACCAGCTTCTGTTTTCTAAGCGCAGCCCCCGGGTCTGCGCTTTTTTTATGCCGTCGTCCCCGGCGTGCCAGAACCGGGTGGCGCTGCGCGGTGGCTGTGCGCACAATGTGCGCCATGCAATTTTTCAGAGACTTCAGCCTGTCGGCGCTGAGTGCCGGTTTTGTGGCGGTGTTGGTGGGCGTGACCAGCTCGGTGGCCCTGGTGTTCCAGGCGGCCCAGGCCTTCGGGGCCACGCCGGCACAGATCAGCTCGTGGATGTGGGCCCTGGGTTGGGGCATCGGCCTGTGCTGCGCCGTGCCTTCGCTGCTGCTGCGCAAGCCGGTGATGGTGGCCTGGTCCACGCCCGGGGCCGCGGTGCTGGCGGCCGCCGGGGTGGCAGGCGGCTTCAGCATGGCCGAGGCCGTGGGCGCCTTCATCGTCAGCGCGGCACTGATTGCGCTGTGTGGCTTCAGCGGCTGGTTCGAGCGGGTGATGGACCGCATCCCCGCGGCGATTGCGGCGGCGCTGCTGGCCGGGGTGCTGGCCCGCTTTGGCCTGCAGGTGTTCGAGTCGGCGCAGACGGCCCTGCCCCTGGTGCTCAGCATGCTGCTGACCTATGTGCTGTCGCGGCGGCTGTGGCCCCGCTATGCCGTCATGTTGACCCTGATGGCCGGCATCGCCTGTGCGGCCTGGCAGGGGCAGATGCAGTGGTCGCAGGTGGAGTGGCGCCTGGCCCTGCCGGTGTTCACCACGCCCAGCTTCACCTGGCAGGCCTGCATCAGCGTGGCGCTGCCGCTGTTTGTGGTCACCATGGCGTCGCAGAACCTGCCGGGGGTGGCGGTCATCCGCACCGCCGGCTATGCGCTGCCGGTGTCCCGGCTGGTGGGCACCACCGGTGTCGTCACCTTGCTGCTGGCACCGTTCGGGGCCTTCGGCATCAACCTGGCGGCCATCACGGCGGCCATCTGCATGGGCACCGAAGCCCACGCCGACCCGGCCAAGCGCTACACCGCAGCGGTCTGGTGCGGTCTGTTCTATGTGCTGCTGGGCATCTTCGGGGCCGTGGTGGCCGGGCTGCTGGCGGCCTTCCCCAAGGAGCTGGTCATGGCGATTGCCGGCCTGGCGCTGCTGGGCAGCATTGGCGGGGGGCTGTTGGCTGCGCTGCAGCAGGACAGCAGCCGTGAAGCAGCGCTCATCACTTTTCTGGTCACGCTCAGCGGCGTGGTGATTGCCGGCATCGGTTCGGCCTTCTGGGGCGTGGTCGCCGGGGGCTTGACCCTGTTCGTGCAACAGTACCAACCTTGGCGTACAAAAGCGCGCTGAACCTTTTCTTCTGTCTTGACCGGGGCGCTGCCCCAGCCCACCATGCAATTTCTGTTTGTCGCCGATCCCCTGGAATCTTTCAACACCAAGAAGGACAGCACCTTCGCCATGATGCGCGAGGCCCAGCGCCGTGGGCATACGGTGTTCGCGACCGAGCCCCGGGACATCAGCTGGCAGGTGGGGGGCAAGGTGGTGGCCCAGGTGCGGGCCCTGCGCCTGACCGGCGATCTGCACGACTGGTACGAAGAAGTGGGCGTGGCACAGCAGGCGCTGGCCGACTTTGATGCCGTGCTGATGCGCAAGGACCCGCCGTTCGACAGCGAATTCTTCTATGCCACGCATATGCTCAGCCAGGCCGAGCGGGAGGGAGCCAAGGTCTTCAACAAGCCGGCGGCGCTGCGTGACCACCCCGAGAAGATGGCGGTCATGGAATTTCCGGAGGTGCTGGGCCCCACCCTCATCACCCGCAACCCCCAGGACATCCGCGCCTTCCATGCCCAGCACCAGGACATCATCCTCAAGCCGCTGGACGGTATGGGTGGCATGGGCATCTTCCGCGTTGGCCCTGATGGCATGAACCTGGGCTCCATCATTGAAACCCTGAACCAGCAGGGCGCCACCAGCGTGATGGTGCAGAAGTTCCTGCCTGCCATCACCCAGGGCGACAAGCGCATCCTCATCATTGGCGGCAAGCCCGTGCCGTATTGCTTGGCCCGCATTCCGCAGGGCAATGAAGTGCGCGGCAACCTGGCTGCGGGTGGCAAGGGTGTGGCCCAGCCGCTCAGCGACAGCGACCGTGCCATCGCTGACAAGTTGGGGCCTATCCTGGTTGCGCGCGGTCTGCTGCTGGTGGGCCTGGATGTGATTGGCGACAAGGTCACCGAGATCAACGTCACCAGCCCAACCTGCTTCCAAGAGATCCAGCAGCAGACCGGCTGCGACGTACCGGCGCTGTTTGTGGATGCGCTGGAGCAGGCGGTCCAGGCCGCTGCCTGAGTGCGGCATCATGCACCCGCTGCAAGCGGGTGCAGGAAATCCAAGGGATTTCCCTGGGAGTGCCAAAAATAGGTATACAATTGCGGTCTTCGCTGCTCACGACAACTGGCGGTGAGCAAGAAGAAAAATTCTTCTTGAAGGCGCAAAAAGTTGTGCTACAATACAAGGCTTCGCTGATCACGGCGAAGCAAGAAATCTGAAGTGATTCAGGTTTGCATCTTTAAAAAGATACAGCCGATAAGCGTGGGCGTTTGAAGGCGAATTGCCAAGTTCTTTAGAACTAAAAACAAACGCTCATGGAA
>NZ_VSWF01000040.1:0-29426 GCF_009668305.1 Comamonas sp. CAH-2
CCCCCAGCGCGATGGGCAGCGCCCCCCACCACCAGGGCGCGACCCACAGCGTGGCCGCCGGCCACACCGCGGCCATGCCCCCCATCAGCAGGCCACACACCAGCACCAGGGCCACCGGTGGCACCTTCAATTCCCAAGCATTCACCCGCGCGCTCCTTGTTGTCAGGGATGCAGGCATTGTGCAAAGACCGGCGGCCGGCGGGCTATGCCATGTCATTTGCTGCGGCTTCTGCTTGCGCCAGGCCTGGCCTGCCGCTAAAGCCCGACAATCACCGCCTTTGCTGCTTTTTGGCCCTTCGCCCATGCCCTTCACCGCCCTTGGCCTTGCCCCGTCGCTGGCCCATGCCGCCGCCTCCCAAGGCCTGATCGCGCCCACGCCGGTGCAGTCCCAGTCCATCCCCGCCGTGCTGGATGGCCAGGACCTGCGCGTCTGCGCGCCCACGGGCTCGGGCAAGACGGCGGCCTATGTGCTGCCGCTGCTGCAGGCCTGGATGCTGGGCGATGCCGGCCAGCGCTCCGGGCCGCGCACCACGCAGGCCCTGGTGCTGGTGCCCACGCGCGAGCTGGCCACCCAGGTGGCCGAGCTGGTCTACCACCTGGGCGAAGCCCTGGGGCAGCGCCCCAAGGTGGCGGTGCTGACCGGTGGCGTCTCCATCAACCCGCAGCTGATGGCGCTGCGCGGGGGTGTGGACTGGGTGATCGCCACCCCCGGGCGCCTGCTGGACGTGGTGGCGCACAGCCAGCTCAAGCTGCACAGCCTGCAGACCCTGGTGATGGACGAGGCCGACCGCCTGATGGACCTGGGCTTTGCCGAGGAACTGGAACAGGTGCTGGCCCTGCTGCCCGCCAAGGGCCAACGCCAGACCCTGCTGCTGTCGGCCACCTTCGGCCCCGCCGTGCAAGACCTGGTGGCGCAACTGCTGCGCCCCGGCCACGCCAGCGTGGAAGTGGAAAACACCCACCAGCAGGACGCCACCATCGCCCAGCGCGCCCTGTATGTGGACGCCGCCCAACGCACCAATGTGCTGCGCGCGCTGATCGCCCAGCACCCCGGCCAGCGCATGCTGGTGTTCGTGGCCAGCCGCTACAGCGCCGAGCATGTGGCCAACAAGCTGTATGCCAAGAAGATCTTTGCCACCGCCCTGCATGGCGAGCTGAGCCAGGGCGCGCGCCAGCGCGTGCTGCAGGAGTTCAAGGCCAACCAGTGGCAGGTGCTGGTGACCACCGACCTGGCGGCGCGCGGCATCCACATTGATGCCCTGCCCGTGGTCATCAACTACGACCTGCCGCGCTCGGCCGACGACTACACCCACCGTATCGGCCGCACCGGCCGCGCCGGCCTGTCGGGCACGGCCATCAGCCTGGTGTCCCCCGCCACCGCCGCGCACTGGAAGCTGATTGCCAAGCGCAACCAGCTGCAGCTGGAGCTGGAAACCCTGCCGGACCACCCCGTCACCGAAACCGTGCCCGAGCGCGCCGCGCACGAAGACGGCGACCGTGGCGGCGTCAAGGGCAAGCGCATGAGCAAGAAAGACAAGCTGCGCGCCGCGGCCGCCGCCGCCAACACGCCGGGCACCGGCAAGGCCTGAGGCCAGGCATCAGGGGCTGGGTGCTGAAACGGCCCCGTCAGGTGCCATCCACCGCAGCATCCTCGCTTTTGGCCGCATGCAGGGCCTCGGGCTCCAGCTCCTCGGCCGAGCGGTTCAGGTGCACGAACAGCCCCCAGCCCAGCAGCAGCACGCCCACGCTGGCGATGTGCAGCGCGGCATAGCGCAGGGTGGCCGGATCTTCCTGGGCCTTGAAGGTGGCAATCAGGCCCTCGATGGCCAGGGCCACCACAATCACCACCAGAAACCGCGACAGGAAACGCCGCACCCGCGTGGGCCCGGCAATGCTGGCATCGCGCACCACCTCCTCCTCGACCACGGTCTGCGCAATCTGCAGCGCCACCACGGCCGCCGCCAGGGTGCCCAGGGCCTCCACCAGGTGCAAGGTGGCGCCGTCGTCCAGGCCCAGCACCAGCGTGTCCCAGCCCTTGCTCACGGCCATCCACAGCAGGGCCAGCGACACCAGGGCGAACAGCAGCGCCATCAGCACATGCACCCCGACAAACAGCGAATGAACCAGTTTCATGGGCCTGCCCCCTGCAAAATGCCAAAGGCGCATCTTTCCATCGCCACGCCCCACCCCGCGTAGGACGGTGCAGGCAGGTGCCGGCAGTCCCGGCCCGGCAAGCACCCCGCCCCCATGGGGACAAGCGTGGGCCCCTACACTGCGCCACAGCCCCTGGCCGGCCTGCGCTGGCCCGCTGCACCACATCAAAAACAAGAGCTGGATGCGCTCATTCAGCGTGCACTTCGGTCATAAAAACCTCTAAAGTGCTTGCAATACGAGCGCCAACAGCTCTTCTTTCAGGAGTATCCATGTCCACGCCTTTCGAACTGCTCACCGCCCACGCCTGCTTTGGCGGCGCCCAGCGCTTTTACAAGCACGAGGCGCGCGAGATCGGGCTGCCCATGAAGTTCTCGGTCTACCTACCCCCCAAGGCGGTGATGGGCGAGAAAGTGCCCGCCCTGCTGTACCTGGCGGGCCTGACCTGCACCGAGGAAACCTTCATGACCAAGGCCGGTGCGCAGCGCCTGGCGGCCGAACTGGGCCTGGCCCTGATCGCCCCCGACACCAGCCCACGTGGCGCCAACGTGCCGGGCGAGGCCGAGGCCTGGGACTTCGGCGTGGGCGCCGGCTTTTACCTGAACGCCCAGCAGGCGCCGTGGGAGCAGCACTGGCGCATGGAAAGCTACCTGATCGAGGAACTGCTGCCGCTGCTGGGCCGCTACCTGCCCATCGACACGCAGCGCCTGGGCATCTTCGGCCACAGCATGGGCGGCCATGGCGCGCTGACCCTGGCCCTGCGCCACCCCGGCGTGTTCATGAGCCTGTCGGCCTTCGCGCCCATCGCCAACCCCATGAACTGCCCCTGGGGCCAGAAGGCTTTCAGCGGCTACCTGGGCGACAACCAGGCCGTCTGGGCCCAGCACGACGCCAGCCGCCTGATGGCGGCGCAGGGCAAGGCGCCCTACCCGGCCGGCATTCTGGTCGACCAGGGCCTGGCCGACAAATTCCTGCACGAGCAGCAACTGCTGCCCGAAGCGCTGGAAGCCGCCTGCGCCCAGGTCGGCCAGCCCCTGACGCTGCGCCGCCAGGCCGGCTACGACCACGGCTACTACTTCATCCAGAGCTTCATCGACGACCACCTGCGCCACCACGCGGCACAGCTGGGCGCCTGAGCCTGCGCCGCGCCATGCGGCGGATGTCCCCGATGGCGCTCAGCCACGCAGCGCGGCCTCGATGGCGGCAATGTCGATCTTGCCCATGCCCATCATGGCGATGAAGGCACGCCGGGCTGCAGCGGCATCCGGGTGGGCGATCGCCTGCAGCAGCACGCGCGGCGTGATCTGCCAGGAGACGCCCCAGCGGTCCTTGCACCAGCCGCAGGCACTGGCCTGCCCGCCGTGGCCAACCACCGCCTGCCACAGGCGGTCGGTTTCGGCCTGGTTCTCGGTTACCACCTGGAAGGAAAAGGCCTCGCTGTGCGGGAAGGCCGGCCCACCGTTCAACCCCAGGCAGGGCAGGCCCAGCACGGTGAATTCCACGGTCAGCACATCGCCCTGCCGGCCCGCCGGATAGTCCGCGGGCGCACGGTGCACGGCCTGCACGGCGCTGTTGGCAAAGGTCTGGGCATAGAACTCGGCCGCCTCCAGGGCAGCGCCATCGAACCAGAGACACACGGTGATCGGGGATGCCATGGCGAACCTCCTGTGCAGCAGCGCCAGCGGCCATTCTGGCGCCCGGCATCCTCCGCAGGCAAGGCCGTGCCACAGCGGCCACCCGCCGTCACCGGCGGGCAGCCGCACGGTGCCTCAATAGCGCAGATCGGCACGCAGCCACAGCGTGCGGCCGGGTTCGTGGATGCGCACACCGGCCGGAAGACCGAAGCCGGCATTGCCCGCCAGGTTCAGGTGCTCGGCGTAGGCGCGGTCGAACAGGTTGTCGATGCCGGCGGTGAGCTTGAGCCTGCGGTCCACCTTGTAGCCGGCATGCACCGAGAACACGCCAAAGCCCGCGCTGGGCCCGAAGTCCTTGCCTACGACATTGCCCTGGCCCGTGGCATGGCGGTGCTGGGCCGCCACCAGGCGCCACAGGGCCCCGGCATTCCAGGCGCCCTGCTGGTAATCCAGGCCCAGCTTGGCTTCCAGCGGCGGGGTCTGGGGCAGCGGACGGTCGTCCGTGGTGTTCTGCGCCCAGGCATAGGCCAGCGTGCCCTGGGCCGTCAGCGCCGCATTCAGGCGGTAGCTGGCACCGGCCTCCCAGCCGGCGATGCGCGCCTGGACGTTGCGCACCGAGGAGGACATGCCCCCCTGGTAGTCAAACAGGATGTAGTCCTGCACCTGGCCCACATAGGCCGAGGTCCAGGCCTGCCAGTCCTGGCGTTTCCAGCTCGCGCCCACGTCGATCTGCGTCGTCTTTTCGGGTTGCAGGCGCTGGAAGGCGGTCGTGCTGTTGCCCGGCGAGATCAGCTCCCAGTAATCCGGAAAGCGCTGGACATGGCCCAGGCCGGCGTACACGGTGGAGCCATCCGGCGATGCGCGCTCCCAGCGCACAAAACCGCTGGGCAGCGCCTGGCGCTCGCGGTGGTTGCTGTCGCCCTGCACGCCAGGATAGCGCCAGGCCTGGGCACGGTCCAGGCGCAGGCCGGTCAGCAGCTTGTGGTCGGCATCCAGCTGCTGCGTCAGCTCGGCAAACAGCCCCAGGTTGCTGAACTTGGCATCCCGCACCCAGGGCTTGGTGGTGTAGGGCACCATCTGCGAGCCCATGCGCTTGTCGTGCGGGCTGCGCAGGGCATCCACCCCGGTCAGCAGCGTGGTCGCCGGGCTCCACTGCCAAGTGGCTGCGGTGCGCAGCCCTGTGGTCGTGCGCCGCACATTGCTGGCCATGGGCATGGCCATGCCACCGCCTGGCGCAAAGCTGCGCAGGCTGAAGTTGTCCATCACATGGTCGGCACGGTTGGAGTAAATCTGCGCCTCCAGCTTGCGCAGCACGGGCGAGAGATTGGTTTTCTCGAAGCGCAGCCCGGCGCTTTCGCGCTGGAACTGCGTGCCGTCCATGCCACGGCCACCATAGCGGGCCTCGCCGTCGCCGGCACCGGCGGTCAGCTCCAGCCAGGTGTCGGCATCGGGCGTCCAGCCCAGGGCGACATCGGCATTCCACTTGTCCCAGTGCGCGGGCACCACGCGGCCGTTGCCGTCGCGGTAGTCCTTGCTCTGCGAGTGGTTGGCCGTCAGGCGCACATAGAACTGGTCATTGCCGGCCAGAAAGTCCACGTTCTGGTCGCTGCGTGCCGCCGTACCCGCCAGGAGGCTGGCCGAAAACTCGATGCCCGGCTCGCCCAGCTGGGGCTTTTCGCGGTCGAAGCGCACCACGCCCGCAGACGCCCCCGGGCCCCAGGCCACGGTCTGCGGCCCCTTGATCACGGTCAGCGCATCGTAGGTTTCGGGGGAGATGTAGGAGCTGGGCGCATCCATGCGCCCCGGGCAGGCGCCCAGCAGCGTCGTGCCGTTGGTCAGCAGCGGCAGGCGCGAGCCGAACTGGCCGCGGAACACCGGGTCGCTGTTGGAGCCGCCGCTGCGGATCGCCGAGAAGCCGGGAATGCTCTTGAGGTAATCGGCCGCATCGCTGGCCGGCACGGGCTGGCGTGGCTGCTTGGGGTCGGCAACAACCTGCACCGGGGCGTGGTCGTGCACGGCGGTCACCACCACCTCCTGCAAGGCGGCCTCGGGCGTTTGCGCCCAGGCGGTCGACTGCCAGCCACCCAGGCTGAGCACGGCCAGGGCCACCGCCGTACGGGCGGCCTGGGCCTGGAACAAGGAGGAAGGACGGCGGGTTGCCGCGGCAGAGCCTGCGGTCTTCGTGGAAATATGCATAGAAAAATCCTCGGCCCACTGCGCCCCGGTCCCGAGCGGGACGGCGCGAGCGGCCAGGCTGGTGCGCCGCCCCGCAGGACAGGCACACCAGCCAATCATCAAAGGCACAGCCCGCCACGGCGCAGTGCGCGGTGGCCAGGACTGGTGCGGGGAAGATGCAGGACGTGCGAGGTGGCAGGCCGTCAGGCCTGCCCGCACGCCATCACACGAAGCGCTGGGGCGGGCCGCGTGCTGGCGGGGGGGCGGCCACCTCCAGCAGGGCCAGCTGGGCGGGCAGGCTGCGCCACTTCAGGTGGAAGGACGGTACGGGTGGACGGTGCACATCGGCCATCCACAGCACCGGCGGCGCCAGTGCAATACACAGCACGCAATCGGGTGTGTGCGCACCGTGCGAGCTATCGGCCGCCACCGTGTCCCAGGGGGCGGGCACCGCGTGGTCTTCATGGCCCACGGCCAGCATCTGGCTGGTGGTGCAGACATCGGCGCCCACCAGGTCGGCGGGCGATGCCGCACGCACCCGTGCGCCGGACAGCGCGGCCGCCAGCAACAGCAAAGCAAACACCGCGATGACCACCGCGGCGAAAGTTTTGTGTTGACGGATGCGCTGCAACATAGATGTTGCGCAGTGTAACGTGCACAAACCGCCCTCTGAACGGGCACGCAGGGGCTGCAAACAGGCCTAGGTGGCGCGCGGCGCGCCGACTTCGTACACCTGCAAATCCCGGTTGCCCAGGCCCAGCGCGGGCCAACTGGCCCGCCAGGCCTGCAGGTGGGCCGAGGCGAAATGGGCATCCAGGGCCGCCTGGTCCGTCCACAGTTCTTTGACATGGATCAGTCCGTGCACCAGCACATCCTCGGCGTAGTGGTAGGCCAGACAGCCGATTTCGGCGCGCGAGGCCTCGACCATCGCCCGCATGGCGGGGCGCGCGTGCACGAGGTTCTCAGCGGGCAGAGAGACGGTACCGACGATCAGCAGCATGGTGTTCACTCCTGGGCGCAACCGGTGGTGCTCATCTGGTGCCCCCCCTGGGTCTTGGAAAGGTACAGGGCCTGGTCGGCACGGCGCAGGATGTCTTCGGTGCTGCGGTCCTGGGCCAGGAAATGGGCGATCCCGATGCTCAGCGTGGGGGCAGGCTCCCGCGTGGCATAGGGCTGCAGCACCTGGCGCCCACCGTGCAGCAAACGCTGCGCCAGCGCGGTGACCTCCGCCAGGCTGCACACGGGGCACAGCAGGGCGAACTCATCCCCACCCAGGCGGCACACCAGGTCCTCGGCCGCTGCGGCCTGTTGCACCATGCCGGCCAGATCGCGCAGCGCCTGGTCGCCCGCCGGGTGGCCCAAATCGTCGTTGATGGCCTTGAAGTGGTCCACATCAAAACTCACCAACCAGGTGGGCGTGGCCTGCCGCTGGAAGGCGGCGTAGGCCTCTTCCAGCACCTGCATGAAGCGTCGGCGATTGTGCAGCCCCGTCAGCTCGTCGTTCATGGCCTGCTGCTGCAACTGCTGCTGCAGCCGCTTGCTGGCGGTGATGTTGCTGGCCACCCAGACGACGGCGCGCTCGCCGCAGTAAGGCTGGTCCAGAGCAGTGATCCGGCCTTCGAACCAGATGGCATCCACCGGTCCGTCGGTGGGCAGGCCCAGCACATCGTGCGCGCTCAGTTCGTACTCGACCACCAGCATTTGCTGGCGGGACAGCGTGTCCCGGATCTGCTGCAAGAACCAGTCGGTCTTGGACGCCACCAGCACATCGGCGATGTACTTGCCGACCAGGGAGCTGCCGTCGTGGTAGTAGCGCTTGTCCTTGCCGCCCAGGATGGCCGCGTAGCGCCCCGTCTCCGTCAGGATGAAGGTGGGGTCGGGCAGACTGGCGCAGATGGCTTCGTACTGGCTGGCCGTGAAGAAAGTGGTATCGGTCATGACAAGTGCCAGAGCAGGGACAGCAAATTCTCTCAGATTCATTCGCCGCGAAAGGGCCGCCACCGCCCTGGAAACTACGGAGGTGGGCACTGACACCCTGCGGGTTGCGCCTGGATGTCGGGCACAGGCACGGTGTTCCCGGCGCCACACAGTCCAGCCTATAACCCAGTGCATCCAGCGGCGCCACCCGCCAGGCAGGCAGGCAGGCAGGCAGGCAGGCAGATGGTTGAGGCTGACCATCCATTTCAGCTGAAAAAATACATAGCAGCTTGCGCAGACTGGATAAGCACTATCCGCCAATTTTTTGATATATCTCTTGGCAAAAGCCTGCCACAGCCCCTCAGGCAGACGAACCGCCCTGGACACCTAATCGGAGACCACGCCCGGGCTGGGTGGGGTTCGCGCTGTGACGGCGCCAACATCCAGCACCGTGGCTGTTGCCGGGGTCAATACCAGCAGGCCCTTGCCCGCGTTGTGGCACGCCCGTCTCCCGCTCGTCGGTGCACCATCACCACCGGGTGCGGGGTGATTCACGGTCAGCGCTGGGCACGCTGGTGTTGCCGCAAGGTGTACAGGTACAGCTGCTCCACCTTCTCGCGCGCCCAAGGGGTCTTGCGCAGAAAGCGCAGGCTGGACGGGATGCTAGGGTCCAGGTTGAAGCAGCGCACGGGAATGCGCGCACCCAGCTCGGCCCAGCCGTAGTGGTCGACCAGGTCGGTGAGCATGCGCTCCAGCGTCAGGCCATGCAGGGGGTTGCGCGGTTGTTCTTGGGAGGTCATCACCAGATCATGGAATCGTTAAAAAAGCCCCTCCGGCCGTGGGCCAGGAGGGGCTTGCTCGCGCATGGCGGGCAAGGCATCACTCGTGCCAATGCTCCGCCACCCAGGTGGCGGGCTGGATGTAGCGGAAGCGCCGGTTGCGGCGGCCCGCCAGGGCATCGGGCGGGTTGCATTCGCCATGGAAGATCACGATGCGCGCATTCGGAGGCACGAACGTGGGCTTCCAGAAGTTGGTCGGCCAGGTCGGGATGCAGTGGTACTTGAAGCTCGGGCACCACTCGGCCGGCCAGTACTTGAGCTTGCCCTGCTTGTGGATCGCATCCGACAAGTAGGCCTGCTCGTTGCGGAACTGCTTGCGGATGTCCTCGAAGTGGCCGCGGAAATACTCCAGCACGTCGGCATGCGCCCCCAGCTCGAAGCGGTACACGGACGAGTTGCCCGTGATGCGCCACGGGCGCTTGTGGTCGTGGATGATGAGGAACTCACCGGGGTAGGTGAAGAAGTCATCCAAAGGACCAGTGATGACCACGTCCACATCCAGGAACAGCGCCGTTCCGCGCAGGCCGTGCAGGTCTTTGGTGAACGTGGTCAGCTTGGTCCAGCCGCGCTCGGGGATGCCCGGGGGCAGGTCCAGCGAGGGAATGGGCAGGCATTCGACCTCGGAACGAATCCCTTCAGCGTTGTCGGTCAGGCAGACAAAGCGAAAATCACCACTGAGATGACGGCGCACCATGGCGTACAGGCGGTTCACATATTCCGGCCCGTATTTGGTGCCCCACTTCATGCACAGGATATGGCGCTGTGGCGCGGTGGAGGTGGTTGTGCTCATGCTGGTGCGCGGCAAGGCTTAGTGGCCTTTTTTGGTCGACTTGGGGCCTGCCTTCTTGGCACGCTTGACGAGACCACCCTGGGTCAGGCGCTGGTTGCCCAGCACGCGGATCTGCTTTACCTCGGGCTTGCTGCCGGCACGGCCGAACTTCAGCAACTTGATGTCGCGGGGGCCGGCCTTGCGGTCTTCGTCCAGCGCCTTTTCCTTGTCGGGAATGGGGCGCCACAGGACCAGCAGCTTGCCGATGTGTTGGATGGGAGCGGCGTTGAGTTCGTCGCACAGTTGCAGGTAGACCTGTTCGCGCGCGGCACGGTCGTCGCCGAACACACGCACCTTGATCAGGCCATGGGCATTCAGGGCGGCGTCAACTTCCTTCTGGACGGCGGGTGTCAAGCCGTCACCACCGATCATGACCACGGGGTCCAGATGGTGGGCGTTGGCGCGGTGTTCCCGGCGCTCCGCGGGAGTTAATTCAATTTGGGGCATGCCCGTATTATCGAGGCTGGAAGAAATTTGCGATGAATACCAAAACGAAAAGCAAGAAGGTCAACAAGAATTGGCTGAATGCCCACCTGAACGACCCTTATGTGCAAGCCGCCCAAAAGGACGGCTACCGCGCCCGTGCGGCCTACAAACTCAAGGAAATCGACGAAACCTTCAAACTGATCCGCCCTGGGCAGATCGTGGTGGACCTGGGCTGCACGCCCGGCGCCTGGAGCCAGTATGTGCGGCGCAAGATGTCGCCCACCGGGGCCGCCGCCGGCACGCTGAACGGCACCATCATCTCGCTGGACCTGCTGCCCATGGATCCCATCGAGGGCGTGCACTACATCCAGGGGGACTTCCGTGAAGAGTCCGTACTCACCCAGCTGGAAACCGTCGTCCAGGGTCGCCCTGTCGACGTGGTGGTCTCCGACATGGCCCCCAACCTGTCGGGCAACAGCACCACCGATGGTGCCCGGGTGGAGCACCTGATCGAGCTGGCCGTGGACTTTGCCAGCCACCACCTGCGCCCCGAAGGCGCCCTGGTGGCCAAGGTCTTCCACGGCCCGGGCTACGACGATCTGGTCAAGCTGTTCCGTGAGCATTTCAAGGTCGTCAAGACCCTCAAGCCCAAGTCCTCGCGCGACAAATCGTCCGAGACTTTCCTGATCGGCATGGGCCTGAAATAAAAACCGGGAACACCGGGGTTGACCCAACGCACAGCGGAAAACCCCAGTTTCCTATTGCCTTGGCGGGAATAAGGGTTCGGCCCTGCCGCTTGAAAGACCTAAAATGGGTCGCATATGGATGCATAGCGTCCATGTGTGACTGTATTTCTCCTTTTTTCCTTGGAGCCCCGCTTGAACAATCAGTGGTTTTCAAAAATTGCCGTCTGGCTGGTCATTGCCATGGTGTTGTTTACGGTTTTCAAGCAATTTGATAACCGCAGCAGCACTGGTGCAAACCACATCGGCTATTCGGAATTCCTCTCTGAGGTGCGCAACAACCGCATCAAGAGTGCAACCATTCAGGAAGGTCAGGGCGGTACCGAGATCGTTGCCTTGACCACCGACGATCGTCGCATTCGCACGACGGCCACCTACCTGGACCGCGGTCTGGTCGGTGACCTGATTGCCAACGATGTCAAGTTCGACGTCAAACCCCGCGAAGAAGGCTCGCTACTGATGAGCCTGCTGATCAGCTGGGGCCCCATGCTGCTGCTGATTGGCGTGTGGGTGTACTTCATGCGCCAGATGCAGGGCGGCGGCAAGGGCGGTGCGTTCAGCTTCGGCAAGTCCAAGGCGCGCATGCTGGACGAGAACAACAACACCGTCACCTTTGCCGACGTGGCCGGCTGCGATGAAGCCAAGGAAGAAGTCAAGGAAGTCGTCGACTTCCTGAAGGACCCCAACAAATTCCAGAAGCTGGGTGGCCGCATCCCCCGTGGCCTGCTGCTCGTCGGCCCGCCCGGTACCGGCAAGACCTTGCTGGCCAAGTCGATTGCCGGCGAGGCCAAGGTGCCCTTCTTCTCGATTTCCGGCTCCGACTTCGTGGAAATGTTCGTCGGCGTGGGCGCGGCCCGTGTGCGCGACATGTTCGAGAACGCCAAGAAGAATGCCCCCTGCATCATCTTCATCGACGAAATCGATGCCGTGGGCCGCCAGCGTGGCGCCGGCATGGGCGGCGGCAATGACGAACGCGAGCAGACGCTGAACCAGATGCTGGTCGAGATGGATGGTTTTGAAACCAACCTCGGCGTGATTGTCGTGGCGGCCACCAACCGTCCCGACATCCTGGATGCCGCCCTGCTGCGCCCCGGCCGCTTCGACCGTCAGGTGTATGTGACGCTGCCCGATATCCGTGGCCGCGAACAGATCCTGAACGTGCACATGCGCAAGATCCCCGTGGGCCAGGACGTGAATCCGTCCGTGATTGCCCGCGGCACGCCTGGCATGTCCGGCGCCGATCTGGCCAACCTGTGCAACGAAGCCGCCCTGATGGCTGCGCGCCGCAACGCCCGCACCGTGGAGATGCAGGACTTCGAGAAGGCCAAGGACAAGATCATCATGGGCCCCGAGCGCAAGTCCATGGTCATGCCCGAGGAAGAGCGCCGCAACACGGCCTACCACGAAGCCGGCCACGCCCTGATCGGCCGCCTGCTGCCCAAATGCGATCCTGTGCACAAGGTCACCATCATCCCGCGCGGCCGTGCACTGGGCGTGACCATGAGCCTGCCCGAGAAGGACCGCTACTCCTACGACAAGGAGTACATGCTGAACCAGATCGCCATGCTGTTTGGGGGCCGCATCGCGGAAGAGGTGTTCATGAACCAGATGACCACCGGCGCCTCGAACGACTTCGAGCGTGCGACCCAGATCGCGCGCGACATGGTGACGCGCTACGGCATGAGCGACGCCCTGGGCACCATGGTCTATTCCGAACAGGATGGCGAGCCCTTCCTGGGCCGCAGCTTCAGCAAGGGTGCCAACCTTTCGGAAGCCACCATGCAGAAGGTGGACGATGAAGTGCGCCGCATCATTGACGAGCAGTACAACCTGGCGCGCAAGCTGATCGAAGAGAACAGCGACAAGATGCACGCCATGGCCAAGGCCATGCTCGAATGGGAAACCATCGACACCGAACAGCTGGATGACATTTTTGCAGGCAAGGATCCCCGTCCTCCCAAGGACTGGGTCCCCCGCACGCCCAAGTCCAGCGATGATGGCAATTCGTCCGGGGGCGGCACACCCGCTGTGGACGCCGACCCATCACCGACTGCGGCTTAAGCGGACACAGCACAGCAACGGGGCCTTAGCGCCCCGTTTTCTTTTGGCCGCCTCCTGGCGCGATTCTTTGGGAGCCTGCCCATGTATTGGCAAACCTCACGCTTTCTACTGGACCTGCAACGCCCGCTGATCATGGGCATTGTCAACAACACCCCGGACTCCTTTTCCGACGGGGGCCGACACCGGGATCTGGCGGCCGTGCGCCACGCGGAAAAGCTGATTCGCGACGGCGCCGACATCCTGGACATCGGCGGCGAATCGACACGCCCGGGCTCCCCGGCCGTGCCGCAGGATGAGGAGATGCGCCGCGTCCTGCCCGTGGTGCATGAAGCCGTCAAGCTCGGCGTTCCGATTTCCGTGGACACCTACAAGCCCGCCGTGATGCAGGCCGTGCTGGACGCTGGGGCGGACATCGTCAACGACATCTGGGGCCTGCGGCAACCCGGCGCCCAGGACGTGGTGGCCCGCCACCCCAGCTGTGGGGTCTGCCTGATGCACATGCACCAGACGCCCCAGAACATGCACCTGGACCACATGTCCGGTGACCCGGTGCCGCAGGTGCGTGATTTCCTGCTGCACGAAACCCAGTCGCTGCTGCAGCGTGGGGTGCAGCGCAACCGCATCGTCTGGGACTACGGGATTGGCTTTGGCAAGAGCGTGGCACAAAATTTTGCACTGCTTGCGCGCCAGCACGAGCTGCTGGAACTAGACTTCCCGCTTTTGGCAGGTTGGTCGCGCAAGGGCTCCCTGGGCACAGTCAGTGGCCTTCCGATCGAGCAACGCATGGTTCCCAGCGTCGCTGCGGCGCTGCTGGCCGTCGAGCGCGGTGCACGGGTGGTCCGGGTCCACGATGTGGCGGACACCCGGGCCGCCTTGTCCGTCTGGCAAGCCATGCAACCACCCGCCACCTCCGCATAAAACCAAGGACAACACGCATGGCACGCACCTATTTCGGCACCGATGGCATCCGCGGCAAAGTGGGCCAGTCGCCCATCACCCCGGATTTCGCACTCCGTCTGGCACATGCCGTGGGGCGGGTGCTCAAGCGCACCCAGGAGCGCCCCTCCGTGCTGATCGGCAAGGACACCCGCATCTCGGGCTACATGCTGGAAGCCGCCATGGAAGCGGGCTTCAACGCCGCTGGCGTGGATGTCACCTTGCTGGGCCCCCTGCCCACCCCCGGCGTCGCTTATCTGACGCGCACCCAGCGCGCCAGCCTGGGCGTGGTCATCAGCGCCAGCCACAACCCGTTTTACGACAACGGCATCAAGTTCTTCAGTGCCCAGGGCACCAAGCTGGACGATGCCTGGGAAGAAGCCGTCGAGACCGCGCTGGACGAGGCCCCGCAATGGGTCGACTCGGCCGCGCTGGGCAAGACCAAACGCCTGGATGACGCCGCAGGCCGCTACATCGAGTTTTGCAAGAGCACCTTCGACAACCACCTGTCCCTGCGCGGGCTGCGGATTGTGGTCGATGCCGCCCACGGCGCGGCCTACCACATCGCCCCCAAGGTGTTCCATGAACTGGGGGCCGAGGTCATTGCGATTGGCTGCCAGCCGGATGGCCTGAACATCAACCACGATGTCGGTGCCACCCACCCCGAAGCGCTGACACTCGCGGTGCGTGCCAACCACGCCCACTATGGCGTGGCGCTGGACGGCGATGCCGACCGCCTGCTGATGGTCGACCAGGCCGGCCGCCTGTACAACGGTGACGAGCTGATGTACCTGATGGTGCAGGACCGCGTGCAGCGCGGCATGCAGGTCCAGGGCGCCGTGGGCACCTTGATGACCAACATGGCCGTGGAGGTGGCCCTCAAGCAGCGTGGCATCGAGTTTGTGCGCGCCAAGGTGGGCGACCGCTACGTGCTGGAAGCCCTGAACGACAAGGGCTGGCAGATCGGTGGCGAGGGCTCGGGCCACCTGCTGGCCCTGGACAAGCACACCACGGGCGACGGCCTGGTTTCCGCACTGCAAGTGCTGCAAAGCTGCGTGCGCAGCGGCAAGACCTTGGCACAGCAGCTGCAGGAGCTGACGCTGTTCCCACAGGAGCTGATCAACGTGCGCCTGGCCCCGGGCCAGGACTGGAAGAACAACACCCAGCTGGCCCAGACCCAAGCGGCCGTGGAACAGCAACTGGGCGACAGCGGCCGCGTGCTGATCCGCGCCAGTGGCACCGAGCCGCTGCTGCGCGTGATGGTGGAGGCGCGCGATGCCGCCCAGGCCCGCCACTGCGCCCAGCAGTTGGCCGACGCCGCCCGGGCGGGCTGACCCACAGTTGCAGCGCGGGGCTGGCCCCGCGCCCAGATCCGCACCAGCTGCGTGCGGATTGCTTGCATTTATCTGGCAAGCGGCCACAATCGACACAACGCACCATTTTTGTGCAGCCTTATGGCCCGGACAACCCTGTTGCCCGGGCCTTTCTCCGTGTAGGCGTCTGACCTTTGACACACGGTTTGTTCCACACATCCGCTAGGAAGCACCTCATGGCCACCACCAAGCCTGCTATCACCCTGTCTGCATTGGACATGGACCGCCTCGAAACCCTGATGGAAAAGCTGCCCAGCAACTTCTCGGGCCTGCAAGCCCTGGAGGCCGAACTCAACCGCGCGGACGTGCTAGAGCCGCACGAAATGCCCGCGAATGTGGTCACGATGAACTCCACTGTCCGCTTCACCCTGCTGGAAAGCGACAAGAGCCAGACCCTGACCCTGGTCTACCCCAAGGAAGCCGATGGCAGCCCGGACAAGGTCTCGGTGTTTGCTCCCGTGGGCACGGCCCTGCTGGGCCTGCGTGAAGGCGATGTGTTCGAGTTGCCCAGCCCGGCCGGCAAGCCCGTCACCGTGCGCGTGGACGCCATCACCTACCAACCCGAAAGCGCCGGCGAACTGCACCGCTGAACCCGCAAGGCCCTGGCGCAGCTTCACCGCGCCTGCACTGCCTAGCGAAACACCGAACCACAAGGCAGCGGCACTGGGAATTACCCATCCTTGCCGAGCCTGTGAATTCAGACAATGCTGAAAAGCATCCATTCCTAGGCACAATGTCCGCCATGACACAGACACCCCCACTTCCTCCACTGAACCGGCAATTCGTCTCGCACTTTGGCGAGATGGGCAGCCGTTGGGGCATCAACCGCACCGTCGGGCAAATCTACGCGTTGCTCTACCTGTCGCCGCGTGCGCTGAATGCGGAGGAAATCTCGGAAACCCTGGAGTTCTCGCGCTCCAACGTCAGCATGGGGCTGAAGGAGCTGCAATCGTGGCGGCTGGTCAACCTGCGCCACCACCCCGGTGATCGGCGCGAGTACTTCGAAGCACCGCAGGACGTGTGGGAAATCTTCCGCCGCCTGGCCGAAGAGCGCCGCCGCCGCGAGATTGAGCCGACCCAGTCCATGCTGCGCTCGGCCCTGCTGGAAGAGGCCTCGTCCGATGACGAGCGCCACGCCCAGCAGCGCATGCAGGAAATGTACGAACTGATCGAGAAGCTGATGACCTGGTTCGACGATGTGCAGCGCCTCAAGCCCGAGACTGCCATGCAGCTCATGGGCATGGGTGCGGCCGTGACCCGGGTGCTGGACTTCAAGGACCGCCTGATCGGTGGCAAGGGCAAGGCCGCCAAGGACGCGTCCTCGACCGAGCCACCCGCTGGCGCGTAACCACCGCATCTCCCGCACCCCAGGGCCTGCCATGCAGGCCCTTTGTTTTGGGGGTGCCGGGGACGGCGGCCCCTCAGCCGCCCGGGCGCACGGTGGCAATCTGGCTGCGCAAGGCACGCAGCTGGGTCTTGAGGGTCTGTGCGTGCGCAGGCCTCAGGCGCAGCAGGATCTTGTGGCCTGCCGACAGCGACTGCCACTGCGGGTCCGCCAATTCATAGCGCAGCCAGGGCTGCTGGGGCGCGACCGAGCCCTGCACCTCCACCAGCCGCAAGGCCAGCGGCCCCTGGACCTCGGGCGCCTGCAGCAGGTGGTCGATCACTGCCACCAGCCGGTCGTTGAAATACTGGCCGGGGTAGCCGAGCGCCTCGTAGGCCTGCTGCAGCACGGGATAGAAGCGGCGGTACAGCGCCGCCGCCTGGGCGACGTCCACGCTGGCGATCCAGCCGACCACGGCGTCGTAGCGCGCACTGTTGCCGGGCGCGATCTGCAGGCTGCCATCGGCGGCCTGCTGGGTCAGCATGCGGCCCCCCACCGGGTACAGCGGCCACAGGCGCGGCGCGGCATGGCCGCGTGGCAGGTTGTCGATGGTGGCCACGATGTGGTGGGCCAGGCCCTGCAAGGCAACGAACTTGAGCACCTGGGGCCGGCCCAGCCAGTCGCTGACGGACTGCTCGAAGCCTGCGGCATCGGGTGCCGGGCTGGCGGCGGTGTCGGCCGGGGCGGCCACCGGGTGCTGTGGCCCTTCGGGTGGTGCCGCTGCGGCCATGGGCTCTGGTGCCGGGGGCTGCGGTGTGGCAACGGGTTCCGGTGCGGCCGGTGCTGGTGCCGGCGGTGCCACGGCGTGCGGGGCCTGGGTGTGCTGCCAGGCGTACCAGCCGCCTGCCGCCAGGGCCAGCAGCAGGGCAGCCGCCGCCAGCGGGGTGCCGCGGCCACGCCGGGGTGCGGATGGCCGCGGGGGTCTGAGGTCGTGATCCGTCATGGCCTGGGGTCCTCCTGTCTGCGTGCATGATCAGGTGTCCTACCATACCGCGCCCGGCCGGGCTTGCCTACCCAGGGCCCGGGCGGGCATAAAAAAACCGCCTTCCGGGGAAGGCGGTGGTGGCGTGCGGGCCCGCGCGTCAGTCGCGCGCGGCGCTGGCCTTGGCCAGCAGTTCCTTGCGCGTGGCCTCATCGTCCATCAGCTCAAACCACATGGCGTTGAGCACGGCAAACGCGGCCGCCAGCGGCAGTCCCAAAATCCAGGCGAAGTACCACATAGCAACTTCCTTTCAGCGATTCATTGTTCAGAAAACAGAGAATGTAGCGCTTGCCTCTTCAGCATTTCAATATGAAACATTTGAAATTGTTTGATGAAACAAGCGCTGACCGCTCACTTTTTAGTAAGCATGGCCCTTGCCCTGCGCGATCTCGTCCGGGTTCACCTTGCCGCGCATGATGCTGTACACCCAGCTGGTATAGGCCAGGATGATGGGCATGAAGATCAACGCACACACCAGCATGATGAACAGGGTCAGGTGGCTGGACGAGGCGTCCCAGACCATCAGGCTGAACAGCGGGTCCACCGACGACGGCAGGATGAAGGGGAACATGGACACGCCCACGCTCAGCACGATGCCGGCGATGCCCAGGCCGCTGGCCAGCAGGCCCAGCCATTCCCGGCGCAGCTTCAGGCCCAGGGCGGCCACCAGGGGCATCAGCACGCCCAGGCCGGGCACGATCCACAACAGTGGCTGCTGGGCGTAATTGGCCAGCCAGGCGCCCTGCCCCAGCGCGGCCGACTTCAGCAGCGGGTTGGAGGGACCGGTGGTGCTCATGGCTTCGGTCAGCACATAGCCGCTCAGCTGTGTCAGCCACACGCCGGCACCGGCGTACAGCACGGCGGTCAGCACCGCCGCCAGCACGCCCCAGCGTGCGGCACGGGCCTGCACGGCGCCATCGGTCTTGAAGACCAGCCAGGTGGCCCCGTGCATCAGCAGCATGCACAGCGACACCAGGCCACACAGCAGGGTGAAGGGCGTGAACAGCGCGAAGAAGCTGCCGTCGTAGTAGATGCGCATGTCATCGGCCAGACGGAAGGGCACGCCCAGCAGCACATTGCCCATGGCCACGCCAAACACCAGCGAGGGGCCCCAGCCGCACAGGCACAGCACCCAGTCCCAGGTGTTGCGCCAGGTGGTGCTTTCGCGTTTGCTGCGGAACTTGAAGGCCACGGGGCGCAGGATCAGGCACACCAGGATGGCGAACATGGCCAAGTAGAAGCCCGAGAAGGAGATGGCATACAACTGGGGCCAGGCGGCGAAGATGGCGCCACCGCCCAGGATCAGCCAGACCTGGTTGCCTTCCCACACCGGACCGATGGTGTTGATCACCACGCGGCGCTCGACATCGGTCTTGCCGGTGGCGCGCAGCAGCGCGGCGGCGCCCAGGTCGAACCCGTCGGTCACGGCAAAGCCCACCAGCAGGATGCCCAGCAGCAGCCACCAGATGACGCGCAGCACGTCATAGCTCAAAAGTTCATGCAAGATCATGTGTGACTCCCTCGGTTACTTGGCGCTGTAGGCATCGGCGAACTTCTTCGCGTAGCTGCTCAGGTGGGGGGCGCTCTCCTCCTGCGGCCCCTTCAGGATGGCCTTGCGCATCAGCACCATTTCGATGACGAACATGACCGTGTAAATGGCCACGAACAGCGCAATCGTCAGCAGCACCGTGCTGGCGCCCAGGTTGGACACCGCCATGGCCGTGGGCAGCACGCCTTCGATGATCCAGGGCTGGCGGCCCAGCTCGGCCACGATCCAGCCGCACTCGGCGGCAATCCACGGCAGGGGGATGGCCATCACCGCCACCTTCAGCAACCAGGGGTAGGCATCCAGCTTGTGGCGCGCCGACAGCACGAAGAAGGTGGCCGTCAGCACGATGAAGAACATGCCCAGACCCACCATCACGCGGAAGGACCAGAACAGCGGGCCCACGGGCGGAATGGTGTCCGCCGCGGCCTTCTGGATCTGCAGGCGCGTGGCCTGGCGCGGATCGTCGGTGTAGCGCATCAGCAGCAGGGCATAGCCCATGTTGGCGCCATGCTCCTCGAACGTGTCCACGGCGCTCTGCGGCACTTCGGACGGCTTCTTGTAGCTGCGGATGGTCTGCAGCGCGTCATAGGCCTTGATGCCGGATTCGATGCGCTCTTCGGCACGCGCCACCAGGTCGTTGATGCCGGGGATCTGCGTGTCCAGCGAGCGGGTGCCGATCAGGCCCATCACCCAGGGGATGTGCACGGCATAGTGCGTCTCGCGTGCGGCCGTGTCCGGGATGCCCACGGCCGTGAAGGCGGCCGGCGCGGGTTCGGTGTCCCACATGGCTTCGATCGCGGCCAGCTTCATCTTCTGGTGCTCCGACGACAGGTAGCCACTTTCGTCCCCCAGCACCACCACCGACAGCGACGCCGCCAGGCCGAACGAGGCCGCCACCGTCATCGAGCGCTTGGCCAGGGCCACGTGGCGGCCCTTGAGCAGGTACCAGGCCGAGATGCCCAGCACAAAGATCGCCGCCACGGTGTAGCCGGCCGACACGGTGTGCACGAACTTGGCCTGGGCCACGGGGTTGGTCAGCACGGCAAAGAAGTCCGACACCTCCATGCGCATGGTCTGCGGGTTGAACGCCGCGCCCACAGGGTTCTGCATCCAGCCGTTGGCGATCAGGATCCATAGCGCCGAGAAGTTGGAGCCGATGGCCACCAGCCAGGTGGCCACCAGGTGCTGCACCTTGGTCATGCGGTCCCAGCCGAAGAAGAACAGGCCGACAAAGGTGGCTTCCAGGAAGAAGGCCATCAGGCCCTCGATCGCCAGCGGCGCGCCGAAAATGTCGCCCACATAGTGGCTGTAGTAGCTCCAGTTCATGCCGAACTGGAACTCCATCACCACGCCGGTCGCCACACCCATGGCGAAGTTGATACCGAACAGCACACCCCAGAACTTGGTCATGTCGCGCCAGATGGTGCGCCCGGTCATCACGTAGACGGTCTCCATGATGGCCACGAGCACCGCCAGGCCAATGGTCAGCGGTACGAACAGGAAGTGGTAGAGCGCCGTTACCGCGAATTGCAATCGCGATAGATCGACGATGTCGAGGTCCATGGGGAAGTCCTTTCTCTCTTAAAAACCCTTGGCCGTTGCAGGTGCTGCCACCACCGCTGCGTCCTCGCGCAGCCGGCCCAGCAGCTTGTCAAAATCCGTCGTGCCGCGCCGGGCCTCTGCCAGCAGGCGGCCCCCCTCCACCCAGAGCAGACGGTCCGCTGTTTCGGCCTCTCTGCGCCAGTGGGTCGCCACGATCACGGTGTGCCCGTGCATCTGCTGGCGCAGGCGTTGCAGCACGTCCCGGGCCGTGGCGGCATCCAAGCCTTCGGTGGGTTCATCCAGCAGCCAGCACGCGGCGGGGTGCAGCAGCAGCCGCGCCAGTGCCAGGCGGCGGGCCTGCCCGCCGGACAGGCCCAGCCCGCCCTCACCCAGGCGCGTGTCCAGCCCCTCGGGCAGGGCACGCACATCGGCGGCCAGGCCGGCATCCTCCAGCGCCTGCCACAGCTGGGCATCGCTGGCGTCCGGCTGGGCCAGGCGCAGGTTGTCGCGCAGGCTGTCCTGGAACAGCTCGGTGCGCTGGGTCAGCCAGGTGCAGGGCTGGGCCAGCACCTGGCCCTGCACGGCGGGCAGTTCCCCGGCGATCAGCGACAGCAGCGTGCTCTTGCCGGCACCGCTGGCGCCGATCAGCGCCACCTGGGTGCCCGCGGGAATCTGCAGATCCACGGCCGCCAGCACCCGGTGCGGGCTGCCGCGGTGCTGGGCCGCTGCCTGCTGCAGCCGCACGGCACAGCCTGGCGGTGGTTCAGTCACTTTGATTTCGATAGCTGCTGGCGCTTGCACCACCTGGGGTGCCAGCCGTTGGATGGACAACCAGGTGCGACCGGCTTCCACCGCGCCACGGCGCAAGGCGGCAAAAGGCTCCATCGCGGCCAGGGCCACCAGCAGGGCCAGGGCCGCCCCCGGCGCCCCCAGCACGCCCTGCTCCACCAGCCAGCCCACCGCCAGCAGCACGCCCACCAGGGTCAGCGTGCTGGCCATGCCAAAGGCCATGCTGGCCCGGGCTTCCAGGCGGTTGAGCTGGCGGTCGGCCTGGGCCACGCTGCGCTCGGTGGCCGCCAGGCGGGCACATTGCGCCGGCAGGCGGCCGGCCATCAACAGCTCGGTCTGGCCGGCCACCAGGTCCACGGCCTGGGTGCGCAACCGCTCCAGGGCGGCCGCACGGCGCAAGGCCGGGCGGCGCGCACGCAGGGCCAGCACGGCGGCAATCGCCATGCCCGCCAGCAGCAGCCACAGGCCCAGCAGCAGGCCCAGGCCCACGTGCATGGCGCCCAGCACCACGGCCGCCAGCAACGCGGCCGCGCAGGCCGACACCAGGGGCACGGCCAGGCGCAGGTACAGGCTGTCCAGCGCGTCCACATCGCTGGTCAGGCGCTGCAGCCAGCGTGCGGGCCGCAGGCGCAGCTGCCACGCGGCACCGGCCGGGGCCCAGCTGCGGAACAGGCGCTCGCGCAGCGCCGCCAGCACGGCCAGCGTGGCATCGTGCGTGACCAGGCGCTCGCCGTAGCGCGCCCCGGTGCGCCCCAGGGCCAGCAAGCGGATGCCGGCACTGGGCATGAAGACGTCGAACACCAGGGCCGTGGCCGGCACCAGCCCGGCCAGCGCCGTGGCGGCAATGAACCAGCCGGACAGGCCCAGCAGCGCCATGCCCATCAGCACGGTCAAGCTGGCCAGGGCCATGCCCCCCAGCCACAGGTGGCGCGGCGCCATGGCCGCCAGCGCCACCAGCATGGCGCGTGTGCTGCTGCGGGATGCCTTCATACCACTACCTCCGCGCCCTGCACCGGCACCACCCGATCCATGCGTGCCGCCAGTACTGGGTCGTGGGTGGCCACGATCAGGGTGCGCCCCTGGGCCAGCTGCAGCAAGGTCTGCATGACCTGCGCGGCCGTCATCGGATCCAGGTGGGCCGTGGGTTCATCCACCAGCAGCGCCCCAGGCCTGCGGCCTGCATGGCCGGGGCCACGTCGGCCTCGGCCACGTCGGTGCGGTCCAGGCGGATGTTGCGGGCGGCCGAACCCGCAAACACATGCGGGTGCTGGCCCATCCAGGCCATGCGCTGGCGCAATGCCGCCGCGTTGCAGTCCTCCATGGGCACGCCATCCACCCGCACCTGCCCCTGGTGGGTGGGCAGCAGGCCGGCGATCTGCGCCAGCAGCACCGACTTGCCGCTGCCACTGGCACCCCACAGGGCGACATGCTCGCCCGGCTGTACGTCCAGGTGCACCGGTGCGGCCGAAGCAGCGGCGCCCGGCGCCTGGATGTGCACGTTGTGCAGCGTCACCCGCGCTGCGGCCTGCCGGGCACCAAGGGCCTGGGGCGCGTGGGCCGCCAGCGCCCCAGGCAAGGGCTGAGCCGCACGGGCCATGTCCTGCAGGGTCTGCACCGCGGCCTCGCCGGCGGCGCGGTCGTGCCACACGGCTGCCAGCTCGCGCAGCGGCTCGAAAAAGCTGGGCGCCAGCAGCAACACGAACAGGGCCTGCCCCAGGTTCAGGCGGCCGTGCCAGGTGCCAAACTCCAGATAGCCCAACAGGTGAAAGCCCACGTACACGGCCACCATGGCCACGCCCAGTGCCGAAAACAGCTCCAGCACGGCCGAGGACAGGAAGGCAATGCGCAGCACGCGCAGGGTGCGCTGGCGCAGGGATTCGGCATGTGCACGCAGCCGCCGGGCCGTAGCATCGACCGCGCCCAGGGCGCGTAGCGTGGTCAGGCCGCGCAGGCGGTCCAGCAGAAAACCGTTCATCTGACCCAGCTGCACCATCTGCTCCTGGCTGGCCGCCTGGGCACGCCAGCCCACGATGGCCATGAACAAGGGAATCAAGGGCGCCGCCACCACCAGGATCAGCGCCGCCACCCAGGATTGCCAGGCCACCACGGCGGCAATCACCAGCGGCAGCACCCGGGTGCGCCACATCGCGGTCTGGTAGCGCGACAGCCAGGGCACAATCGCCTCCGCCTGTTCGGCCACGGCGCTGGCGGCCTGGCCCGACGGCACGCGCCGTGTGTCCAGGGGCGAGTTGCTGGCCAGCGCTTGCACCACCTGGGCGCGCAGGGTGTCCAGCTGGGCTCGGGCGGCCTCAAAGCTCAGGCGCATGCCATGGCCCTCGCACCAGGCCTTGGCCGCACCCAGCACCAGCAGACCCAGCGCCAACCCACCCACCTCGGCGGCACGGCCTGTGGCCATCCACTGCACGGCGGTGGCCAGCAATGCCGCCTGCGGCAGCCACAACAGCGAGGCCACGACCGACCACGCGGTACCGCAGTCGGGACGGCGACGCTGGGCGCGGGGCTTGCTTGCCGTTTGATCGAAGTCAGTGGATTCCATTTGATTCTGAATTTTCAGTATTTACTGAAATTTGTGCAGATGCTAGGGTTTCTGCAGAACAACTTCCACACGGGCTCAGGTAGTCGAGTGAAACACTGCGGCGTTGATTTCCATCAATTCACCTGAATAGGAAGAGGGGTAACAACCGTGTCATGGTCCCCACCCGCCCCGTGGTGCACAGGCCAAAAAAAAGCGCCCCGAAGGGCGCTGTTGGGCGATGGCAGCATGCCGCGGCGATGTCACACACGCTGTGCGCCGCATAGTCTGCCGCGTTCAGCGCATGGTGGCCATCGCAGGGGCCGTGCTTGGCCGCGCGGCTCAGTACTGCAGGGGCGTGACGTCGATGCTTTCGCGCGGGAAGTTGTTTTGCCACACCAGGGGCTTTTTCTTCTTCTCGGCGGCCAGCGGCAGCTCACCTTCCCAGGCCTGGGTCAGCGGGGCGGTCTCAAAGCCCTTGGCCAGGGCCTGCACCTGCTCGCGGTACTGCTGCAGGTTCCACTGGGCGGCACCGGCGCGCTGCAGGAAGGCCACGATCTTCTCGGGCGGATTGGGCGCCAGGCAGTTGAAGGGCACGTTGACGGCCACCATCGCCGGGTGCACGCCCTCAGTGACGTTCTGGGGCTTGCCCAGGGTGCAGGTGATGCGCTTTTGCGAATCGCGCACGTTGGCGAACAGCTGCACCGCAGCAGGCTCCAGCGCCTGCTTGTCGGCATCGCTCAAGCGGACGTTTTCCAGGAAGGTCGCGGCCAGGTCCTTGGGATAGTCCCGGTCGACCTCCTGCATCTCGGCGACGTTGATGAAATCCCCCTGGCCAGGGAAGGTGCGCGCAGGGCGCAGGTAGGCGTTGAGGGCTTCCATGGACTTGACATCGATGTGGACGATGGACTTCAGGAACAGGTCGGTCACCGCCTGGGGGGTGGGTTCGGCGGCGTGGGCCGAAGTGGCCAGGGCCAGCGATGCCAGCGCCACGGCGCCGAAGGATTTCAATTGCATAAAAAATTCACAAAACAGCGCCCGCGAGAGCGCACTGAAAAAAGACAAGCCCCTGTGGTACAGACCGCCCGCTTCGCAGAGGGCAGCCTGGCACACAGGGGCTTGGCGGCTGCGCACGGCAGACCATGGCCTACCGAGGCGCTCAAATTGTAACTTTCTATGTCCTGCGCATCCAGTCCCGAATGGGACGGCGGCGCCAGAGGGTCAGGCCGTGGCCAGTTGCAGGCGCTGGCGGGCTTCCTGGTATTCCCGCTTGAAACGCGCGATCAGCTCGGCCGCAGGCAGCACCTTGTCGATAGCGCCAATGCCCTGGCCGCAGCCCCAGATGTCCTTCCAGGCCTTGGTGCGGCCCGAGCCAAAGTTCATGGCGCTGGGGTCCGACACCGGCAGGTTGTCCGGGTCCAGGCCGGCCGCGCGGATCGACGGTGCCAGGTAGTTGCCGTGCACGCCGGTGAACAAGTTGGAATACACCACGTCGTCCGAGTTGCAGTCGACGATGGCCTGCTTGTACTCCTCGGCGGCCCGGGCCTCCTCGGTGGCGATGAAGGCCGAACCGATGTAGGCAAAGTCCGCCCCCATCGCCTGGGCGGCCAGGATGGCGCCGCCGGAGGCCATCGAGCCCGACAACGCCAGCGGGCCGTCGAACCATTGGCGGATTTCCTGGATCAGGGCAAACGGGCTCTTCACGCCGGCATGGCCGCCAGCGCCCGCCGCCACGGCGATCAGGCCGTCCGCGCCCTTCTCGATGGCCTTGTGGGCGAACTTGTTGTTGATGATGTCGTGCATCACCACGCCACCCCAGCTGTGCACGGCCTGGTTCACGTCCTCGCGCGCGCCCAGGCTGGTGATGATCAGCGGCACCTTGTACTTGGCGCAGACCTGCAGGTCGTGCTCCAGGCGGTCGTTGCTCTTGTGCACGATCTGGTTGATGGCAAACGGGGCGGCCGGCGCTTCAGGGTGCGCCCGGTTGTGCGCGGCCAGCTCTTCGGTGATCTCGGCCAGCCAGTCCTCCAGCATTTCCGCAGGGCGGGCATTCAGGGCGGGCATGGAACCCACGATGCCGGCCTTGCACTGGGCAATGACCAGCTTGGGGTTGCTGATGATGAACAGGGGCGAGCCGATCACGGGCAATGCCAAGTTTTGCAGCACTGCAGGAATTTTGGACATGCAACGGTCTCCGAATCTATTGTGATTGATAGAAAAACAGCTTCAAACGCTGGCCAGACAAGCGCTAGCAGCTCACTTTTCTAATGATAAGAGCAGCCATCCCATGGTCTGCCCTTACCGCGGTGCTGTCTGTCGCCAGGGCGTCAGAAGGCGTCCAGTGCCAGGGCGCAGGCGCTGTCGCCGCCCGCCAGGATGCTGTCGCGCAGGCTGGTGGTGCGGGTCAGGATGTGCTCGGCGTAGAACTGCGCCGTGGCCACCTTGGCCTGCATGAAGGCCACGTCCTCGCCCTGGGCCAGCTTGTCCTGCGCCACCAGCAGTGCGCGGCCCATCTGCCAGCCGGCCACCAGGTTGCCGGTCAGCATCAGGTAGGGCACGCTGCCCGCGTACACGGCGTTGGGCGAGGCCTTGGCCTTGCCGGCCACAAAGTCCACCACGTCCAGGAACGCCTCGCGCGCGGCCTGCAGGCGCAGGGCCATGGCCTGGGCGGCGGCGGTGCCGCTGGCCCGCAACTGCTCTTCGGTCTTGGCGATCTGGGCGGCAATGTCCTTGGCGTTCTTTCCGCCGTCACGGGCCGTCTTGCGGCCCACCAGGTCATTGGCCTGGATGGCGGTCGTGCCTTCGTAGATGGTCAGGATCTTGGCATCGCGGTAGTACTGGGCGGCGCCGGTTTCCTCGATGAAGCCCATGCCGCCGTGCACCTGCACGCCCAGGCTGGTCACTTCCAGGCTCATCTCGGTGCTGTAGCCCTTGACCAGGGGCACCATGAATTCATAGAACTCGGCATTCGCCTTGCGCACCTCGGCATCGGGGTGGTGGTGGGCTGCGTCGTAGGCCGCCGCCGCCGTGGTGGCCATGGCGCGGCAGGCCTCGGTGGTGGCGCGCATGGTCATCAGCATGCGGCGCACATCGGGGTGGTGGATGATGGCGGCACTGCCGGCCACGCTGCCATCGACGGGGCGGCTTTGCACCCGGTCGCGCGCGTACTGCACGGCACGCTGATAGGCCCGTTCGGACACACCGATGCCCTGCATGCCCACGCCATAGCGCGCGGCGTTCATCATGATGAACATGTATTCCAGACCGCGGTTTTCCTCGCCCACCAGATAGCCGACAGCGCCGCCGTGGTCGCCGTACTGCAGCACGGCCGTGGGCGAGGCCTTGATGCCCATCTTGTGCTCGATGGACACGCAGTGCACGTCGTTGCGCGCGCCCAGCGAGCCATCGGCGTTCACCAGGAACTTGGGCACCACGAACAGGCTGATGCCCTTGACGCCCTCGGGCGCACCGGCAACCCGGGCCAGCACCAGGTGGACGATGTTGTCCGCCATGTCGTGCTCACCGTAGGTGATGAAGATCTTGGTGCCGAACACCTTGTAGCTGCCATCGGGCTGGGGTTCGGCCCGGGTGCGCACCAGGGCCAGGTCCGAGCCGGCCTGGGGTTCGGTCAGGTTCATGGAGCCGGTCCACTCGCCGGTGATCAGCTTTTCTAGGTAGGTGGCCTTCAGGTCGTCGCTGCCCGCGGTCAGCAGGGCTTCGATGGCGCCATCGGTCAGTAGCGGGCACAGCGCGAAGCTGATGTTGGAGCTGTTGAGCATTTCCACGCAGGCCGCGCCAATCGTCTTGGGCAGGCCCTGGCCGCCATAGGCCGCGGGGTGCTGCAGGCCTTGCCAGCCGCCTTCCACGAACTGCTGGTAGGCCTCCTTGAAGCCCGGGGTGGTGGTGACCTTGCCGCCCTCAAAGCTGGAGGGCTGGGTGTCGCCGGGAATGTTCAGCGGCTCCACCACGCCCTCGCACAGGTTGGCGCTTTCTTCCAGCACGGCCTGCGCCGTCTCCAGACCGGCGTCCTCGAAACCCGGAATCTGCGCCACCTGGTCCAGATGGGCCAGGTGTTCCATGGCAAACAGCATGTCTTTGATGGGGGCGGTATAGCTCATGTCTCAGCTTTCTTCTTGAGAGTAAAAATGGGTTCCAGCGCTTGTCCAGCTTGCGCTGACTGCTATTTATTGCGTCACGCGGCCTTGCGCGTTGACGATGCTCAAATCCACAAACCGGGAGCCCGACTGCGAGCCCCGCGCAAAGGTGACCCAGTAGCCACCGAGGTCCAGCGACTGGATGCTGCGCAGACTGTCGGCCAGCCGCTCGCTGCTGAGCGGCTGGGTGCGGCGCATGGCCTCGACCAGCACCTTGGCGTTCACATAGCCTTCCATCATGGGATAGCTCACGCTCAGCGCCTCGTCCTTGGGCTGCTTGGCCAGCAGGTCGCGGAATTCCTTGTTCAGGCGGTTGGTGGAGCGGTAGGGGTTGGGCACGACCTGCGCGATCGACACCCCGCGCATCAGCTCCACGGGCAGGCGGGTGGCCAGTTGCTCGATGTCGGCGCTGGAGGTGGCATACACCTGGGCGGCCCCGCCTTCCAGGCGGTAGGCCTCCAGAAACGCCGCACTGGCGGGGCTGGACGCCACCACCAGCACGGCCTGCGCGCGCGGCTCCGCGCGCTGCAAGCTGTCGATGGCCGCCTCCTGCGCCTGCTTACCAGCCTTCCAGGGCACCTGCGCCAGCAACTGTCCGCCGGACGCGGTCACCAGGCTGCCGACCAGTTGCGTCAGGGCCTTGGCCTCGTCCTCGCTGCGCTCGTCGTACACCAGGGCCAGGCGCGTCAGGCCCAGGGTGGCCAGGTGCTTGGCAATCTTCTCCACCTCCTCCGGCAAGCCGGCACGCGTGCTGAACAGCTGCGGCGCCTTCAGCACCCGCATGTCGGTGCTGTGAAAGCCGACCAGGCTGATGGAGGCCTGCTCCAGCAGCTTGCTGTCGAGCAGGGCTTGCAGGTTGCGGTTTCCAAAGTAGCCGGCCAGGGCCACGGGCTTGGCCTCCTGGAGCAGGCGCTGCGTCTGCTTGACAGTGTCCTCGGGACTGCCACGGTCATCGGCGGAGACCAGGCGCAGGCGGTCACCGTGCACGCCGCCGGACTTGTTCACCTCGTTGAAATACAGGCGCATGCCCTGGGCGTAGGCCTTGCTTTGCACCGCGGTGGCCCCGGTCAGTGGCGCCACCTGGGCCACCACCCAGTCCGCGTGCGCCAGACTGCCGCCGGCGGCACACACCACGGCCAAGGCCAGCCGCCGGTAACGCATGCGCATGCTTGTCTCTTGCATATTCCGTCTCCGTGTTCGCAGGCTGTTGTTGTGTGAAAAGTCCTGCTGCCGGGCATCCCCCGATGCAAAAAAGGAGGGGCACGCCCCTCCTTTTTGTCTCCACTGCTTACAGGGCCTTCACCAGTTCAGGCACCGCGGTAAACAGGTCGGCCTCCAGCCCATAGTCGGCCACCGAGAAGATCGGCGCCTCGGGGTCCTTGTTGATCGCCACGATCACCTTGGAGTCC
>NZ_VSWF01000041.1:0-27637 GCF_009668305.1 Comamonas sp. CAH-2
TGTCGGCCTGTGTTGCCTCTGGAGAGCACCATGCTGAACGTTCCCCCCCTCCCCGCCCCCGCTTCTGCCGACACGGCCGTGCCTGCCAAGAGCACGCCGCTGGACGAGGCGCAGAAAACCGCCACCGCCAGCAGCCAGGGCCAGCAGAACCTGCGCAATGCGCAGATCCTGGAAGCCTCGCTGCAGGTCAGCCTGAAGACCGGCAACGACAGCCTGGCCCTGCTGTACCGCACGGCGGTGGACGCCATCAACCAGGAGCTGGCGCCCGAACTGGGCCCCGACGCCATCCAGAACGCCATGGGCCAGGACCACAGCGCGCAGGCCACGGCAGGCCGCATCGTGGGCCTGTCCACCGCCATGTTCGACGCCTATGCGGCCCGCTACCCCGACAAGGAGCTGGCCGAGGTGGCCCAGGATTTTGTGGAGCTGATCCGCGGTGGTTTCGAGCAGGGCTACCAGGAGGCGGAAGACATCTTGAACAGCCTGGGCGTGCTGGGTGCGGACAGCCCGGTGGCGGCCGGCATTGCCCAGACCTACGAGCTGGTGCACAAAGGCTATGACGACTGGCTGCAGGCCAAGCTGGGCGCGCTGCGCGGGGATGCCGCACCCAGCGCCCCTGCCGACGCTCCATCTGCCGCGCCAGGGTCGGCCGCTGCCCCCTGAGTCCGGGGCGGGCATGCAGGATTGAGGTGGGTACACAAAATGGCAGGAAACCCTGACTGCACCTACGCAGTCAGCTATGGTTTTTAGGCCACAACGCGTGCACCTGCTGGAAGAAAAGCCGCCGTCCTGCATCCCTGGCGGGCCAGACTTCGACAATCGGGACACACGGTGGCCCCGTGCCACGCCCCCGCTGCATCCCCCCAGGAGGTCTGCCATGACACGCAATCCCGTTGGATGGTTCGAAATCTATGTGCAGGACATGGACCGGGCCAAGGCGTTCTATGAAAACGTGCTGTCGCGCACGCTGGAAGCCCTGGCCCCACCCGGCGCCGACGGCAGCGACATGGAGATGTGGGCCTTCCCCATGCAGCCCGAGGCCGGGGGTGCGGCCGGTGCCCTGGTCCACATGCCGGCAGCGCCGTCCGGCAACGGCGGCACGCTGATCTATTTCAGCTGCGAGGACTGCGCCGTCGAAGCCGGCCGCGCGGTGGCCCAGGGCGGCACCGTGGTGCGCGACAAGATGCCGATCGGCCCATATGGCTTCATCGCCCTGATCACCGACCCGGACGAAAACCTGATCGGCCTGCACTCGATGCGCTAGGGCCTGGCGCCTGGCACGTGGGCGCGACAGGCCCCGGCCTCAGTGCGGCGTCTGCCGCTGCTTCCAGTCGGCGTACAGGCCGGGCCGCTCGGTCAGCCGCACGGGCACATGGCGGATGACCATGGACTGCTGGGCGAACGGCTTGGCCAGTTCTTCGTAGATCGCCGCAGTGGACAGGCCAAACGGCGCGGCATCCGCATTCGAATGGGCAAACACCACCTGGCTGACACCCGCCATGCGCATGGCCGCCAGGCACATCGGGCAGGGGTGGCCACTGGCATACACCACACAGTGCTGCAGATTCGGCGAGGCCAGGTGCTGGCTGGCCCGGCGGATGGCCAGCATTTCCGCATGGTCCGTGGGATCGTTGCTGCGCAGGATCTCGTTGACGGCCGAGGCGATCACCACGCCCTGCTTGACCACTACGGCCCCGAATGGGCGCCCGCCCTGCTCGGCATTGGCATACGCCAGCGCAATGGCTTCGCGCAAAAACTGTGTGTCGTCGTGTGTCACTGTCATCTTCAATGTGCTCCTGCCCGACGCAAAATGCGGGCAATCTCTGGGTATCCATGGGCCTGGGCCAAGGCCAGGGGCGTGCGGCCCTGGGCATCGGGCAGGTTCACGTCGGCCCCGGCATCCACCAGCGCCTGCACCACCTGCTGGTGGCGCTCGCCGCCCTGGCCCAGCACCACGGCCTCGATCAGCGCGGTCCAGCCCAGGCGGTTCACGTGGTTCACATCCACACCCGCCTGGATCAGCAGGCGCACGGCTTCCACATGGCCACGCTCTGCCGCCGGAATCAGCGCCGTGCCCTGGTAGCGGTTCAGGCTGCGCAGATCCGCGCCGTGCGCCAGGGTCATCTGCAGGATGTCAAGATGGCCCCGGGCCCCGGCGTACAGGTAGGGGCTGTCCTGGATCTGGTCCTTGGCATTGACATCGGCCCCGGCCTCGATCAAGGCCCGGGCGGCGGCCACATGGTTGTGGTGGGTAGCCACCAGCAGTGGGGTCTGGCCGGCGGTATTGCGCGCCTCCAGCGGCGCGCCACAGTCCAGCAGGCGCCGGATCTCGGCTGGATGGTTGGCCGTGACTGCCGCAAACAGCGGCGCGGCCTGGGTGCAGGGCTCGGCCGCCAGCCCGGGCACCACAACGCTGGCGCACAGGACCATCCCCACCAGCCAACGGATTGTTCGCAACATGCGGCTCCTTGTATCCACCGATCTTCGAGCACCGATGCTAACGCCCCCAGCGCGGCTGCGCCGTCAACATCCAGGTCCCCCGCAACGCAGTGGGCCCTGCCCACGGCCTGCATAAAAAAAGCCTGCCGCGCGATGCGCAGCAGGCCTTGGCTTGCGGCCGGAACGACTTAGGCGTTCACGCCCTTGGCCACTTCAGCGTACTCTTCGATCTGGTCGAAGTTCATGTAGCGGTAGACCGATGCCTTGTCGGCATCGATCACGCCCATTTCCTTCAGGTACTCGTCCTTGGAAGGCAGGTAACCCAGGCGCGAAGCAATCGCGGACAACTCGGCCGAGCCCAGGAACACGTTGGTGTTCTTGCCCAGACGGTTGGGGAAGTTGCGGGTGGACGTGGAGATCACGGTCGCACCTTCGCGCACTTGTGCCTGGTTGCCCATGCACAGCGAGCAGCCGGGCATTTCGGTGCGCGCGCCGGCGGTGCCGAACGCGGCGTAGTGGCCCTCCTTGATCAGCTCGCTCTGGTCCATCTTGGTGGGCGGTGCCACCCACAGCTTCACGGGGATGTCGCGCTGGCCTCCCAGCAGCTTGGCCGCTGCGCGGAAGTGACCGATGTTGGTCATGCACGAACCGATGAAGGCTTCATCGATCTTGGTGCCGGCCACTTCGGACAGGAACTTGGCGTCATCGGGGTCGTTGGGGCAGCAGACGATGGGTTCCTTGATGTCGGCCAGATCGATCTCGATCACGGCGGCGTACTCGGCGTCCTTGTCGGCTTCCAGCAGGTCGGGCTTGGCCAGCCAGGCTTCGACCTTCTCGATGCGGCGCTGCAGGGTCTTGGCGTCCTGGTAGCCGTCGGCGATCATGTTCTTCATCAGAACGATGTTCGAGGTCAGGTATTCCTTGATCGGCTCGGGGTTCAGCTTGATCGTGCAACCGGCGGCGGAACGCTCGGCCGAGGCATCGGACAGCTCGAACGCCTGCTCCACCTTCAGGTCGGGCAGACCTTCGATTTCCAGGATCTTGCCGGAGAATATGTTCTTCTTGCCGGCCTTGGCCACGGTCAGCAGACCGGCCTTGATGGCGTACAGCGGGATCGCATGCACCAGGTCACGCAAGGTCACGCCAGGCTGCATGGTGCCCTTGAAGCGCACCAGCACGGATTCGGGCATGTCCAGGGGCATCACGCCCGTGGCGGCACCGAAGGCCACCAGACCGGAGCCGGCGGGAAAGGAAATGCCGATGGGGAAGCGGGTGTGCGAGTCACCACCGGTGCCGACGGTGTCGGGCAGCAGCAGGCGGTTGAGCCAGCTGTGGATCACGCCGTCGCCAGGACGCAGGGCCACGCCACCGCGGTTGGAGATGAAGGCAGGCAGTTCGCGGTGGGTCTTCACGTCCACGGGCTTGGGGTAGGCCGCCGTGTGGCAGAAGGACTGCATCACCAGGTCGGCCGAGAAGCCCAAGCAAGCCAGGTCCTTCAGCTCGTCGCGGGTCATGGGGCCGGTGGTGTCTTGCGAACCCACGGTGGTCATGCGGGGCTCGCAGTAGGTACCGGGGCGCACGCCCTGGCCTTCGGGCAGGCCGACAGCACGGCCGACCATCTTCTGCGCCAGGGTGAAGCCGGCGTTGGATGCGGCCGGTGCCGAGGGCAGACGGAACGCGGTCGAGGCAGGCAGGCCCAGGAATTCACGGGCCTTGGCGGTCAGCGAACGGCCGATGATCAGGTTGATACGGCCACCGGCTTGCACTTCGTCCAGCAGCACGTCGCTCTTCAAGGCGAACTCGGCAACGGTTTCACCGTTCTTGAGCAGCTTGCCGTCGTAGGGCAGCACGTCGATGACGTCGCCCATTTCCAGCTTGGACACGTCGACTTCGATCGGCAGCGAACCCGAGTCTTCCTGGGTGTTGAAGAAGATGGGGGCGATCTTGCCGCCCAGGGTCACACCACCAAAGCGCTTGTTGGGCACAAAGGGGATGTCCTGGCCAGTGGCCCAGATCACGGAATTGGTCGCCGACTTGCGCGAAGAACCGGTACCCACCACGTCACCCACGTATGCCACGAGGTGGCCCTTCTTCTTCAGGTCTTCGATGAACTGCATGGGACCACGCTTGCCGTCTTCCTCGGGCTTGAAGGCCGCGTCGGGACGGGTGTTCTTCAGCATGGCCAGGTAGTGCAGCGGGATGTCGGGACGGCTCCAGGCATCGGGCGCGGGCGACAGGTCGTCGGTGTTGGTTTCGCCGGGCACCTTGAACACGGTGACGGTGATCTTTTCCTGGACCTTGGGACGCGAAGTGAACCACTCGGCATCGGCCCAGCTCTGCATCACTTCCTTGGCCTTGGCGTTGCCGGCCTTGGCCTTGGTGGCGACGTCGTTGAAGAAGTCGAACATCAGCAGCGTCTTCTTCAACGCATCGGCGGCCACGCCCGCCACTTCGGCGTCGTCCAGCAGCTCGATCAGGGGGTGCACGTTGTAGCCGCCCACCATGGTGCCCAGCAGCTCGGTGGCCTTGGCCTTGGAGATCAGGCCCACCTTCAGGTCACCGTGGGCCACGGCGGCCAGGAAAGACGCCTTGACCTTGGCGGCATCGTCCACGCCGGGTGGCACGCGGTGGGTCAGCAGGTCCAGCAGGAAGGTATCTTCGCCCGCAGGAGGGTTCTTGATCAGTTCGATCAGTTCAGCCACTTGCTTGGCATCGAGGGGCAGCGGAGGAATGCCCAGTGCGGCGCGCTCGGCCACATGGTCACGGTAGGCTTTCAACATGGTTCTCTCTCCATTGGTTTTCTAAGAGTGGGGCAGCGTTTGACAGCGCTTTGGTCCTGGCAAGGGCTTACTTGCTCGGTGCGTCCAGCAGGCTGGGGGGCGGGCTCTTCTTGATGGCCTCGGCCACCTGAAGCTGTTCGGGGCTCATGCATTCGTCCGCCAGCCGCTGGCCGGCCTTTTGGTTCATGAGCATGGATTTGTTCGCGATCTGCAGCCACACGGCGCCGGCCTTCTGGTCTTCCAGACGCACCACGCCGGTGCTGGTCCCCACGGGGGACATGTGGAAGTTGAAACCCTTGCCGCTGACCATGAAGTGGCCAGGGTTCTGGGCGTCCTTGGACACATTCACGTGCTGGCCCAGCTCACAGGCAATGTTGCCGGTGTGCACGCGGTCGGCCAGTGCCAGCTCGTCGGCATTGAGTGCACGGGGCGCCAGCACCGCCGCCGAGGCGGCTGCGGCGGCCGCCCCTGCCCCGGCGACCTTGCGCGCGGTGGAGGGTGGCGTGGTTTTCTTCACGGCCGCGGTCTTCTTGACCGGGGTGGTGGCCTTGGCCGATTTCTGCGCCGCCGTGTCGGGGGTGGCAGCCATCGCCAGTGCGGGAGCGATCAGCACAATGGAGGCAATCAAATGTTTCATGCGGACTCCTGCAATTCCAAAAAATAGGTTCGTTGAACACCAAGGCATGCTCATGCTGCCTCTGTAACGAACCATTGTCGCGCTTCTTGCGGCAGCGGCATGGCGGTGCGGTGTGCACGCTCCAGCAACTGCCAGTAATAACGGTAACTTGCACGGTCGTGCAAGACGCCCTCGTGGCTGATCGGCGCCCAGTGCTGGGCGGCGGCGGCCACCAGGATGGTGGAGGCTTCCTGCACCTGGGCCATGGCCGGGGCGAAAGCCGCCAGAATCGGACGGATCTGCGCCGGATGGATGCTCCACATGCGGGTGTAGCCCAGGCTCTGGCTGGCCTGCGTGGCGGCGGCCTGCAAAGCGGCCGTGTCCTTGAATTCGGTCACCACGCAGTGCGAGGGCACTTTGCCAAAGGCATGGCAGGCCGCGGCGATTTCCAGCTTGGCCCGCACGACCAGCGGGTGCTCGAACTGGCCGCGCACCCCCATGGCACTGGCAGGGATGGCGCCACCGTGCGCGGAGACAAAATCCATCAGGCCGAAAGAGATGCTCTGCACCGCCGGATGGGCAGCGATCTCGAAAGCACGGTGCACGGCTGCGGGCGATTCAATCAAAACATGGAGCGGCACACGCACGCCTGTCGCGCGTTGCAGGGCTTTTTCAGCCTTGAGCACGTCCTCCACGCTCTCCACCTTGGGCAGCATGATGTGGCACAGGTGGGCCCCAGCCTCGCCGGCGATGATGTCCATGTCCTGCACAAAGGCCGGGTGGTCCACCGCATGCACCCGGGCAGCCACCCGGGCGCCAGCCACCGCCCCGCGCGCCAGTTGAGCAACCAACTGGGCGTGTGCCTGCTCCTGCCCCACCGATGCGCCGTCCTCGCAATCCAGCGTCACATCAAAGACGCAGGAGCCGAACTCCTGCAGCATCTGGGCCTGCAGCTGCAGGCTTTTGCGCATGCGCTCTTCCACCCCGCTGTAGTGGTCGCACACCGGCAGGTGCAAGGCGCCGGCCGCCTGGGCGTCCAGCAGCACCTCGGCAGGATGGGCGGTGGTAGTGGTGGTCATGCGCTACGCTGGGCAACCAGGAAAAGACGGGGGAAAGCCAGCAAACGCTGGCCGTCGGCACGTGCGGGATAGGCGGCATCCACACGGTGTTCATAGGCCTGCACGAAGTCGGCCTGCAATCCAGCAGGCAAGCCTTCGACAAATGGTTTCAGACCGGTGCTGCGCAACCATTGCACGATGGCGGCAGGCGATGCCATGGGGTGCTGGTAGATGGTGTGCCACACATCCACCGCGGCCGACTGCGCCCCAGGGGCGGCCAGCAAATCGTAGTAAGTCCCGATCGGGAGAATCTCAGTGCGCAAAAGTTCGACCTGCCCGATGTGGCTGGCGAACTGCGGCAGCTGTGCGATTTCGCGCATCAGTCGGTGCGAGGGCTGCTGGTGGTTGTCGGGCATCTGGATGGCCAGGACACCACCTGGCGCCAGCAGCGACAGCAACCGGGGGATCAGCACCTCATGGGCAGACACCCATTGCAGCGAAGCGTTGGCAAAAATCAGGTCCGGAGCCGGCGTGCCTGCCTGAGGAGCCCAGGTGGCGATGTCATCCAGCTCGAACCGGACCTGCGGCAGTTGTTGCCGGGCCGTGGCCAGCATAGCCGGGGAATTGTCCACACCCAGCACCTGGGCATGGACAAAGCGCTGCGCCAGCAGCTCGGTGGAATTGCCGGGGCCACAGCCCAGGTCCACCACGTGGCGAACCTGGGCAGGGTCAAGCGGCACCCGCGCCAGCAACTCAGCCGCAGGGCGCGTGCGCTCCGAGGCGAAGCGCAGGTAGAGCGCGGGGTTCCAGTCGAGCATAGGCCAGCGGATTACAGCAGGTGCTTGACGCCGTCCTGCTCGCCCTGCAGTTCAGCCAGGGTCTTGTTGATGCACTCTTGCGAGAAGGCATCGATGGCCAGGCCTTCGACAATCTTGTACTCGCCATTTTCAGTGGTCACAGGGAAGCCGAATACGATGCCGGCAGGAATGCCGTATTCGCCGTTGGAGGGCACACCCATCGTCACCCACTCACCGTTCGAGCCCAGCGCCCAGTCGCGCATGTGGTCGATGGCAGCGTTGGCAGCCGAAGCAGCCGAAGACAGGCCACGGGCGTTGATGATGGCAGCGCCGCGCTTGCCCACGGTGGGCAGGAACACGTTGGCGTTCCAGTCCTGGTCGTTGATGGTGTCCTTGACGGACTTGCCATCCACGGTGGCGAAGCGGTAGTCGGCGTACATGGTGGGCGAGTGGTTGCCCCACACGGTCAGCTTCTTGATGTCGCCCACCTTGAAACCGGCCTTGGCAGCCAGTTGGGAAGCCGCGCGGTTGTGGTCCAGGCGCAGCATGGCGGTGAAGTTCTTCGCAGGCAGATCGGGCGCCGACTTCATGGCGATGTAGGCGTTGGTGTTGGCGGGGTTGCCGACCACCAGCACTTTGACGTTGCGCGAAGCCACGGCGTTCAGGGCCTTGCCTTGGGCGGTGAAGATCTGGGCGTTGGCAGCCAGCAGATCGGCACGCTCCATGCCGGGGCCGCGCGGGCGAGCACCCACCAGCAAGGCATAGTCGGTATCCTTGAAGGCTTGCATGGGGTCGCTGTGTGCTTCAATACCAGCCAGCAGCGGGAAGGCGCAGTCTTCCAGCTCCATGATCACGCCCTTCAGTGCGTTCTGTGCCTTCTCGTCAGGAATTTCGAGCAGCTGCAGAATAACGGGCTGATCCTTGCCCAGCATTTCGCCGGATGCGATACGGAACAACAGGGCGTAACCAATTTGACCTGCGGCGCCGGTGACGGCAACACGAACGGGCTTCTTGCTCATGGTGAAAACTCCAGATTTCGGAAATAAACAGTTGTCGGCGCACCGTCGCTCCAGCATCTGTCACCAGTAGCCAGTGCTCCGTAAACAGTCGGCAAGTGTACCCCTGATTTGGTCGCCTGGTCAATTTGTCTTATGTCTTATATAAGATATGATCAACCCTCAAGCCAGCGACCTCTCGACAGTCCAGAATTCGCATCCGGAGGCTCTGACCTTCCAACCACCAATATGTCCTCTTCGCAATCTTTTTCTGCTGACAGTGCTCCCGGGCCCACTGCGAATACAGCCCCCCCACTGACCCCAGCCTTCAGCCCGCTGTACCAGCAGATCAAAGGCCTGATTCTGCAAAGCCTGCAAGCCGGCGAATGGCGCCCAGGAGAACTCATCCCCAGCGAGATGGAGTTGGCGGCACGCTTCAAGGTCAGCCAGGGCACGGTGCGCAAAGCGATCGACGAACTGGCCGCAGAAAACCTGGTCATGCGCCGACAGGGCAAAGGCACTTTCGTGGCCACTCACTCGGCCCAACAGGTGCAATACCGCTTCCTGAAGCTGCACCCGGACGTTGGCAACCTGGAAGGCGAAGGCCGCGCGCAGCGCACGATCCTAGAGTGCAAACGTGTGCGCGCCCCGGCAGAAATTGCCCGCCTGCTGGCATTGCGCAGCGGCGACACTGTGGTGCAGGTGCGCCGCATCCTGGCGTTCAGCGGTATCCCGACCATTTTGGAAGACATTTGGTTACCCGGCCATCCCTTCAAAGGACTGACCGCAGAACAGATGGCCAACTACCAAGGTCCCACCTACGCGATGTTCGAAGGTGATTTCGGGGTGCGCATGGTGCGCGCCGACGAGAAGCTGCGTGCGGTCCTGCCCGACGAGGCACAAGCACAGCTGCTACAGGTTCCCGCCAGCACCCCACTGCTCAGCGTGGAGCGGATTGCCTACACCTACAACGATATTCCCATGGAGTTACGACGCGGTATCTACAGAACAGACACACACCACTACAAGAATGCCCTGAGCTGATTGACCACGCCTTCAGAGACAGCAACAAAAAACAATCGCGTCAGCACAGCCCGCTACCTGCGCCATTGCAATAGAATTTTGATTCTTTTGCTCCCGCGCGATTACAACGCAGTTACATCCACGAAAGTACCCCGCCATGACAGAGCTAGCAAAAAAGAAGCGGCCCGAGTTCCGCAATATCAACGTTTTTAACGACGTTCGAACCTATCGCTTACCCCCAGCAGGCATTGTTTCGATCTTGCACCGCATCAGCGGCGTGATCATGTTCTTGCTGCTGCCGTTCATCATCTGGATGTTCGATGCCTCGCTGTCGTCCGAGTTTTCGTTCGCCAAGTTCAAGGCCGTCTTCAACGAAGGCTGCGGCTTCGTTCCCGGCTGGATCATCAAGCTGGTTGCGCTGGCCATCATCTGGGCCTACCTGCACCACCTGACAGCCGGCCTGCGCCACCTGTTTATGGATGTGAACCACAACGTGGTGAACAAAGAATTCGGCAAGTCCTCCGCCCTCACCGTCCTGGTGATCAGCGTGGGCCTGACCGTGGTACTGGGCGCCAAGCTGTTTGGCCTGTACTGAGCAACCGCACCCTCACGATAAGGAAAAGACATCATGTCCGTGAATTACGGCTCCAAGCGCACCGTGGTCGGTGCCCACTACGGCATTCGTGACTGGCTGGCTCAACGTGTCACCGCCGCCCTGATGGTGCTGTTCACCATCGTGGTCCTGGCCCAGTTGATCTTCGCGCAAGGCGAGATTGGCTATGAGCTGTGGGCTGGCATCTTCGCTGCCCAGTGGATGAAGTTCGTCACCTTTGGCGTGATCATTGCGCTGGTCTGGCACGTCTGGGTCGGTGTGCGTGATGTGTGGATGGACTACGTCCAATCCGTGGGCCTGCGCCTGACGCTGCAGGTGTTCACGATTGTTTGGCTGGTCGGCTGCGCCGGCTGGGCTTTCCAGGTTCTGTGGCGTCTGTGATCGGCAACTGCCTGATCCTCCACGATTGAAGGTTAAGAATGAGCTACTCCAAAGCAAATATCACCAAGCGCAAGTTCGACGTTGTCATCGTTGGCGCTGGCGGCTCCGGTCTGCGTGCCGCCCTGGAACTGTCCCGCGCCGGCCTGAGCGTGGCCTCGCTGTCCAAGGTCTTCCCCACCCGTTCGCACACCGTGGCCGCCCAGGGTGGCGTGTCCGCGTCGCTGGGCAACATGTCGGAAGACAACTGGCACTACCACTTCTACGACACCATCAAGGGCTCTGACTGGCTGGGCGACCAGGACGCGATCGAGTTCATGTGCCGTGAAGCACCCAACGTCGTGATCGAGCTCGAACACTTCGGCATGCCGTTCGATCGCAACCCCGATGGCACCATCTACCAGCGTCCGTTTGGCGGCCACACCGCCAACTACGGCGAAAAGCCCGTGCAACGCGCCTGTGCGGCCGCTGACCGTACCGGTCACGCCATGCTGCACACGCTGTACCAGCAGAACGTCGCCTCCAAGACCAACTTCTTCGTGGAGTGGATGGCCCTGGACCTGATCCGCAACACCCAGGGTGATGTGGTCGGCGTGACAGCCCTGGAACTGGAAACCGGCGACCTGTACGAACTGCACGCCAAGGCCGTGCTGCTGGCCACCGGCGGTGCCGGTCGCATCTTCGCGGCCTCGACCAACGCCTTCATCAACACCGGTGACGGCCTGGGCATGGCGGCGCGCGCCGGCATCCCGCTGCAGGATATGGAGTTCTGGCAGTTCCACCCCACCGGCGTGGCCGGTGCTGGCGTGCTGCTGACCGAAGGCTGCCGCGGCGAAGGCGCTATTCTTTTGAATAGCGAAGGCGAACGCTTCATGGAGCGTTACGCGCCCACGCTGAAGGACCTGGCACCCCGTGACTTCGTGTCGCGCTCCATGGACCAGGAAATCAAGGAAGGTCGCGGCTGCGGTCCCAACAAGGACTACATCCTGATGAAGCTGGACCACCTGGGCGCCGACACCATCCGCAAGCGCCTGCCTTCGGTGGAAGAAATCGGCCACAACTTCGCCAACGTGGACATCACCAAGGAACCAATCCCTGTGGTGCCCACCATCCACTACCAGATGGGTGGCATCCCCACCAACATCAACGGCCAGGTCGTGACCTGGGACGGCCAGCAAAACCGCGTGGTGAATGGCCTGTACGCCGTGGGCGAATGCTCGTGCGTGTCGGTGCACGGCGCCAACCGCCTGGGCACAAACTCGCTGCTGGACCTGCTGGTCTTCGGCAAGTCGGCCGGCAAGCACATCGTGCAGTTCGTCAACGGCTTCGGCGACCATGCTGCCGTGCCCGCTGACGGTTCCGACCGCACCCTGGCCCGCCTGAACCAGCTGGATGAATCCAAGGAAGGCACCTACGCCCAGGACATCGCCGGCGACATCCGCGCCGCCATGCAGCAGCACGCTGGCGTGTTCCGCACGCAAAAGGGCATGGACGAAGGCACGGTCAAGATCAACGCCATCCGCGAACGCGTCGGCTCCGTGACCCTGAAGGACAAGTCCAAGGTCTGGAACACCGCCCGCATGGAAGCGCTGGAAGTGGACAACCTGATCGAAGTGGCCCAGGCCACCATGACCTCCGCTGCCGCCCGCAAGGAATGCCGTGGTGCCCACACCGTGTACGACTACGAACGCCCTGCGGACGACGCCGAGTGCCCACTGGGTCGTAACGACAAGGAATGGATGAAGCACACCCTGTGGGACAGCGCCTCCAACAGCCTGTCGTACAAGCCTGTGAACCTCAAGCCCCTGACCGTGGAATCCGTGCCACCCAAGGTCCGCACGTTCTAATCCAGCAGCAGCCCACGAAAGAAATATCAAATGAAGCGTACTTTCAAGATCTACCGCTACGATCCCGATAAGGATGCCAAGCCCTACATGCAGACCGTGGAGATCGAACTCGACGGCCACGAACGCATGCTGCTGGACGCACTGGTCAAGCTCAAGGCCCAGGACCCCACCATCTCCTTCCGCCGCTCCTGCCGCGAAGGCGTGTGCGGTTCGGATGCCATGAACATCAATGGCAAGAACGGTCTGGCCTGCCTGACGAACATGAACACCCTCAAGGGCGACATCGTTCTCAAACCCCTGCCCGGCCTGCCCGTCATCCGCGACCTGATCGTGGACATGACGCAGTTCTTCAAGCAGTACCACTCGATCAAGCCCTACCTGCAAAGCGACATCTACGCGACGCCCAGCAAGGAACGCCTGCAGTCGCCCGAAGAGCGCGAAGAGCTCAACGGCCTGTACGAGTGCATTCTGTGCGCCAGCTGCTCGACCAGCTGCCCCTCGTTCTGGTGGAACCCCGACAAGTTCGTGGGCCCTGCCGGTCTGCTGCAGGCCTACCGCTTCATCGCGGACAGCCGCGACACCGCCACCGGCGAGCGCCTGGACAACCTGGAAGACCCCTACCGTCTGTTCCGTTGCCACACCATCATGAACTGCGTGGACGTGTGCCCCAAGCACCTGAACCCCACGAAGGCCATTGGCAAGATCAAGGAGCTGATGGTGCGTCGCGCCATCTGATCCATGAACGACATGGACGCAATCCTCGAAGAACGGGAGCGCGACCTGCTGCGGTGGCGAAGCCGCCGCGGCCTGGTCGAGAACGATCTCTACATCGAGAAGTTTTTCGCCACCCATGGCAGCCAATTGACGCGGAGACACGCAATTGGTTTGTCTGCCCTGATGGACTTGGCAGACAACGATCTGATGGACCTGTTCCTGCGCCGCAAAGAGCCAGAAGGTGCATTGGACACCCCTGAAGTTAGAGAAGTGCTGCAGATGGTGCGCAAGCCCATCTGATCAGCACAGCTTGCAAAAAAGGCCGACCAGAGCCGGCCGATCAGAGAAGGAAGTTGGAAATGAAACTCGCAGACAACAAAGCAACGCTGTCTTTCAGCAATGGCGCGCCCAGCGTCGAACTGCCGGTTTACCAGGGCAATATCGGCCCGGATGTCATCGACATCCGCAAGCTGTATGGCCAGTCGGGCATGTTCACCTATGACCCGGGCTTCCTCTCTACGGCAGCATGCCAGTCTGCCATCACCTACATCGATGGCGACAAGGGCGAACTGCTGTACCGCGGCTACCCCATCGAGCAGCTGGCCAAGAACTGCAACTTCCTGGAAACCTGCTACCTGCTGCTGTACGGGGAACTGCCCAACGAATCCCAGAAGGCTGACTTCGAGAACCGCGTGACCCAACACACGATGGTCAACGAACAGATGCAGTTCTTCCTGCGCGGCTTCCGCCGCGATGCTCACCCCATGGCCGTGCTGACCGGTCTGGTGGGCGGCATGTCGGCCTTCTACCACGACAGCACCGACATCAACAACCCTGAGCACCGTGAAATCGCCGCGATCCGCCTGATCGCCAAGATGCCCACGCTGGTCGCCATGGCTTACAAGTACGGCATCGGCGCGCCCTACATGTACCCCAAGAACGACCTGTCGTACGCTGGCAACTTCATGCGCATGATGTTCGGCAACCCTTGCGAAGAGTACAAGGTCAACCCCGTGGTCGAAAAGGCCCTGGACCGCATCTTCATCCTGCACGCTGACCACGAGCAGAACGCATCGACTTCCACCGTGCGTCTGTGCGGCTCGTCGGGCACCAACCCCTTCGCCGCCATCTCCGCCGGTGTGGCCTGTCTGTGGGGCCCTGCCCACGGCGGCGCCAACGAAGCCTGCCTGAACATGCTGGAGCACATCCAGGCCAACGGCGGCATCGCCAAGGTCGGCGAGTTCATGGAACAGGTCAAGGACAAGAACAGCGGCGTCAAGCTGATGGGCTTTGGCCACCGCGTGTACAAGAACTACGACCCCCGCGCCAAGCTGATGCAGGAAACCTGCAACGAGATCCTGGCCGAACTGGGCCTGGAAAAGGATCCGCTATTCGCCCTGGCCAAGCAGCTGGAAAAGATTGCCCTGGAAGACGACTACTTCGTCCAGCGCAAGCTCTACCCCAACGTGGACTTCTACTCCGGCATCGTGCAGCGCGCCATCGGCATCCCCGTGAAGCTGTTCACCGGCATCTTCGCCCTGGCCCGTACCGTGGGCTGGATCGCCCAGCTGAACGAACAGATGGCCGACCCCGAGTACAAGATCGGTCGTCCCCGCCAGCTGTTCACCGGCTCCGTCGCCCGCGACGTCAAGCCCCTGAACCAGCGTTGATCCCACGGGCTGCCCAGATGGGAGCCCGCGCATCCGCACCGCAAAAGCCAGCACGCTGCCCCGCCTGCTGGCTTTTTCATAGCACCTTGCGCTTTCCAAACAAGGTTTTCAGATGCTTTTCAGCATCAACCCCTGGATTCACGAGCGCCAGCCACTCTGTTTATCAGAGCAGGAAAACCGTGCACCCCGGGGCACTTGCCTGGGGCGCCTGCACGGCGGCCACGGCAACACGCTACAGTGTGGGCCGTTGTGTTTCACCTGCGGCCGCCGTCCTGCGGCCTACCTCCATGGCCAAACGACCCCACCGCCGCCTCCCTCCCATCCACGGCGCTGCTGACATTGCCCAATCCCGCGAAGCCGGCCTGCTGGCCGCCCGCGTGCTGGAAATGCTGACCCCGCATGTGCAGCCCGGCGTCAGCACCGACCACCTGGACCGCCTGTGCCACGACTTCATCGTCGATGAGCTGCGCTGCATCCCCGCCAACATCGGTTACCACGGCTACCCCAAGACGGTGTGTGCCTCGGTCAACGAGGTGGTCTGCCACGGCATTCCTTCGGCCCAGGAGATCCTGAAGGACGGCGACATCGTCAACATCGACGTGGCGCTGATCAAGAACGGCTGGTTCGGCGACACCTCGCGCATGTACACCGTGGGCCAGGTGGCGCCCAAGGCGCAGCAGCTGATCGACACCACCTACGAGGCCATGGTGGCCGGCATCCGCGCCGTCAAGCCCGGCGCCACGCTGGGGGACATCGGCCACGCCATCCAGACCGTGGCCCACCGCGACGGTTTTTCCGTGGTGCGCGACTACTGCGGCCACGGCATCGGCCAGATCTACCACGACGAGCCCCAGGTGCTGCACTACGGCTACCCCGGCCAGGGCATGGCGCTGCAGGAAGGCATGATCTTCACCATTGAGCCCATGCTCAACGCCGGCAAGCACGACACCAAGGAGCTGAACGACGGCTGGACCGTGGTCACCAAGGACAAGTCGCTGTCCGCGCAGTGGGAGCACATGGTCGTGGTCACGGCCACCGGCTACGACGTACTGACCGCCTGGCCCGAAGGCACCGGCCGCTACCCCGCACCGTGAGCGCAGAAGGCCTCCCCTCCCTGGGCAATGGCTACGGCTACCTGGGCATTGCCATCGTGGCCGAGGTGCTGGCCACGTCCTTCCTCAAGAGCGCCGAAGGCTTCACCCGGCTGTGGCCCAGCGTGATCGTGGCCGTGGGCTACGGCATCGCCTTCCTGTGCCTGTCGCTGACCCTGCGCACCATCCCCACGGGCGTGGCCTACGCCATCTGGTCGGGCGCGGGCATCGTGCTGGTGTCGGCCATCGCCTGGATCTTCCTCGGCCAGAAGCTGGATGCCCCGGCCCTGATCGGCATGGGCCTGATCCTGGCCGGCGTGCTGGTGATCAACCTGTTTTCCAAGACCGCCGGACACTGAGGCCTTGCCCCCAGCCATAAAAAAAGCGCTTCCGTGGAAGCGCTTTTTTCATATTCAGCCCCCCGGTTCAGAAACCGCGCAGCTGACCCCACTCGGCAAAATCGGCGCGCGATGCACGCATGCTGTTGATGGGCGCGATCTTGTCCTCGTAACCCAGGGCAATGCCATAGGTCACCAGATAGCCGTCGGGCACCTCCACGTGCTGCTTGACCACCGCGTCGTAACGGCGCCAGAAGCCCTGGGCACAGGTGGCCAGGCCTTCCTCGGTCGCCCGCAGCATGAAGGACTGCAGGTAGATGCCCAGGTCCATCCACTGCACCGGACCCATGCGCTCTTCAGTGAACATGATCAGCCCGACCGGCGCACCAAAGAACTGGGCATTCTTGGCCAACTGCTGCAGGCGCCCGGCCTTGTCCTCGCGCGGCACACCAATGCTGGCGTACAGGTCTTCGCCATTCGCAAAGCGGCGGGTGCGGTAGGGCTCCCACAGGTTGGGGGGGTAGGACAGGTAGGCGGGGTTTTCCTCGCCCGGGGTCTTGGCCACGTCGGCCAGCATGGCCTGCAGGGCATCGCCGGTCAGCGCGGCCACGCGCCAGGGCTGCATGTTGCCGCCCGATGCGGCCAGCGCCGCATCCTGCATCAGCTGTTGCACCAGTTCGGCCGAAGGCACTTGGGAGGTAAAGGCACGCACCGAACGGCGCTCGCGCAGGGCTTGGGAAACGTCCATGGGCTCAGGTCTCCAGTCTCTGGGGGTGAAAAATCAAAACGGCAAGCGTACAAGAGCACAGGCCGGCACCGCGCCACCTTGGTGACGCGCGGCGTGCTTTTTTTCGGGGGGTGGTGGACGGCAAGCGCCGGGGTCCGGGTCACACAGGCGCGGCACCGCCGGCCTGCGCGCGCCATAACGCGGCTGGGCGCGGCTGAGTGCGGCTTACTTGCCCAGGATCTGGTCGATCTTGGATTTCTCGAAGTGCCCGCCGCGCTCGCTTTCGCAGGGCACGCAATCGGCCTTGAGCTGGTTGGACAGCTTTTCCACCGCCTGCCACAGCAGCTGCAGTTGCTGCTCGTGCGTGGCCGCGCCTTCGGCCAGCCCCTTCATGGCTTGGCTGACGGGGTCGTCTTCCTGGGTCACGCCATAGGCCGTGAACACCTGGGGCGCTGCTGCCTTGGGGGCTGCGGGCGAGGCCTCCAGCTCGGTCACATCGGCGCTTTCGCCCTGCTTGGAAGGGATGATGCGTGCCGGAATGCCCACGGCCGTTGCGCCGGCGGGCACGGGCTTGATGACCACAGCATTGCTGCCGATCTTGGCCCCATCGCCCACCTCGAAGCCGCCCAGCACCTTGGCCCCCGCGGCCACGACCACGTCCTTGCCCAGGGTGGGATGGCGCTTGGCGCCCTTGTACAGCGAGGTGCCGCCCAGGGTGACGCCGTGGTAGATGGTGCAGCCGTCGCCGACCACCGCGGTCTCGCCGATCACCACGCCCATGCCGTGGTCGATGAAGACGCGCTCGCCAATCACCGCGCCGGGGTGGATTTCAATGCCGGTCAGCCAGCGGCCGAGGTGCGAAGTGAAGCGACCCAGCCACTTGAGGTTGTGCGTCCAGCACCAGTGGGCCGGACGGTGCCACCAGATGGCATGCAGGCCCGGATAACAGGTAATGACCTCCCAGGTGCTGCGCGCCGCAGGGTCGCGGTCAAGAATGCACTGGATGTCAGAACGCAGTCGGGAAAGCATCAGAGGCCGTCACTTGTTACAAAAAGGGCTGCCAGTTTAGTGCTTTGGGGGCGTGCTCTGCAGCATGCTTTTGGCAACACCGCGCAGGATGTGGATTTCTTCCTGCGTCAATTGCGCACGGTTGAACATCTGGTTCAGGCGTGGCATCAGCTTCTTGGGCGCAGCCGGGTCCAGAAAGCCCAGGTGGGCCAGCGCCTGCTCCCAGTGGCCCAGCATGCCGGCCACCTGCTGCATGTCGGCGCGGCTGGGGTGCGGTGTGTGCTCCACCACCGGAAAGCCGCCCAGGACCTGGCGCCACTCGTAGGCGATCAGCTGGATCGCCGCACCCAGGTTGAGCGAGCCGAACTGGGGATTCGACGGAATCGACAGCGCCACGTTGCAGCGGTACACATCGTCGTTGGCCATGCCAAAGCGCTCACAGCCGAACAGCAGGCCCACGCCGGTTTCCCCGCTGGGACTGGCCACGGCGTCGGTTTCATCAACAAAATCAGCCTCTGGCGCTTGTCCAGCCTGCGCCTTCAGCTCTCCTTGGATGAGCATTTCAAAGTGCTGGCGCGGCGCCCGGGTGGGCGGGCCAAAGTCGCGCGGCGTCATGGCTGTGGCGCACAGGTGCGACAGGCCGTCCACGGCCTCGTCCAGCGACTCGACAATGCGCGCCTGGTTCAGCACATCCAGGGCACCGCTGGCGCGCTGGATGGTTTCCTCTTTGCGCAGCACATTCGCCCAACGCGGGCGCACCAGCACCAGGTCGTCAAAACCCATGGTTTTCATGGCGCGGGCGGCAGCACCCACGTTGCCAGCATGGCTGGTCTCGATCAGGATAAAACGGGTTTTCATTCGGAGATCGGCCCGCATTGCAGATACGGGCAGCAGAAATCGGGCAAGCCGGTTAGAATTTGCGCCCTATTGTCGCTGCCCGCATCGCCGGGCGTGCGTAAACCCGTTCATCATCCGCGTTCAGCGGTGCGCCATCCCAGGTTGTGAGAACAGAGACAGAGAAATTGGGGAGGGCCGCGCGCTGGGCGCCAACTGCACAATTTATGTCGTCTTCCTCCCTGCACCCCATGCTCAACGTGGCCATCAAGGCCGCACGCGCCGCCGGCGCCATCATCAACCGCGCGGCCCTGGACGTGGAATCGGTCCGCGTGGCCCAAAAGCAAGTCAACGACTTCGTGACCGAAGTGGACCAGGCTGCCGAGCGCATGATCATCGAGACCCTGCTGGGCGCCTACCCCGGCCACGGCATTCTGGGCGAGGAAAGCGGCAAGGAATTCGGCGCCAAGGATTCGGACTACGTCTGGATCATCGACCCCCTGGACGGGACCACCAACTTCATCCACGGCTTCCCCGTGTACTGCGTCAGCATCGCGCTGGCCGTCAAGGGCAAGATCGAGCACGCCGTGGTCTACGACCCCACCCGCAACGATCTGTTCACCGCCACCCGTGGCCGTGGCGCCTTCCTGAACGAGCGCCGCATCCGCGTGAGCAAGCGCGCCCAACTCAAGGACTGCCTGATCTCCACCGGCTTCCCCTTCCGCCCCGGTGACAACTTCCGCGCCTACATGCGCATGTTCGCCGAGATCACCCAGCGCACCGCCGGTGTGCGTCGCCCAGGCGCCGCCGCCCTGGACCTGGCCTACGTGGCTGCGGGCTTCACCGATGGCTTCTTCGAAACCGGCCTGTCCATCTGGGACGTGGCCGCCGGCAGCCTGCTGGTGACCGAAGCCGGTGGCCTGGTCGGCAACTTCACGGGTGAAGCCGACTTCCTGGAACAGGCCGAATGCCTGGCCGGCAATCCCCGCGCCTACGGCCAGCTGGTCGGCATCCTGGGCAAGTACAGCAAGTTCGCAGGGGTCGAGGACAAGCTGGGCGTCGACGCCGCCGTGGCCGCCGACAAGCAGGACGACGACAGCCAGGACGACTGATCCACCGCGCCCCGACGCGCCATCCAGCCGCAAGCGCGCACGCCTTGCGGCTTTTTTTACGCCTGTACCACATGCGCCGCCGGCCTACGGCGCTGCGCCCGTGCTTGCGCCACCATGCTTGGCATGCGGCACCCGGCTGCCGCGCGCAGGAGAACCAGGTGGAATACAAGGACTACTACCGCATCCTCGGTGTGGACAAGAACGCCAGCGCCGAAGACATCAAAAAAGCCTACCGCAAGCTGGCACGCAAGTACCACCCCGACATCAGCAAGGAGCCCGATGCGGCAGCCCGCATGGCCGAAGTCAACGAGGCCAACACCGTGCTGTCCGACCCCGACAAACGCCTGGCCTACGACCAGTTGGGGGAGGCCTGCCACCCGACCGGCGCCGGCCACCGCCCGGGCCAGAGCGCGGGTTTCCAGCCACCGCCCGGCTGGGACCAGCAGGACTTCCATTTCCACAGCAGTGCCGACGGCGCCGAGCACCCCGAGTTCAGCAGCTTCTTCGAAGAGCTGTTCGGCCGCGGCCAGCGCACGCGCCGCAGCGGCCCGGCGCCAGACCTACGCGGCCAGGACCAGCATACCGCCATCGAACTGGAGGTGCCCGACAGCTACCACGGCGGCATGCGCGTGCTGAGGCTGCGTGGCGTACGCCTGGATGCCCAAGGCCATGCCGTGGAGGACGAGCGCGAGCTGCAAGTCACCATCCCCCAGGGCGTGTACGAGGGACAAATGATCCGCCTGGCCGGCCAGGGCCTGCCGGGCTATGGCCAGGGCCCGGCCGGCGACCTGCTGCTGGAGGTGCGCTTCAAGGACGACAAGCGCTGGCACACCCAGGGCAAGGACGTCTACCAGCAACTGCCCCTGGCCCCCTGGGAGGCGGCGCTGGGGGGACCGGTGGAATTCGACACCCTGGCCGGACCACTGGAGATCCACATCCCGCCCGGCTCGCAGGCCGGGCGCAAGCTGCGCGTCAAGGGCAAGGGCCTGCCCAGCCGCACGCCGGGCGACCTGTACCTGGTGCTGCAGATCATCGTGCCGCCGGTATTCAACGATGCCCAGCGCCAGGCCTATGCCGCCCTGTCCCAGGCCTTTGACGGCCGCAACCCTCGCACCGGAGGCACCGCATGACCACCCCCTTCTACACCCCGCCCGATGTGCTGGACGAACAGGCCTTGAGCCTGGAGCAACTGGCCGCCGCCTGCCGCATGGCGCCCCAATGGGTGATTGAGCGCGTGACCACCGGCGTGCTGCACTGTGACACCACCGATGCCACCGGGCACAGTAGCCCCCAGTCCTGGCGCTTCAGCACCCACACCGTGATCCGCGCGCGGCGCATCGCACAGCTGGAACGCACCTTCGAGGCCGACCCGGAGCTGGCCGCCCTGACTGCCGACCTGATGGAAGAAGTGCGGCAGTTGCGCCGCCGCATCAGGGGCTGATCCCCCTCGCACGCCCGGCGCCAGCGGCATCCCGGATAATTCCTGCCTGATTTTGGCGGCCGCCTGGCTGCGACCGTCCACACCGAGGAATTTGAGCTTTGTCCACATCTGACGTTTCCACGCACACCCCGAACAACAACAGCGTGCAGACCGCCACCTCCCCGCTGACTGCCCCCATCGAACAACACACGCCGATGATGCAGCAGTACATCCGGCTCAAAGCGGACTACCCGGACACCCTGGTGCTCTACCGCATGGGCGACTTCTACGAGGTCTTCTGGGACGACGCAGAGAAAGCTGCCCGCCTGCTGGACATCACCCTGACCACGCGCGGCCAGTCCGCGGGCTTTCCGGTGGCGATGGCCGGCGTGCCCTTTCACGCCCTGGAAGGCTATCTGGCGCGCCTGATCAAGATGGGCGAATCGGTGGCGATCTGCGAGCAGGTCGGGGAAGTCGGCGCCAGCAAGGGACCGGTGGAGCGCAAGGTGGTGCGCGTGGTCACCCCCGGCACGCTGACCGATGCCGAGCTGCTGAGCGACAAACAGGAGGCCATGCTGGTCGCCGTGCACACCGCCGGGCGCCAGCGCTGCGGCCTGGCCTGGATGAGCGTGACGCAGGGCCGCATCCACCTGGCCGAGTGCGCCCAGGACGAGCTGGGCGAATGGCTGGCGCGCATCGGCCCCAGCGAGGTGATCTACAGCGCCGGCGTGACCGAGCGCTTTGAGCAAGGCCTGTTCGCCCTCAAGCACAGCGGCGCCATCGCCTGCCCCTTGAGCCCGCGCCCCGACTGGCAGTTCGATACGGGCCTGGGCGAACGCAAGCTGCTGGAGCTGCTGGGCGCGGCCAGCCTGAAGGCCTGGGAGGCCGAAGCCCTGCCCCTGGCGCATGCCGCCAGCGCCGCCCTGCTCAGCTACGCCGAGCACACGCAGGGCCGCAACCTCACGCACATCCACAGCCTGCAGGTGCAGCGTGACGACCAGCTGATCAACCTGCCCCCGAGCACGCGCCGCAACCTGGAGCTGGTCAAGACCTTGCGCGGTGAGGACAGCCCCACACTGTTTGCGCTGCTGGACACCTGCCTGACCGGCATGGGCAGTCGCCTGCTCAAAAGCTGGCTGCTGGAGCCAAAGCGCGACCGGGCCGATGCCATGGCGCGCCTGCAGGCCACCACCGTGCTGCGCGGCAGCGATGCCCTGGGGGGCACCATGCCCTGGCAGGCGCTGCGCGGCGAGCTCAAGGGCGTGAGCGATGTGGAGCGCATCACCGCGCGCACCGCGCTGCGCCAGGTGCGCCCACGCGAGTTGGTGGCCCTGGGCAAAACGCTACAGAAAGCGCAGCTGCTGGCACAGACCACACCTTCGCCATCGCCGTATTTGAACCAGATTTTTCAGGACCTGGTGCCGCCCAGCGGCTGCGCCGAGTTGCTGGCAGGCGCCATCCTGGACGAGCCCGCAGCCCTGGTGCGCGATGGCGGCGTGATCGCGCGCGGCTTTGATGCCGAGCTGGACGAGCTGCGCGCCATCCAGGAAAACTGCGACGAGTTCCTGCTGGAGCTGGAAGCCAAGGAAAAGCTGCTCACCAACATCCCGAACCTGCGCGTGCAGTTCAACAAGGTGCATGGCTTCTACATCGAGATCACCAACAGCTACAAGGACGTGGTGCCCGCGCGCTACCAGCGCCGCCAGACGCTGAAGAACGCCGAGCGCTACATCACGCCCGAGCTGAAGGCGTTTGAAGACAAGGCCCTGTCCGCGCAGGAGCGCGCACTGCAGCGCGAGAAGTTCCTCTACGAACAGCTGCTGGACCAGCTGCAGCCCCACGTGCCCGGCCTGACCCGCGTGGGCCAGGCGATCGCGGCGCTGGACGTGCTGTGCACGCTGGCCGAGCGCTCGCTCACCCTGCACTGGAGCGCCCCCGAATTCACCAGCGTGCCCTGCATCGAGATCGAGGCCGGCCGCCACCCCGTGGTGGAAGCGCGCATGGCCGAAACCTCCAGCGGCAGCTTCATCGCCAACCACACGCGCATGAACGTCAACACGCGCATGCAGATCATCACCGGCCCCAACATGGGCGGTAAGTCGACCTACATGCGCCAGGTGGCGCTGATCGTGCTGCTGGCCAGCATGGGCAGCCACGTGCCCGCCGCGGCCTGCCGCCTGGGGCCCATCGACGCCATCCACACCCGCATCGGTGCGGCCGACGACCTGGCCAACGCCCAGTCGACCTTCATGATGGAGATGACCGAGGCCGCGCAGATCCTGCACGCCGCCACGCCCCACAGCCTGGTGCTGATGGACGAGATCGGCCGCGGCACCAGCACCTTCGACGGTCTGGCGCTGGCCAGCGGCATTGCCACGCAGCTGCACGACAAGACGCGCGCCTTCACCCTGTTTGCCACGCACTACTTCGAGCTGACGGAGCTGCCCGCCAAGGCCAAGGCCGCCGTGAACGTGCACGTGGGTGCGGCCGAGTCGGGCCACGACATCGTCTTCCTGCACGAGATCCAGCCCGGCCCGGCCAGCCGCAGCTATGGCGTGCAGGTGGCCAAGCTGGCCGGCATGCCGGCCGCCGTGCTGAACCACGCACGCCACACGCTGGAGGCCCTGGAAGCACGCGACGAAGCCGGGCGCGAGCAGGTGGACCTGTTTGCCGCCCCGCCCCTGCCGGCGTCCGCCCTGCAAGCCACCCCGGTCGAGGATGCGCTGGCGCAGATCAACCCCGACGCCCTCAGCCCGCGCGAGGCGCTGGAAGCCCTGTACCAGTTGAAGAAGCTGGCGCAGCGCCCTTGAAGCCCTCCCGCACGCCACCCCACACTGCCACCCGCCAGCGGGCACTACACTTGCTTGCCCCTGCGGCTTTCCTGCCCTTATTGCCATGACCTACTGCATCGCCATCAAGCTCAACGCTGGCCTCGTCTTCCTGTCCGACTCGCGCACCAACGCGGGGCTGGACCAGATCAACACCTTCCGCAAGATGATGATCTACGAGCAGACCGGCGACCGGTTCATGGCCCTGCTGTCGGCGGGCAACCTGTCGATCTCGCAGTCGGTGCGGGAGATCCTGCAGACCCAGCACATCCGCGACGATGCGACCGGCGAGGTGATCAGCATCTGGAACGCCAAGAGCATGTTCGATGCAGCCCGCGTGCTGGGCGCCGCCGTGCGCCACGTGTACGACCGCGATGGCGTGGCGCTCAAGCGTGCCGGCGTGGACTTCAATGTCTCCATGCTGTTCGGCGGCCAGATCCAGGGCGAGGGCATGCGCCTTTTCCAGGTGTACTCGGCCGGCAACTTCATCGAGGCCACCAGCGAAACCCCGTTCTTCCAGATCGGCGAGTCCAAGTACGGCAAGCCCGTGCTAGACCGCGTGCTGCACCCCGAGCTGCCGCTGGACGAAGCCGCCAAATGCGCCCTGGTGTCCATGGACAGCACGCTCAAGTCCAACCTGTCGGTGGGCCTGCCGCTGGACCTGGCGGTGTACGAGGCCGGCAGCCTGCGCTGCGACAAAGTGGTCTGCATCGACGAGCACAACCCCTACTTCCAGATGCTGCGCAGCAACTGGGGCGAGCGCCTGCGCGCGGCCTTTGACAGCATCGAGGACCCGCAGTGGTTCGGCGGCAACAGCACCGTCCCTCTGGTGATGGACAAGCCTGGTGCACTCAAGAAAATCACCACGCCCGAAGAAAAATTGATCTGACGCAGCCGCAGCGGCTGCGCCCTCCACGCAGAACCGGCTCCGTATGCAACCCCTGATCTTCTCGCACGCCAACAGCTTTCCTGCTGGTACCTACCGCCTGCTGTTTGCGCTGCTGCGCGAGCGCGGCTTCGATGTGCACGCCGTCGACCGCTTCGGCCACGATGCGCGCTACCCCGTCACCGACAGCTGGCCCCACCTGGTGCAGCAGCTGGCCGACTTTGCCACGCCCCTGGTGCAGCGCTGGGGCCAGCCGGCCCTGCTGGTCGGCCACTCGCTGGGGGGTTTTCTCAGCGTCATGGCCGCGGCCCAGCACCCGCAGCTGGCCAGTGGCGTGCTGATGCTGGACTCGCCCCTGATCAGCGGCTGGCGTGCGCGCTCGCTGGAGATGGCCAAGCGCGCCCAACTGGTCGGTGCGGTCTCGCCGGGCAAGATCAGCCGCAAGCGCCGCAACCTGTGGACGCAGCGCGAGGAAGCGCTGGCGCTGTTCCAGAGCAAGAAATCCTTCGCACGCTGGCACCCACAGGTGCTGCAGGACTATGTGGACCACGGCCTGGCCGAGGACGCCGAGCAGCGCATCACCCTGCACTTCACGCGCGAGGAAGAAACCGCCATCTACAACACCCTGCCGCACAACCTCAGCGCCCTGCTGCGCCGCCACCCGCTGCGCTGCCCGGCGGCCTTCATCGGTGGCCTGTCGTCCAAGGAGATGAAGCAGGTCGGCATGGACATGACGCTGCGCATCACCCACGGCCGCATCACCATGCTCGACGGCAGCCACCTGTTCCCCATGGAGCAGCCCGAGGTGACGGCCGCCGCCATCGAAGCCAGCTGGCTCAACCTGCAGGCCGCGGCGCGCAAGCCCTGACGCGGCCGTCCTTAAAAAAGAGAAGCATCCCGCGCCTGTTAAACCTTGCTTTCAACGCGCTTTATATCCACAAGCCAATTGAATCCAGCGCTGACCGCTATTCTTTTATTTATTGTTTGAACACGGCACCGCCATGGCACTGGATTACCTGGATTTTGACTACAGCGAAGACGAAGACGGCAACGGCACCTGGGACGCCATGGCCAGCGTGGCCGACGGCCGCTGGACCGCGCTGCTCGAGGAAGTGCGCCAGGTGCTGCACTGGGCCAGCCACGACTTCCGCGGCCGCCGCGCACCACTGGAGGACGGCGGCGACTGGGACTACGACCTGAGCGCCCAGGACGACGACCACGGCCGCGCCCTGCGCATCCGCTGGGACCGGGCGGGCGACGCGGTGCAGGCCGAGGCCCCGCAGCCCGGGGGCTATGGCACTGTGACGCTGACCCTGACGGGCAACACCGCCTTTGGCGACGCACTGCGCCAGGCGTTTGATCTGGAATGAGGGGGAAAGCAGGGCCACGAACGGGCAAAGGATGGAGCGGGTGATGGGAATCGAACCCACGTATCAAGCTTGGGAAGCTGGCGTTCTACCATTGAACTACACCCGCCTATCTACTACCCCATGATTTCATTGATCTTTTGCCCGTAAGGCGTTGATCTTCAAGGATAAATAGGCTTTTTTTGCGATTCCTTTTTACTCAACCAAGCTCAACCAAACTCGTCCACAATCGGCAGCTTGGTGTAGTTTTTGGTGTAGTTTTTTTCTTCGCATTCAACTCAGATGCAGTGAAGGGCTGGTCCAAAACTGCCCCTTCACTTTCCAAATCTGGAAAGCATTCTAGCGCACTATCGTCCGCTGAATAAACGCACTTTAGTGGCTGATGTTGCCCCTGGTTTGTGAAGTTCTTGGCTGTCGGGTCAACCACAAAGTCCGTGCGCATGTGGCTACTGACCCGCCAGCCCAATATGCGGCGTGCATACACATCAATCACAAAGGCCACAAACATCTGCCCTTGCCATGTAGATACATAGGTGAAATCTGCGACCCAAAGTTGGTCAGGCCGGTGGGCTTTGAACTGCCGGTTGACGAGGTCTAGCGGGCATGGCATGGTTGTGTCTGGACGGGTTGTGCGCACCTTCTTGCCACGCCTTGCGCCTTCCAGGCCCAGCTTGCGCATCAGGCGTTGCACTGTGCAGCGGGCAATGGGTAAGCCTTCTCGGTGCATCTGCTTCCAGACTTTGACGACGCCATACACCTGCCAATTGGCGTGCCACACCCGTTGAATATGACTGCAACGTTCTTCATCTGATTGGCTGCGCTTGCAGCGCAGCCAAGGGCAGTTTCTTTGTTGAACCCTGCGCCTGTAGCCCGATGGGGCAATTTGCAGCAACCTGCAAATTGGCTCGACCCCATAGGCATCGCGATACTGGTCTACAAAGTCAATTAGCTCTTGATGCGACGGTCCAGCTTCGCCTGCGCAAAAAAAGCGCTCGCAGCCTTGAGGATGTCATTGGCACGGCGCAACTCCTTGTTCTCTCGCTCCAGTTGCTTGAGTCGCTCACGTTCATCCGTGGTCAATCCTGGTCGTTGGCCT
>NZ_VSWF01000042.1:0-27400 GCF_009668305.1 Comamonas sp. CAH-2
GCCTATGCCCCTTTCCACCCCCACGATTTCACGCACCCCCCAGCACATCCGTCAGGTCCACTACCGCAGCTTCGAGCGCGCGGACGGCCTGTGGGACATCGAAGGCGAGCTGCTGGACACCAAGGCCATCGACCTGCCGCGCCCCAATGGCAGCGGCGTGCGCAAGGCCGGTGACCCCATCCACCACATGCGGATCCGCGTCACCGTGGACACCCAATTGGTGGTGCAGGCCATCGAGGCCTCGCTGGAGGCGCACCCGGTGCAAGGCTGCCCCGGCGCCCTGGCCGGCATGCAGCGCATGGTGGGCTGCAGCATGGCGCGGGGCTGGCGCAAAGCGATTGACACGCAACTGGCCGGCATCGCAGGCTGCACCCACCTGCGCGAGCTGCTGAACAACATGGCGACCGCTGCGTTCCAGAGCATCGTGTCGGCCTTCAGCACCACACCCGACCAGCCCCCGGCCTATCTGGGACGCTGCACGGGCTGGGACTTCCACGGCCCCGCCGTGCTCCAGTACTACCCCCAATTCGCCGGCTGGCGCCTGCCCGAAGGCAAGGGCCCGGCCCTGCCCCCCGTCACGGCTGTTACAAACCCCACAACCCCGCACGGCTGAACACCATCGGGCACAATCGCTGGCCTATGGTAGATCGCGTGATTCCCCTGGTCGAGCAACGGTATGGCCTGCTGCAGGCCCCCCTGAACGCCGCGCCGATTGTCCCCACCGGGCAATTGCAGGATCGGCGCGCGCGGCCGCTGCGCGACCTGCGCATCAGCGTCACCGACCGCTGCAACTTCCGCTGTGCATACTGCATGCCCAAGGAAGTCTTCGGCAAGGACTACGCCTACCTGCCGCACAAGGCCCTGCTGAGCTTTGAGGAGATCACGCGGCTGGCCCGCCTCTTCACCCAGCACGGTGTGCGCAAGCTGCGCCTGACCGGCGGCGAACCCCTGCTGCGCAAGGACCTCGAGCGCCTGATCAGCCAGTTGTCGGGCCTGCGCACACCCGAAGGCCAGGCCCTGGACATCACCCTCACCACCAACGGCTCGCTGCTGCGCCGCAAGGCCCAGTCGCTGAAGGACGCCGGCCTGCAGCGCGTCACGGTCAGCCTGGACGGTCTGGACGACGCCGTGTTCCGCCGCATGAACGATGTGGACTTCCCCGTCTCCGATGTGCTCGATGGCATCGAGGCCGCCCGCACGGCGGGGCTGTCGCACATCAAGGTCAACATGGTGGTCAAGCGCAGCACCAATGTGGACCAGATCCTGCCCATGGCGCGCCACTTCCGCGGCACGGGCGTGACGCTGCGCTTCATCGAATACATGGACGTGGGCGCCACCAACGGCTGGTGCATGGACGACGTGCTGCCCTCGGCCGACGTGGTGCGGCTGATCAATGCCGACATGCCCCTGGTACCGCTGGAACCCACAACCGTCGGCGAGACCGCCCAACGCTGGGGCTACGCCGGGGCCGATGGCCGCCACGACCCCAGCCTGGGCGAGATCGGTGTCATCAGCAGCGTGACCCAGGCCTTTTGCGGCGATTGCAACCGCGCCCGCCTGTCCACCGAGGGCCGCCTGTACCTGTGCCTGTTCGCCAACCAGGGCTGGGACCTGCGCGAGCTGCTGCGCAACGCCTCCGACGATGCCACCATCAGCAATGCGATCGCCCACATCTGGGGCCAGCGCGATGACCGCTATTCGGAACTGCGCGCCAACCTGCCACCCGACACCGCCGCCGGCCGCAAGCGGGTGGAGATGAGCTACATCGGTGGCTGATCAGCAAACCCCCATGGACTCCTGCCTCCCTCACGCCCCAAGCGCCCCGCTGCCTGCCGCTGACATCACCGGCATGGTGCTGGCCGGTGGCCGCGGCAGCCGCATGGGTGGCGTGGACAAGGGCCTGCAAGCCTTTCTCGGCCAGCCCCTGGCGCTGCACGCCCTGCAGCGCCTGCAACCCCAGGTGGGCACGTGCATGCTCAATGCCAACCGCCACCTGGAGGTCTACCAGGGCTTCCACGTGCCGGTGCACCCCGATGTGCTGCCCGACTACGCCGGACCCCTGGCCGGTTTTCTGACCGGCCTGACGCACTGCACCACCCCCTGGCTGCTGACCGTGCCCTGCGACAGCCCGCGCTTTCCGCGCGATCTGGCGGCGCGCATGGCCGCCACCGCCGTGCGCGAGCACGCCCAGATCGTGCTGGCCGCAGGCCCCGAAGCCGGGCGTGACGGGGCGCTGCAGCTGCGCCCCCAGCCCGTGTTCGCCCTGCTGCACCGCAGCCTGCTGCCCAGCCTGCAGGACTTTGTGCAGCAGGGGGGCCGCAAGATCGACGCCTGGACCGCGCAACATGCCCAGGCCCTGTGCCGCTTCGATGCGGCGGGCGACGACGTGCATGCCTTCGCCAACGCCAATACCCAGCAGGAGCTGCGCCTGCTGGAAGACTCGGCCTAAGCCCTGGCACACCGCGCGGGCGATTACTGCCGCCCTGCGCATCCATGCTCCTCCGCCCCCGCCACTAGGACCATGCCGCCTTGCTTAAGGCCTCAATGCACTGAGCACTGAGCACTGAGCACTGAGCACTGAGCACTGAGCACTGAGCACTGAGCACTGAGCACTGAGCACAGGCCGTGGCCAGACAGGACCGGCGCCGTGCGGGCCGCACATGGCTCCCAACGTCGTGCAGGCTTGGCAGCCGGCCTAGCTCGCACTGCTTCGCACGTCTGCCAGGCTTCAACTTCGGCCCCGCTCTCTCATGCATCAAATCGACCTACAACGCAGATGCAGCAAGCACCAACAGCTCTCAAAATTGCAGTAGCCACGAAACAGACCAGCTTTCTTCCTCCGCACTGGCGCACAGCCCTGCACCCTCCGCAAACCGATGCCGCCTGACCGCCGTATGCCAAGCGGCGGGCCGCTGCGATCCCGCCACTGCACCACCTCCAGGCGAATGCGCACCCAGGTGACAAGGACAAGCGCCCACGGTTTGACGGCACCCGCCGCTTGCAGCGACGATGTGCGCTTTGCTGCCCCACCACCCTAGGAGTCCCGCATGCCTTTTGCCACCGCCTTCACCGATCCCGCCCCAGCGCCCGAGGACCTGGCCGACCTGCCAGGCACCGTCGCTGTGGAGTTTGGTGTCGACTGGTGCCCGCACTGCCAGGCCGCCCAGCCGTTTTTGCGCGAGGCGCTGCACGAACGCCGCGACATCACACACATCAAGATCGAAGATGGCCAGGGCCGCAAGCTGGGCCGCCACTTCAAGGTCAAGCTCTGGCCCACCCTGGTCGTGCTGCGCCAGGGTCAAGAAATCGGCCGCGTCACCCGCCCGCAATCGGCCCAGGAAGTCGAAGAACAATTGCCTGTCGCCGTCTGACCGCCCCTGGCCGCCGGGGCCACACAGGCATCTGTCGGACACGCGCAGAACCGCCTGCCCCGGACAATTGACAGCTTGATACAAGCAGGAAGCCCCAGACCGCTGCACTTGCGGTGAATTTGCCATCCACGGCCAAGGGGGCGTCCTACAATTGAGGCCATCCATGACGACACCATCCATTCTTGACCCCGTGGCCGAGCGCATCGAGCTTCTGCTGGAGAAGTACGAAGCGCTGCAACATGCCAACCGCCTGCTGAGCGCAGAGGTCCATGCGCTGCAGCAAGAGCGCGACTCGCTGCGCTCACGCCTGAAGGCGGCGCGCGCCCGGGTGGATGCGTTGATCGAACGCCTGCCTGCGAATCAAGAAGCGCCATGAGCCAGATCGAAATCCAGATCCTGCACCAGGACTACCTGCTCACCTGCCCGGACGGCCAGGAAAACCAGTTGCTGGAAGCCGTGGAACGCGTCGACCAGCAGTTCCAGCACATGCGCAACACCAGCAAGCTGCGCTCGCGCGAACGCGTGGGGGTGTTGCTGGCCGTGAACCTGGCCTACGAAAACCTGGAATTGCGCAAGCAGCTGCAGGCCCTGCAGCAACAGCTGGCTGATATGCAGGAGCTGGGGGAGGCCGGATTGCCCGATATTGCCGAACCCGATCCTTTGCTGCTCACGCTGCAGGCCCAGGCCGAGCACGACGCCCAGCTGGCCGCCCAACTGCTGCACCGGCTGGACACGGCCCTGGCGCCGGCACCCGAGGCCGACGCACCGTCCTACCCCGCACAACTGCAAGTCCAGGCCATGGCCACAGCACCTCAGGTTGCACAGGCTGAAATCGCCTTTCAAACCATCCCGGACAGCCTGCCTGGTGCAGCGACCTTGGATACCACCGCAAGCGCTGCCGATTTAGACAATGACATTCGCGTGGAATTGCCACCCGCCGGTTCACAAGCCCTGTAAAATCACAACCGTCTGCAATCCTCCGGGCTTTATATTGCCTTGAACCAATGCTCTGTGAGCACGGGCTTGATACATTGCCTGGCAAGCGTGATCGTCTCGCGTCAGATGAACCCAATGCTAGGTTGCTCTCGCCCACCTGAACCCCCGGTTCAGGTTGACGGCCCGGCGGCTTTGCAGACACCTTCACCGCCTTGACGCAGGCATCCCCCAAAAAACCAACCACATGCTTGGCCAGGCCGCCTGAATTGGCGCCCGAATAGCTTTGGCATGCTTGGTTGTTCATATGCACAGTGGTCCTGCAACTGCTGCAACTGCTGCAACATGGTGCCGGAGGCGCCGCCTGCCACCTAGCGGCACCACATGGCGGGGGTAAAGATCAGATCCATCCAGAGCGCCCACAGCGACACCGCCACCAGCATCAGACCGGCCACGCGGGTGCCCCACTCTGCCCGCCAGCGGCGCACCCGCCCACTGAGCCAGCGCCACGCGTACGGTGCCAACCACAGCCACAACCCGCCCCCCACGGCAAACGCCACCATGCTGCCAGCCCCTGCCACAGCACCACCACTCAGGGCGGCCACCAGCACGGCGGAATAAAGCAGGCCGCATGGCATCAGCGCCCACGCAATACCCGCCAGCAGCCCCCCGCCGGGCAACGCCAGCACGGGTTGGACCTTGGCCCAGGCCGCACGGCCAGCGCGCTCCAGCCATGCCGGCTGCTGTCCCTGAAACACCATGAGCAAACCCCAGGCCAGAATCAGCAGATGCATCAGCACCCACACCGGGTGCAGCAAGGAGGTACGGTCAGAGAACCAAGCCACCTGCTCCATCGCCAGGGCGGCCACCGCCCCCAGCATGCCGTAACCCAGCAAACGCCCGGTGTGGAATTGCAGGGCCGCCCAGCCAGGCACGCCGCGGGACGACGCCACAGCGGCGCCGGCATGCAGGCGCACGGCATGGGCCTGCCCCTGGATGACGGCATGGCAGGGTGCGGCACACATGGCAAGACAATGGGGCCCACCCACGAGCCCCATGAAAAATGCCGTCCAAAGCAGAGAAAGCGCCATAAGGATCAGATGATCCGCGAAAACCTGGCCCGGTTGCGGTCTGCCTGCAAATAACGGTCAAACACCAGGGCGACGCCGCGCACGAAGAACCACCCCTTCTCGGTCACCTTGATGCAGTCGTCCTGGATTTCCACCAGGCCTTCTTCTTGCTGGCTTTCGAGTGCAGCGATTTCCGCCGCGAAATACTGCGGGAAGTCGATCAGCCATGCGTTGTTGATCGACTCGAACAGCACCTCGCCCTGGCACATGATGGTCATGATCACGGCGCGGCGGATCAAGTCATCGCGCGTCAGCGCCAGACCGCGCACCACGGGCAGGCGTCCCTGGTCCAGCAGGTCGTAATACTCTTCCAGCGTCTTGGCGTTCTGGCTGTAGGTGGCGCCTACGCGGCCGATCGCCGAAACCCCCAGCGCAATCAGATCGCAATCCGGCTGGGTGCTGTAGCCCTGGAAGTTGCGATGCAGTCGCCCCTGGCGCTTGGCCACTGCCAGCGCATCCTCAGGCAAGGCAAAGTGGTCCATGCCCACATACACGTAGCCCGCATCAATGAAACTGGCGATGGCCGCCGAGAGCATGTTCACCTTGTCTGGCGCAGGTGGCAAGTCCTGCTGCAGGATGCGGCGCTGGGCCTTGAAACGCTCGGGCAAGTGGGCGTACGCATACAAGGCAATGCGATCCGGGCGCAGCTGTGCCACCTGTTGCAGCGTGCGCGCAAACGATTGCGCGTTCTGCTTGGGCAGGCCATAAATCAGGTCCACATTGATGGACTGGAATCCCAATTCGCGCGCAGCGGCCACCAGATCGAACACCTGCTCGGCGGGCTGCTCGCGGTGCACGGCCTTTTGCACATCGGGATCGAAGTCCTGCACGCCGAAACTCAGGCGGTTGAAGCCAACTTCCTTGAGCACAGCCAGGCGCTCGCGCGTCACCGTGCGCGGGTCCACCTCGATGGAATACTCGCCAGCAGGATCAAAGGCGAAACGCTCGCGCAGCATCTGCCACAGCTCACGCAGCTCGTCATCGGACAGGAACGTGGGCGTTCCTCCGCCGACATGGAACTGGCTGACCACCTGCCCCCGCCCGCAGTGCTGCAGGTGCAGATCGACCTCGCGCTCCAGATAGCGCATGTACGTGGCAGCACGCTCATGGTGCTTGGTCACGATCTTGTTGCACGCGCAGTAATAGCACAGCGATTCGCAAAACGGGATGTGCACATACAGCGACATCGGCTGCTTGGCAGCCGCAGCGACTTTGCGTTGCTTCAGAGCCAAGATATAGTCGCTATCACCAAACGCTTCCACAAACCTGTCTGCTGTGGGGTAAGAGGTATAGCGTGGACCAGGTACGTCGTAACGACGCAGGAGTTCGGGTGTGACGACAGTCATGAATCTTTTTTCCTTGATTGTTAGACTGTGCACCAATGGCCCGCAACCATCCTTGACGTGAATCAAGAGGTCTGCGATCAAGCAATGCCACAATTTTGACAAGCATCATTCACCGCAATCCCAGTTGTAACAGCTTCTTTTTTACCGACCTTTAACGCACCGCGTGACCCGCAAGAATGCCTGCACCACGCCGCGTCCGAGTACATGACCCCTCCAACCATCAAAGTCACCTGTTCCAACTGCAACCTGCGCGAGCTGTGCATGCCTGTGGGGCTGAGTGAGCAGCAGTTGCAGCGCATCGACGAAATTGTGGCCACCCGCCGCAAGGTCAAGCGCGGCGGCACCCTGTTCCGCAACGGGGAGCCCTTCACATCGCTGTATGCCATCCGCACAGGCTTTTTCAAGACCTGCGTGGCTACCGAAGATGGTCGCGACCAGGTGACAGGCTTCCAGATGGCCGGCGAGATCATTGGCCTGGATGGCATCGTGCATGACCACCACACCTGCGATGCGGTGGCCCTGGAAGATGCCGAAGTGTGCGTGATGCCGTTTGACGGGCTGGAGGAGGTGTCGCGCGAAGTGACGGCCCTGCAGACCCACGTGCACAAGGTCATGAGCCGCGAAATCGTGCGCGAGCACGGTGTGATGCTGCTGCTGGGCAGCATGCGCGCCGAAGAACGCCTGGCGGCCTTCATCCTAAATCTGGTGCAGCGCCTGCACGCACGCGGCTTCTCGTCGTCGGAACTGGTGCTGCGCATGACGCGCGAAGAGATCGGCAGCTACCTGGGCCTGAAGCTGGAGACGGTCAGCCGCACTTTCTCGAAGTTCGTCGAAGAAGGCATGGTGGAAGTCAAACAGCGCCACGTGCGCATTCTGGATACTGCCGCGCTGCAACGCTTGGTCAACAGCCACCAGGACTGCAACAAGTAACCACCTGCCGCTGCCTCAGCGCAGGTACACGAAAAAAGGCCTCTCTGGATTTGCAGGGAGGCCTTTTTACTTCACGCGTTGTTGGGATAGCAGGCTTGCAGCCGCTCGGGATCACCAAGCCCGGCCGACGGCGCCTGGGCTTGGGCATTGACCGCGGCGCTGGGCAGGGCCAGCACCATGGTCATCCAGCCGGCCACGGCGAAGACCGCCCAGAACGCAAAGAATGCCAGGGTGTAGATGGCCGTGCGCGACAACTCCACCGCCTGCCCCATCCACAGCATGTCGTGCGGGTCAAACGCCGCGAAAACCAGCATCTCCATCACGCCGGCCGCCACAAAGGCCGGCCAGCCAATCCACATCCAGCGTCGTGTCCACATAAAAGCACTCCTTCGCAAGGGGTTGTGCATAAATTGTGTCCACAGGCACTGCACCCTGGTTGTGGGACAAACACTGAATAAAAAAACATAGCTGCCAGCGCTTGATTCCATTGAATTTCAAATAATTTTCTATTTGAAACCTACTGATTACATGCGCCAGCAGCTATGTTTTAAGCCAATCCCCTCTGCGCGGTCATGCCCCCCGTGCTGCCGAGAACAGCACAAACGGCCTGTCAGCACGCCGCATCACTTGGGTGCCAGGTTGGGCAAATCGTCCGCAGGGGTGGCGGCATGGTTGCGCACCGCGTGCGCAGGCGCATGGCTTTTGTCCGGGTTGCGCAATTGCTCGTTGATGTTCACGCCCTTCTGGTAATAGTCGGGGTCCACAACCGGGTCCGCGCCACGCGTGGCAATGACCAAGGTGACAATGCCCGCCACCACCACAATGGCAGGACCTGCCAGCACCAGCCACACATGGCCGAATTTCCACCAGGGAGCGGTCGAGACTTCGGGCTTCATTTCAGCTTGAGACATCCTAGACTTTCTGAGAGATAAACACACATTGCGCACAATGCCCAACGGCAGCGTGCGCCAGACCAGCAATCACCATCAACGCGGCACCACGAACACCGATTTTTCGGACACACGACCCTCGCCGCTGCGCGCATCGATATCGAACACGATGTGGTGCGAACCGGGCTCCGCCACCCCGTAGGGGATCTGCACCCGCACGGCCACGCCGCGCGTCTGGGCGGGCAGCACTTCAACCTCGCCCCCCTCGACCAGTTCGATCCCGTTGAGCCCATGCACCTGCACATGGTAGGTCTGGGTGGCCTCGGTGGCGTTCATGACCTGCAGCCGATAGACATTCTCGAGCTTGCCACCGGCCACGATCCGGGCCAGCGAGGCTCGGTCACGGATCACGTCCACCTTCAACGGCTCGCGCAGCGCCATGCTCACCACCATCGCCACCGACAGGCCGACCAGAACCGCACCGTAAATCAGCACCCGAGGACGGGCGATGCGCCGCAGGATCTGGGAGCGTGGCCAGCGCTGGGTAACGGCGTTTTGCGTCGTCAAGCGGATCAGGCCCCGCGGGTAATGCATGTTGTCCATCACGTTGTTGCACGCATCGATGCACAAGCCACAGCCGATGCACTCGTACTGCAGGCCGTTGCGGATGTCGATGCCCACCGGGCAGACCTGGACACAGAGCTTGCAGTCGATGCAGTCGCCCAGTCCCTGGGACTTGTAATCCGCATCCTTCTTGCGCGGACCGCGCGCTTCACCGCGCACGGTGTCATAGCTGACCACCAGCGTGTCCTTGTCAAACATCGCGCTCTGGAAGCGCGCGTAGGGACACATGTACTTGCAGACCTGCTCGCGCATGTAGCCGGCATTGCCATAGGTGGCAAAACCGTAGAACAGCACCCAGAAAATCTGCCAGCCACCTTGCAGGGCCAGCAGCTCGCTGCCCAGCTCGCGGATGGGCACAAAGTAGCCCACAAAGGTGAAGCCGGTCCACAAGGCAAACGCCACCCACAGCAATTGCTTGAGCGATTTTTTCCAAACCTTCTCCCAGGTCCAGCCGGCCTGGTCGAGACGGATGCGCGCACTGCGGTCACCTTCGACCTTGTGCTCGATCCACATGAAGATTTCCGTGTACACCGTCTGCGGGCAGGTGAAGCCGCACCACAGGCGCCCGGCCACGGCCGTGAACAGGAACAGGGCCAGTGCACTGATGATCAGCAGCCCCGTGAGGTAGATGAAGTCCTGCGGGTACAGCACGTAGCCGAACAGGTAAAAGCGCCGCGCGCCCAGATCGAACAGCACCATCTGGCGCTGCCCCCAATCCAGCCAGGGCAGGCCGTAGAACAGCAGCTGCGTGGCCCACACCATCAGCCAGCGCCAGCGCATGAAGGTCCCGCTGATGGAGCGCGGATAGATTTTCTTATGCGCTTCGTAAAACGAGACAGATTTTTCCTGGCTTTCCGCTTTGATAGGAATGACTTTTTGCGGTTTCTTTTGCTCGGAACTCATGAATTACGCTCCCCTAATCGCACCAAATAAAAAGGCGGCACACAGTGCCGCCTTTTGGATCGCCACAACGATCAGTTAGCCGCTGCGGGCTTGTGTGACAAACCCCAGACATAGGCGGTCAGAACGTCGATCTGGGCAGGGGTCAGCTTCTTGTCCTGCGCAGGCATTTCGTTCATCTTGCCATTGTTGATCATGTCCACAATCGCCTGTTCGCCCCAACCGTGAAGCCAGATGTCATCGGTCAGGTTAGGCGCGCCGAGCATGGTGTTGCCCTTGCCGTCCATGCCGTGGCAGGCTGCGCAAGCGGTGAACTTGGACTTGCCCAGCGAAGCCTTCAGCGAGTCATGGGGGCTGCCGGACAGGCTCAGAACATAGTGGGCCAGGTTGCGCACATCGTCGGGAGAACCCACGGCTTCGGCCTGGGGAGGCATCATGCCGATACGACCCTGGGTGATGGTTTGCTTGATGTTCTCAGGCGCGCCACCGTGCAGCCAATCGTTGTCGGCCAGGTTCGGGAAGCTCTTGCTGCCGCGGGCATCGGAGCCGTGGCATTGCGCGCAGTTGTTCATGAACAAACGCTCGCCGATGGCCATGGCCTGGCTGTCCTTGGACACATCTTCCGTGCTCATGGCCGTGAAGCGTGCATACAGCGGCTCCAGCTCGGCCTTGGCTTTTTCCACCTCGGCTTCGTAGGCACCCACTTGGCTCCATTGCAGCTTGCCGGCATAAGTACCCAGACCAGGATAAGCCGTCAGGTACAGCAGACCAAAGATGATGGTGATCACGAACATCCAGACCCACCAGCGTGGCATGGGGTTGTTCAGTTCACGCAGGTCTTCGTCCCAGACGTGGCCGGTGGTGTTTTCCTCATCGGAAACCACCTTCTTGCGGGCGGTAATGACCAGGAGCACCAAGCAGCCGACGATGCCGGCTAAGGTAATGCCTGCGACATAGACCGACCAGAAATTGTTTATGAAATCGCTCATGGGATGTTCTCGTTCTGGTGGAGAGAATCAGTCTTGTTGGAAAGGCAGCTGCGCCGCCTCATCAAAGCGGGCCTGGTTACGGCGGGCATACGCCCACCACCAGATGCCTAGGAAACACGCCAGCGATGCCAACGTCGCAACAATGCGCATGGTGGTGATATCCATAACCCGCTCCTTCTTACTTCAGCGCAGTGCCCAGACCCTGCAGGTAAGCAATCAATGCTTCCATTTCGGTCTTGCCCTTGATCTGCTCCGCTGCACCGGCGATTTGCTCGTCGGTATAGGGAACACCCACTGTCCGCAGCGCAGACATGCGCTGGGCCACCACGGTGTGATCCACCAGGTTCTTTTGCAGCCATGGGTACTCGGGCATGTTGGACTCAGGCACCAGATCACGAGGGTTGTTCAAGTGGATACGGTGCCATTCATCGCTGTACTTGCCGCCCACGCGGTGCAGGTCAGGACCGGTACGCTTGGAGCCCCACTGGAAGGGGTGGTCGTACACGAACTCACCCGCCACCGAGTAGTGGCCGTAGCGCATGGTTTCTGCGCGGAAAGGACGGATCATCTGGGAGTGGCAGTTGTAGCAACCCTCACGCAGATAGACGTCGCGCCCCATCAGTTGCAGTGGAGGGTAGGGCTCCACGCCCTGCACCGCCTCGGTCGTCGACTTTTGGAAAAACAGGGGAACGATTTCCACCAGCCCCCCCACCGCCACCACCAGCAAGATCAAGACGATCATCAAGAAATTGCTGGTTTCCACTTTCTCGTGGGTGAAGCCACCAGAGGCCTTGTTGTTGTTTGCAGACATTTCAGACTCCTAGTACTCAGGCGTGGGCAGGATGCACTGCAGGCACAGCCACCTTCACGGCGCGGCCAGACGCAGCGGTCTTCAACACGTTCCAGGCCATGATCAACATGCCGACCAAGTACAGAAGGCCACCGATCGTACGAATCACATAGAAGGGATACGTCGCCTTCACGCTTTCCACAAAGGTATAGGTCAAAGTACCGTCAGGATTCACAGCGCGCCACATCAGGCCCTGCATCACACCGGCAATCCACATCGCAGCGATGTACAGCACGATGCCGATGGTGGCCATCCAGAAGTGCAGCTCGATCGCCGACTTGGAGTGCATTTCCTTCTTGCCGAACAGGCGAGGAATCAGGTAGTACAGCGAACCCATGGTGATCAGACCCACCCAGCCTAGAGCGCCGGAATGCACGTGGCCCACGGTCCAGTCGGTGTAGTGGCTCAGCGCGTTCACGGTCTTGATGGACATCATCGGACCTTCGAAGGTGGACATGCCGTAGAACGACAGGGACACGATCAGGAAACGCAGCACGGGGTCATCACGCAGTTTGTGCCAGGCGCCGGACAGGGTCATGATGCCGTTGATCATGCCGCCCCACGACGGTGCCAGCAGAATCAGCGAGAACACCATGCCGACCGACTGCGTCCAGTTGGGCAGTGCCGTGAAGTGCAGGTGGTGAGGACCCGCCCACATGTAGGTGAAGATCAGTGCCCAGAAGTGCACGATCGACAGGCGGTAGGAGTACACCGGACGGCCCGCCTGCTTGGGGATGAAGTAGTACATCATGCCCAGGAAGCCTGCGGTCAGGAAGAAGCCCACCGCATTGTGGCCGTACCACCACTGGATCATGGCATCTTGCACGCCAGCGTAGGCCGAGTAGCTCTTCATCAGGCCAGCAGGCACAGCGGCGCTGTTGACCACGTGCAGCAGTGCCACCGCGATGATGAAGGCGCCGAAGAACCAGTTGGCCACGTAGATGTGCTTGACCTTGCGCGTACCGATCGTTCCGAAGAACACAATCGCGTAGGACACCCACACCAGGGTGATCAGGATGTCGATGGGCCATTCCAGCTCAGCGTATTCCTTGCCCGAGGTAAAACCGAGCGGCAGAGAAACGGCTGCAGCCACGATCACCAGCTGCCAACCCCAGAAGGTGAAGGCTGCCAGCTTGGGCAGGAACAATGTGGTTTGGCAGGTACGCTGCACCACGTAGTAGCTCGTTGCGAACAAGGCGCATCCGCCGAACGCAAAAATCACCGCGTTTGTATGCAATGGACGCAGACGCCCAAAGCTAAGCCAAGAAATTCCGAAGTTGAGTTCGGGCCAAGCCAATTGGGCGGCGATAAAAACGCCGACCAACATGCCTACTACCCCCCACACGACGGCCATGATTGAAAACTGTCGCACTACGGTGTCGTTGTAGTGTGCAGCACTGGTTTTTAGAGAATCCATCGGGCACCTCTTAATATGCAGTCGAAAGTGTTCACTGTTATGGTCTGGGTGTTGTTGACAAACATCAATCGTCTCGAAGAATGCGTTCTGCCTCCTGCTCGACGCTCTCAAACTGCCCGCGGTAAATCGCCCACCACAACCCCCCAGCGATCAGCAGCACCAGCACCACGGACAACGGAATCAGCAAATACAGAATTTCCATGAAAACACCCGCCTAGGCCGTGGCCGGCATTGAGGGAGAAACCGGCGACCCCTGCGGCGCAGCCGGCTGCAACGGCACAGGCTTGGCCAGGCGCGCGGCATTCAGCACCACCAGCAACGAGCTCAATGCCATGCCCAGGCCCGCAAGCCATGCGGGCATCCATCCCACCATGGCCAGCGGGATCGACAGTGCGTTGTACAAGGCCGAACCCAGCAGATTCTGGCGCACGACGCGCAGCGTCTTGCGCGCCAGCAAGACCGCCTGCCACACCAGCTCCAGGTTGTCGCTCAACACCACAAAGTCCGAGCGCGCCTGCGCCAAAGGTACGGCACGCCCAAAAGCGAACGACACATTGGCCCCCGCCAGCACCGGGCCGTCGTTCAGGCCGTCTCCCACCATCGCAATATGCCGCCCATCCTCTTGCATTGCGCGGATATGTGCAAGCTTGGACTGTGGCGAGCACTCCGCCACAAAATCGCCAATCCCCACCTCCTGCGCGATCCGGGCCACAGCCTGCGGCCCATCGCCGGACAGCAGTTGCACATGTAGGCCACTGCGCTGCATCGCGGCGACGACAACTGCTGCTTCTGCGCGCAGGCCTTCGCTCAGCTCAAAGACAGCGAGCGGCGTCAATAAGGGTGACTGTGCCTCTTGTGCCAGATAGACAGCCTGCCCGGCCTGCACCACCCCGGGAGCGCCGGCATAGGCGTGCGAGCCCAGGCGCACCCACACCGCAGGCTGCGCGGCACCGGCGGGCTGCACACAGGCACGCAAGCCCTGCCCTGCCAGCTCTTCCACCTCCAGCACCTGCCACTTGTGCGCCCATGCCTGGCCAAAACTGACCACGGCCCGGGAGACGGGGTGGCGCGATTGCTGCGCCACCGCGGCCGCCAGGCCCTGCAAAGCACGCTCATCGCCCGCGCCCCCCACCGCCATGCGCGCCACCTGCAGGCCATCGCGCGTCAACGTGCCCGTCTTGTCGAACACCAAGGTATCGGCCGTCGCCAGCGCTTCAATCCCCTGGAGGTTGCGCACCAGAATCCCATTGCGCGCCAGGGTCCCCGCTGCCGTGAGCATGGCCACGGGCGTCGCCAGCGAGAGGGCGCAGGGGCAAGTCACGATCAGCACAGCCGCTGCGATCATCAGCGCATGCCCCGGATCGGTGGGCCACCAGTAGACGGCAGACAGCAAGGCCAAGCCCAGGACCACCACCAGGAACGGGCCAGCCACCTTGTCGGCCAGTTGCGCCAAGCGCGGCTTTTGCGTGGAGGCGCTTTCCATCAACTCGACAATTTGGGCAAACTTGGTCTGCGCCCCGACGCGGTCCACGCGCAACTCGACCGGTGCAGTCAGGTTGTAGCTCCCGGCAATCACACGCTCGCCCTCGGCGCGCGACACGGGCCGCGACTCCCCGGTCAGCAAGGCCTCATCCGCCTGGGTGCGCCCCCGCACAATGACGCCGTCCACGGGAAAGGCCTCGCCCGGCAGAATGCGCAGCACATCCCCCCCGGCAATCAGGCGCAGCGCCACGCGCTCAAAACGGCCATCGGCCTGGCGCTTCTCCACACTGTCCGGCAAACGGTTCAGTACCGCATCCAAGGCCCCGGCGGTGCGGTCACGCAGGCGCACTTCCAGCCAACGCCCGGCCAGCAAAAAGCTGACGAACATGGTCAGGGAGTCGTAGAACACCTCTTGGCCAAAAATCCCTTCCGGCGCAAAGGTCCCGATCGTGCTGACGATGAACGTGATGATCATGCCCAGCGCCACGGGCAAATCCATGCTCACGCGCCGCCGACGCAGGTCCCGCCAGGCACCGCTGAAGAAGGGCCCACAGGCAAAAATCAGCATGGGAATGCAAATCACCCAGGAAGCCCAGCGCAGCAGACGCTCGAACTCCATCAGCAAATCGCCGGGCTGGGCGTCGTAGGCCGGCCATGCGTACATCATGACCTGCATCATGCAAAAGGTGGCCAGCAACCAGCGCCACAAGGCCTTGCGGTGCTGTGCCAGACGGATCTCGCGCGCCACCGCATCACGGGCAGGAAAAGCCTTGTACCCCGCCTTCTGCACCGCGGCCATCCATTGCGAAGGCAGCACCAAGGCTGGGCGCCACACCACGCGGGCACGCTTGGCGGCGGCGCTCACTTCGGCACGTTCCACGCCCGGCACGGCCCGCAGGGCATCTTCGATGGTCAGCGCGCAGGTCGCGCAGTACATGCCATCCAGGGCGATGTGCGAATCCCAGACCTCCACATCCTGCGGCACGTAGGACTGGCCCGGCACAACTGCCAGCGGCTTGCCAAAGCTGTCCCATTCCGCTGGATCGTCCAGCAAATGGAGTTCACCGGCAACAGCAGGAAAGTCGCGACTGGGCGCCGTTTCTTCCGGTTCGGAAGCTGGCCGAGGATGCTCTTGGGACATGGTGCGAGAGTATCCATGAACACCCTTACACACATTGACTTACATCAAGACCCAACCTGTGGCAAAAACTATGCTGGAAACTATCCACACGACAACTTGGAGATAAGCAATGTACGAACGCATTCTGGTCGCAACCGATGGCTCCCCCCTGTCCGACAAGGCGGTCAGCCACGCCCTGTCCATCGCCAAGATGAACCAAGCCACCCTCATCGCCCTCAAGGTGGTGCCGCGCTATCCCCGCAGCTACCTGGAAGGTGGCGCCACTGTGGACCCCTCGGAAATCAAGCGCATCGAAGCGCAATGGACCGAGCAGGCCCAGGCTGTGCTGAACAAGATCAAAACCGACGGCAAGGCGATTGGCGTCACCGTCAAGACCAGCGTGGCCAAATCCGACCTGATTGCAGAATCCATCATCTCGGCCGCCACCAAGCAAAATGCCGATTTGATCGTCATGGCTTCGCATGGCCGCAAAGGCCTCAAGCGCTTGCTGCTGGGCAGCGAAACACAGCACGTGCTCACCCACTCCGAAGTGCCAGTGCTGGTGTTGCGCTGAGCCGCGGCCCCTGTGCCACCCACAAAAAGGGATCCCCAGGGATCCCTTTTTGTGGGTCCATGCGGCCTGCGTTCAGGTCCCAGTTGCCCTAACGAAGTGCGCCGCACGGTCCAGCAAGGTCCCGGCACCATCCGCCCCACAGGTGTAGACGGCACGGCAGCCCTGCAAGAACGCGAGCTTGGACATCCAGCCAAACACCTCGGGCGGACAGACCACCACCGCAGGCGAGGTCTGTGCCAGCGCATCGCGCACCTCCTCCTGCCGCAACACCTCGGGACCATCAATCGCGTGCAAGCCCGCATGCCGCGCAGCCGCGTGGACCACGGCACGCATGGTCGGTGACGGCAGCATCACCCACACCGCCGCGCCAGGGACATCTGCAAACTGCGCCAGCAACCGCCCTATGGGCACCTCCCACGCCGTTGACAGGCCAGATTCCGAACCATTCCGCATCAGTTCAAGCGCTTTCCGGGTCTTACGCCAACAGACCCTGGCCTAACCAAAATTCGGCACCCGCTTGGCCAGGAAAGCGGTGATGCCTTCCTGGTGCTCGGCGCTTGCGGCGTACGCATAGGGTGACGGCACGACTTCACCACGCACCAGGCTGCGCAGGGTCTGCTTGTTCAATCGCGCTGCCTGGGGGGCCAGGCTGGCAATACGCTGGGCCGTGCGCTGCACCAGCTGCGGCAGTTGTGCCGCCGGGACTGGTGGCGCCATAAAACCCACAGCGGCCACCTCGTGTGCGTTCAACACCGCCGCCTCCAGCAGCATGCGCCTGGCCGTGTGCATGCCCAGGGCCGCCGACACCAGCTGTGCCTCCTTGGGCGCCATGGGGAAGCCCAGCTTGGCGATCGGTGCCCCGAATTTCGCGTTGTCGGCGGCCAGGCGTACATCGCAGCAGCTGGCAATCTCCACCCCGGCGCCCATGCAGGCCCCGGCAATGCTGGCCACGATGGGCACATCACACGCCAGCATCGCCTGCAAACCGCCCCAGACCTCCTCTTCGTGGAAGGCCTCCAGCTGCACCGGATCGAACCGGAATGCCGGATATTCGGAAATGTCCCCGCCGGCGCAGAAGGTCTCACCCGCGCCCTGCACCACGACACAGCGCACCCGCGGGTCGTGCTGCAGTTGCTCAAAGACTGCGCGCAGCTGGCGCCACATCGCGCGTGTCATCGCATTGAGCTTGCCTGGATGGCTGATCTCAACCTGCCAGATCCCGGTGCTGTTGCCCGCTGCATCCTGCAGCGGCTGTGCCTGAATATGCCCCACGGTGTTCAGCCCTCTTCCGGATTTTTTTGCAAAATATTCTGCAGTCCTAAGGCCTTCATGCGCTGGGCCCACTCCAGGGTCTGCTCCTTGACCATGGATTCAAAAGCCTCGCCGTACAGCCCGCCCCAGCCAATGCCCAGATCGGCCAAGCTCGACTTCAGTTGCGGATCGGCGCCCAGCTGCCGCAGCACGTCCACAATCGCGGCCGCGCGGCTGTCCGGCAGTTGCTTGGGCGCGAAAAGGCCATACCAGGCCACACGGTCCATGGCATGCACCCCCAATTCAGTCGCGCAGGGCACATCGGGCAGGGAGGCGACCCGTTCATTGCCCGACACCATCAAGGCCTTCAAACGGCCGCTGCGCACATGCGGCAGGCAGGACACCACGCCATCGATCATCATGTCCACCGAGCCGGCCAGCAAATCCTGCAAGGCAGGTCCGGCCCCTCGGAAATGCACGAACTTGAAACGCAAGGCCTCCTGCTGGCGCAAGATTTCGGCATAGACATGGCTGGAAGAGCCCTGGCCGGCCGAAGCCATGCGGTAGTACATCGGCTTGCGCCCCAGGTCCGACAGCCACTCCATCGCGGTCCGCGAACGCATGCGACCCGGATTGACCAGCAGCACTAGGGGGACGCGTGCCACCAGCGCCAGCGGGCGCAGATCCTCCACCAGGTCGAAGTCATCGTCAGCCGCCAAGGCGCGGGCCACGGCCAGGTTGCTGCCCCCCATCAGCAGGTGCTTGCCATCCGGCGGTGCACTGGCGGCATATGCCGCCCCTTGCACCCCTGCGGCGCCGCTTTGGTACTGCAGGCGCAAGCTCTGCTGGGTGTGTTGCTGAAAGGGTTTGACCAGTTGCTTGGCCAGCAAGGCCGTGGTGCCGCCGGCAGGGAAGGGAACCACCAGGGTCACCGGGTCCGTCGGCCAGGCCCCCGGGCCTTTGCGCGCCACGGCGGCCGTCTGTGCCCAGGGCTCGCGCACGGACGGCCATGCCGCCAGGGCTGCCGTCCACTGCAAACACGTACGCCTGTCTGGCAAACCGGACTCTCTTTCTGCAGGTTAATCGACCGCGCGCAGGTTCATGCCTGGGGCTTGCGCTGTGCAGCCCAGGCCCACAGGATTGCGCCCCCCAGCACCATGGGCACGCACAGCCACTGCCCCATGCTCATGCCCAGGGACAGAATGCCCAGGTAGGCATCGGGCTCTCGGAAATATTCGGCAATGAAACGGAAGGCGCCGTAGCCCATCAGGAACACCGCGGCCACCTGGCCGGGCTTGCGCTCTTTCTGCGCGTACAGCCACAGCAGCACAAACAGCAGCAAGCCTTCCAGCAGGAACTGGTAGATCTGCGAGGGGTGGCGCGGCAGCATGGAGCCGCTTTGCGGAAACACCATCGCCCAGGGCAGCTCGGGGCTGGCAAAGCGCCCCCAGAGCTCTCCATTGATGAAATTGCCGATCCGCCCGGCCGCCAGGCCCGTGGGCACACACGGCGCCACGAAGTCGGCCACCTGCAGCCAGGAGCGCTTGCGCTGGTAGGCGAACCACAGCATGGCGGCAATCACGCCCAGCAGGCCGCCATGGAAGCTCATGCCGCCTTCCCAGACCGCGAAGACTTCCAGCGGATGGCTGAGGTAGTAAGCAGGCTTGTAGAACAGGCAATACCCCAGGCGCCCCCCGATGATGACGCCCACCACCCCCTGAAACAGCAAGTCCTCCACGTCCCGGCGTGTCCAGGCGGTGGGCCCTTGCATGCGGTTGAACGGCGGGTGCTGCAGACGGCGCACGCCCAGCCAGAGAAACAATCCGAACGCGGCCAGGTACGTCAGGCCATACCAGTGGATGGCAACCGGACCCAATTGCAGGGCCACGGGATCAATCTGTGGGTACATCAACATGCCATGCATTGTGCCGCAGGCAGAGACCACCAAAAGACGCAGAGGCGGCAGTCGGCACCATCGCGAATGATTCTGCGTTTCGCATGCATGCAATCCGCTACAGCGGGGGATTAGCGTCCGGCCATTTGGCAGCCGGTGGGCTTGCCGCCATACTGCGGCCATCGCTCACTTTTGAAGAACAAGAACCATGCAAGGCCATCCCGACGTCATCTCCTGCCTCAACGCGCTGCTGCGCGGCGAACTGGCAGCCCGCGACCAGTACTTCATCCATTCGCGCCAGTACGAAGACCAGGGCTTCATGCGCCTGTACGAACGCATCCACCACGAAATGGAAGAGGAAACCGTCCACGCCGATGTCATCCTGCGCCGCATCCTGTTCCTCGGCGGCAAGCCCGACATGCGCCCCCATGCCTTCGAGCCCGGTGACACGGTAGAAGCCATGCTGCGCAAGGATCTGGCCGTGGAATACCAGGTGCGCGACAACCTGCGCGCCGCCATGGTGCTGTGCGAGCAGCACCACGACTTCCAGACACGCGACCTGCTGCTGGCCCAGCTCAAGGACACCGAGGAAGACCACGCCTACTGGCTGGAAAAGCAGCTGGGCCTGATCGACAAGATCGGCCTGCCCAACTACCTGCAGGCCCAGATGGGCGCCGCCGCCTGACGGCCGGCCCCTCGCTCTTTCGCATCGGCGCCCCTTGTGGGCGCCTTTTTCATGGGTGCCAGGCTATTGGATCGCCGTGCTTCACGGCGATCCGTCGCTGATGCCGCGTTGCTGCACCAGCGCCCGCACCTGGGCCGTGGTCTGGGCCACCAGGTGCTCCAGGTGGATGGGCGTGCCCCCCAGCGGGGTCACCCCCAGCTGTGCCAGGCGGGCGCGCAAGGCGGGCTGCTGCAGTGCCTGGTTGGCCGCCCGGTTCAGGCGCTGCACCACGGGCGCTGGCGTGCCGGCAGGCACAACCAGGCCAAACCAGGTGATGGCCAGCGCATTGAGTTCGGGGTAGCCCAGTTCTGCCAGCGTCGGCACCTGCGGCAGATCGGCCAGGCGCTCCTTGGCCGCCACGGCCACGGGAACCAGTCGGCCCGTCTGGATGTGCGGTGCCGAGGACGGGTACTGGTCGCTGAGCACCTGGGTCTGCCCGGCCAGCGTGCTGTTGATCACCGGCCCCATGCCCTTGAACGGGATATGGCGCAGCTGCAGACCGAGATCGGCGTTCAAGGCCTCCAGGATGACGTGGCCCACCGACCCGACGCCCGAAGACCCCGCTGCCCAGCCATCGCCCTGCAGGCGCGCCTGTTTGAGGAACTGCGCAAAGTCGTGCACCTGCAGGCTGGCGGGCACGGAGAACACCGAGGCAATCGACGCCAGCGGCACCACCATGGCGAAGTCCTGCAGCGGCTGCACCCGCGATGCCTTGAGCACCACCGGATTGACCGCCAGGGTGCTGATGGAGCCCAGGCCCAGGGTGTAGCCGTCGGGCATGGAGCGGGCCACTGCCTCGGCCCCCAGCATGCCACCGGCGCCGGCCTTGTTCTCCACGTACACCGGCTGGCCCAGCGGCCCCTGCAGGGCATCGGCCACCAGCCGCGCCACGATGTCGGTAGAACCCGCCGCTGCAAACGGCACCACCAGCTTGACGGGCCTGTGCGGAAATTCCTGGGCCAGCGCCGGCACGGTGCCCGCCGCCCATGCCAGCATGCCGGCCATCACTGCCCGCCACCCGCGGCGACGCCCTCTGACCCCCAACCTGCAACACGCTGCCTTCAGCCCCGACACCGATTCATAAAACATAGCTGCAAACGTATTCAAAACAAGGATTTGAAAGCATTTTCATTCCCAATTCCTTTTTATATCTGCGCAAATAGCTACGTTTTCATGAGCTATCTGCTCCCCCGAAAGATGGCCCCCGCGTGACCTGACCGGCGTTGCGCCCCCACCTGCCCTGGCGGCAGGCGATGAAAAAAGCCGCTGGTTCACAGCGGCTTGTGCAGACCCGGCGCCGGAACGCCTTAGTCGTCCAGCAGGGACAGGTCGCGCACCGCGCCCGTGTCGGCGCTGGTGACCAGCTTGGCGTAGGCCTTGAGCGCCGCCGAAATCTTGCGCGGACGTGGCTTGGCGGGCTTCCAGCCCTTGGCGTTCTGCAGCTCGCGGCGGCGGGCCAGCTCTTCGTCGCTGACCAGGGCGTTGATGGTGCGGTTGGGGATGTCGATGCGGATCTTGTCGCCGTTCTGCACCAGGCCGATGGCGCCACCGGCCGCCGCTTCGGGCGAGCAGTGACCAATCGACAGGCCCGAGGTCCCGCCGGAGAAACGGCCGTCCGTCAGCAGCGCGCAGGCCTTGCCCAGGCCCTTGGACTTGAGGTAGCTGGTGGGGTAGAGCATTTCCTGCATGCCGGGGCCACCCTTGGGGCCTTCGTAGCGCACGATGACCACATCACCGGCCTTGACCTTGTCGGCCAGGATGTTCTCCACGGCCTCGTCCTGCGACTCGACCACGTGGGCCGTGCCTTCAAACACCAAGATGGATTCGTCCACGCCAGCAGACTTCACCACGCAGCCGTTCAAGGCGATATTGCCCGTCAGCACGGCCAGGCCGCCCTCCTTGCTGAACGCATGCTCATAAGAGCGGATGCAGCCTTCGGCGCGATCCAGGTCCAGGCTGGGCCAGCGGGTGTTCTGGCTGAACGCCACTTGCGTGGGGATACCGGCAGGGCCAGCCATGTAGAACTTGCGCACGGCTTCGTCTTGCGAGACGGAGATGTCCCACTTGGCCAGCACCTCGGCCATGCTGCCACCGGCCACCGAGGGCACGTCGGTGTGCAGCTTGCCGGCGCGGGCCAGCTCTCCCAGGATGGCCATGATGCCGCCAGCGCGGTGCACGTCTTCGATGTGGTACTTGGCGGTGTTGGGCGCCACCTTGCACAGCTGGGGCACGACGCGCGAGAGGCGGTCGATGTCGGCCATGGTGAAGTCGATGCCGGCTTCCTGGGCGATGGCCAGCAGGTGCAGGATGGTGTTGGTGGAGCCGCCCATGGCGATGTCCAGCGTGATGGCGTTCTCAAAGGCCTTGAAGCCCACGGCGCGCGGCAGCACGGATGCGTCGTCTTGTTCGTAGTACTGGCGGGCCAGTTCCACAATGCGACGGCCGGCGCTCAGGAACAGCGCTTCGCGGTCGGCGTGCGTGGCCACCACGGTGCCGTTACCGGGCAGGGACAGGCCCAGCGCCTCGGTCAGGCAGTTCATGGAGTTGGCGGTGAACATGCCCGAGCAGGAACCGCAAGTGGGGCAGGCCGAGCGCTCCACTTCAGCCACTTCGGCGTCGGAATAGCGCTGGTCCGCAGCAATCACCATGGCGTCCACCAGGTCCAGTTTCTTGAACTCGATGACCTTGGTGTCGGGGTTGGCCAGCTTGGTCTTGCCGGCTTCCATGGGGCCGCCGGAGACGAAGATCACCGGAATGTTCAGGCGCATGGCGGCCATCAGCATGCCGGGGGTGATCTTGTCGCAGTTGGAGATGCACACCAGCGCGTCGGCGCAGTGGGCGTTGACCATGTACTCGACCGAGTCGGCGATCAGGTCACGGCTGGGCAGCGAATACAGCATGCCGTCGTGGCCCATGGCGATGCCGTCGTCCACAGCGATGGTGTTGAATTCCTTGGCCACGCCGCCGGCCTTCTCGATCTCGCGCGCCACCAGCTGACCCAGGTCCTTCAGGTGCACGTGGCCGGGCACGAACTGTGTGAACGAATTGGCAATGGCGATGATGGGCTTGTCGAAGTCGCCATCTTTCATGCCAGTGGCACGCCACAGGGCGCGGGCACCGGCCATGTTACGGCCGCCGGTGGAAGTCTTGGAACGGTATGCGGGCATGGTGGAGCGGGTCGTTGGTTGGTGTCTCAAGGCTGTCAAAAGCCCATCGCACCATTATCGCCCACCACCGTCCATCGACAGGTACGTGATGCCCCGCAGGCCAGCGGCCCCAGGCGTCGCGATTTGCGACCCCTGCCCTCAGCGCTTGCGCCGCGTGCGGTTGCGCAGCAGGTCGCGCTGCGCCTCCAGGCGGTCCTGCTTGCGCCGGGCCAGTTGCTCCATGGCCTTGCGGCTGCTCAGCCCGGAATGGTCGGCGTAGGCGAACCAGGCTGCGGTCAGCACGAACGCGCCGATCACCCACCACCACGACAGGGCGACCAGCCACGCCACCTCCAGCATCCCCAGGAACGCCAGCACCTTGCACACCGCCAGCACCGCCGCAATTGTTAACAGCCACATGTTTTGTCACTCCTGTTCACCGCGCGTTCACACACGGCAGCCCCACCCGGATGACGCTGCATCTAAAATGGACAGCACCCCTCCAACCAGAAGAAAGTGTAGCGATGAAGCGTTCTTTGATCACCCTGGCGATGACTCTGGCGGTGGCCGCCCCCGCGCTGGCCGATCAGGCACTGGCCACGGCCAAGAACTGCATGGCCTGCCATGCGGTGGAGAAGAAGCTGGTGGGGCCGTCGTACAAGGACGTGGCCAACAAATACGCCGGCCAGGGCGATGCCGTGAACAAGCTCGCCGCCAAGATCGTCAAGGGCGGCAGCGGCGTCTGGGGCCCCATCCCCATGCCGGCCAACAACCAGGTCAGCGAGGCCGAGGCGCAGAAGCTGGCCACCTGGATCCTGGGCCTGAAGTAAGCCCAGGCCACACCCACACAGAAAGCCACCGCCAGCGGTGGCTTTTTTCATTCCAGCTCGCGCGCCTGGGCCATGCGCCGCTGGGCCCAGCCTTGCAGCAGGCGCGGCATGACGACCAGCAGCAACGCGATCACCAGCAGCGCCAGCGAACCGGGGCGTGTCACAAAGATGCTGAAGCTGCCATGCCCCACGGCCAGGGCCTGACGCAACTGCACTTCAGCCTGCGGCCCCAGGGCCAGCCCCACCACCAGGGGGGTGAAGGGAAAGTCGAAGCGCCGCATGAGCACCCCCAGCAGGCCAAAGCCGAACAGCAGCAGCAAGTCGACCGTGCTGTGCCGCATGCCATACACCCCGGCGGCGGCCAGCACCAGCATGGTGGCGTACAGCTGGGGCCGCGGAATGCGCAGCATCCAGGTCCACATGCGCACCATGGGCAGGTTCAGCACCAGCAGCATCAGGTTGCCGATGAACAGGGAGCCAATCAGCGTCCACACCAGCACCTGGCCGCTGCCAAACAGCTGGTGCCCGGGAAACACGCCGTAGTTGTTGAAGGCCCCCAGCATCACCGCCGTGGTGTTGCTGGTGGGAATGCCCATGGTCAGCAGCGGAATCAGTGCCGCCGTCACTGTGGCGTTGTTGGCGGCCTCGGGCCCGGCCACCCCCTCGATCGCCCCTTCGCGGCCGAACTCCTCGCGGTAGGCCGGGCGCACCATGTAGCGCTCGGCGGCGTAGCTCACATAGGTCGGCATGTCGATGCCCCCCACGGGCACGCAGCCAAACGGTGTGCCGATCACCGTGCCGCGCAGCCAGGGGCGCCAGGAGCGCTTCCAGTCCAGGCGGGACATGCGCAAGCGCCCCACGGTGTTGAGGGTGGTGTGCACCCGCCGCTCGTACAAGGCCGAATACAGGACCTCCCCCACGACAAACAGGCCCACCGCCACCAGCACCATGTCCACCCCGTCCGTCAGTGCCGGCCAGCCACCGGTCAGCCGCTCCACACCACTGACAGATTCCACGCCCACACAGGCCAGCGCCAGCCCCACGAACAAGGCCGTCACCCCGCGCAGCGTGCTCTTGCCGACGGCCGCGCTGACCGCCCCGAAGGCCAGCACCATCAGCATGAAGGTCTCGGCATGGCCCAGCCCCTGGGCCACCCCGGCCACCCAGGGCGCCGCCCACACCACCAGCAGCGACGCCAGGGTGCCGGCAATGAACGAGCCAATCGCCGCCGTGGCCAACGCCACCCCTGCACGGCCATTGCGGGCCATGCGGTGCCCTTCCATGGCGGTCACCATGCTGGCGCTTTCCCCGGGGGTGTTGAGCAGGATGGATGCCGTGGAGCCACCGTACATGCCCCCGCAGGCAATCGCAATGAAGAAGATGAAGGCCTCGGTGATACCGACATGGAAGGTCATGGGCAGCAACAGCGCCACCGCCACCGAGGGGCCGAACCCCGGCAACACCCCCAGGGCCGTGCCCAGCAGGCAGCCCGCCAGGGCGAACATCAGGTGCTCCGGCGTGCTGGCCAGCACCAGCCCTTGCCACAAGGCGTGCATCACATCCATGGCCAGCTCCCGCCGGGCAACGACACGCCCAACCCACGGGTGAACAGCAGGTAGGCACCACCAGCCACCACCAGGCCCCAACCCAGATCCGCCGCCAGGCGCTGCGCCCGCAGCCCTTCACCCGGCCGGTCGGCACGGCGCAGGCCCTGCACCGCCAGCACATAGCCCAGCGCCGCAGCCGGCACAAACCCGGCCTGCGTGATCAGCTGGGCTGGCAGCAGCAGCCCGGCCACCACCCAGACCGCCGCGGTGATCTGCGGGCGCCCCCCGCTGGACGGCGGCATCTGGCGCCAGCCCCCCTGCCAGGCCTCCCACACCAGCCACAGGCCGCACAGCAGCAGCACGCCGGCGCACAGCCAGGGCAGCAAGCGCGGCCCGCCATCGTCGCCCGCCTGGGCCACGGCGGGCAATGCCCCACCGCCCCAGGCCAATGCCAGGGCCAGCAGCGCCACCGCGCCCCCTACGGCCACCTGTCCCACCTCCACCGGCCGGCGTGCGCCCTGCGGCGCCTCCCCTGGCCCAGGCTGTGCACCCGGCACAGCACCCTCTTGTGTCATATCAATGCCTCTGATCGTCGTTCCACCACCCAGCCTACGCCGCCCCACAGGCTGCCACCAGCGGGTACCTGCGGCTCTGCGCAGGATCAAGCTTGCGGGGCTGCCGCATCATCCCGTCCATCGGCCCCGGCACAGCCGGTACAAACCCGGATTGCCATGCACGGCGGGCCTGAGCGCCCTCCCCAGCCCACACGGTATCCCCGACAATCGACCCATGAGTGAAATTTCTTCCATGCGACTGGACAAATGGCTGTGGGCGGCGCGTTTTTACAAGACCCGCAGTCTGGCCGTGGAACAGATCAGCAAGGGCCGCGTGACGGTGAACCAGGCCGCGGCCAAGGCCTCGCGCGAAGTGCGCGTGGGCGACACCATTGCCTTGCGCCAGGGGCAGGTGCCCCGCACGGTGCAGGTGCTGGGCCTGAGCGCGATGCGCGGCCCGGCCCCGGTGGCGCAACAGCTGTACCGCGAAACCGCCGACAGCCTGGCCGAGCGCGCACGCCTGGCCGAGGAACGCCGCCTGGCGCCCGAGCCGGCCGCCAGCATTGCCCAACACCACGACGGCCGCCCCACCAAGCGTGACCGCCGCGACATCGAACGCGCGCGCCACAGTTGGGACGACCGCTGGAGCGCCAGCTGGGATGGCAATTAATCCGCAATCCCTGCCCCACCGATAACCATTCATCGGAACCTTTTGTCGAAAACTGCTCCAATCCTTGCTATTGATAGATGAACACCTGCCTTAGGGGCAGCAAGGGATTTCAGTGATTTTCGACAAGTTTTCGGCGCGCAGTGCACGCGCCTGGGCCGCCTCCGTCTTGGGGGCCGCCCTGCTGACCGCCTGTCTGGGCAACTCCTCCCCCTCCGCCAGCCAGGCCCC
>NZ_VSWF01000043.1:0-25739 GCF_009668305.1 Comamonas sp. CAH-2
CGGCATCATCAAGGTCGGCGAAGAAATCGAAATCGTCGGTATCAAGGACACCCAGAAGACCACCTGCACGGGCGTGGAAATGTTCCGCAAGCTGCTGGATCAAGGTCAAGCTGGCGACAACGTGGGTCTGCTGCTGCGCGGCACCAAGCGTGAAGACGTGGAACGCGGCCAAGTGCTGTGCAAGCCCGGCTCCATCAAGCCCCACACGCACTTCACCGCTGAGGTGTACGTGCTGTCCAAGGACGAAGGTGGCCGTCATACGCCTTTCTTCAACAACTACCGTCCTCAGTTCTACTTCCGTACCACGGACGTGACTGGCTCCATCGAGCTGCCCGAAGGCAAGGAAATGGTGATGCCTGGCGACAACGTGTCCATCACTGTGAAGCTGATCGCTCCTATCGCTATGGAAGAAGGTCTGCGCTTCGCTATCCGTGAAGGTGGCCGTACCGTGGGCGCCGGCGTGGTTGCTAAGGTTCTCGCTTAATTAGGTAATTAGGGTTTAGGGGTATAGCTCAATTGGCAGAGCGTCGGTCTCCAAAACCGAAGGTTGTAGGTTCGATTCCTACTGCCCCTGCCACGATGTAGTGGTAACGCTAAGCCCGCCAGGAACTGGCGGGCTTAAGTGTCTTGTGCGGCGACATTATTCGCAACAGATAAAGTGAGATATGGCCACATCGCAAGTAGAAACAGTCAGTACGGGTGCTGACAAGGCCAAGCTGTTTGGCGCTTTGTTTTTGGTGATCGCTGCTGTGGCGGGGTTCTATTTTCTGGCACAGCAAGGTCCATTGGTTCAATGGGGTGTTCTCGTGGCGGGCTTGATTGCTGCTGCTGCGACTTTTTCTGTGTCTGAGCAGGGTAAGCAACTGCTTGCTTTTGGCAAAGATTCCTGGAAAGAAGTCAAAAAAGTAGTGTGGCCAACTCGCAAGGAAAGTTTGCAGATGACCGCCTACGTTTTTGCGTTTGTGGTGGTCATGGCATTGTTCCTGTGGCTGACAGATAAAACGCTTGAATGGGTTCTGTACGATCTCATTTTGGGCTGGAGAAGCTAATGACTGATGCAATCGAACCTGTGTCGGGTGAGGCTGGTGCGACTGCTCCCGTCAATCCGGATCTGCGTTGGTACATTGTCCATGCCTACTCGGGCATGGAGAAGGCTGTAGAGCGCAACATCACCGAGCGCATTCAGCGTGCCGGCATGCAAGATAAGTTTGGTCGTATCTTGGTCCCTACCGAAGAAGTGGTGGAGATGAAGAACGGTCAACGCAAAACAACCGAGCGGCGCTTGTTCCCTGGCTATGTCTTCGTAGAGATGGTCATGGAAGACGATACGTGGCACTTGGTGAAGCACACCAGCAAAGTGACCGGTTTCGTGGGTGGTGCAAAGAATCGTCCTGCTCCGATTTCTGAAGCTGAAGTTCAGAAAATTGTGAACCAAATGCAAGAGGGCTCCGACAAACCCCGCCACAAGGTGGAGTTCATGGTGGGTGAGCTGGTGCGTGTCAAGGAAGGTCCGTTCACCGACTTCAACGGCAGTGTCGAAGAAGTGAATTACGAGAAAAATCGTCTGCGTGTGTCGGTGGCCATTTTTGGTCGTTCGACGCCCGTGGAGCTGGAGTTCTCTCAGGTTGAAAAAACCTGAGGTACGTTTGATGGCCCCGCGTATTGAAATATTGGGGCTTTAACCCCGGGGAGCCAAATGCATGTGCGTTTGGCGCTATCACCCGTAAGGAGCTAAAACATGGCGAAGAAAATCGTCGGCTTCATCAAGCTGCAAGTGCCAGCTGGTAAGGCCAATCCATCCCCTCCAATCGGTCCTGCGCTGGGTCAGCGTGGTCTGAACATCATGGAATTCTGCAAGGCATTCAATGCGCAGACCCAAGGTGTTGAGCCCGGTCTGCCTCTGCCTGTGGTGATCACGGCGTTTGCTGACAAGAGCTTCACTTTTGTCATCAAGACGCCTCCTGCCACCGTGCTGATCAAGAAGGCCATCAAGCTGGATAAGGGGTCCTCGAACCCTCTGAAGGCCAAGGTCGGCAAGATCACCCGCGAACAGCTGGAAGAAATTGCCAAGACCAAGCTGAAGGACATGAACGCTGCTGACGTTGACGCCGCCGTGCGCACGCTGGCGGGTTCTGCTCGTTCGATGGGCGTGATCGTGGAGGGTTTGTAAAATGGCCAAGTTGACCAAGAAGCAAAAAGCCCTGCAGGGCAAGGTGGACTCCACCAAGCTGTACGCCTTTGCTGACGCCGTGGCGCTGGTGAAAGATGCTGCAACTGCCAAGTTCGACGAATCCATCGACGTGGCCGTGCAGTTGGGCGTGGATGCCAAGAAGTCGGACCAGGTGGTGCGCGGTGCTGTGGTGTTGCCTCACGGTACTGGCAAGACCACCCGCGTGGCCGTGTTTGCACAAGGCGCCAAGGCTGAAGAAGCCAAGGCCGCTGGTGCGGATGTGGTTGGCATGGACGACCTGGCTGCCATGGTCAAGGCTGGTGACATGCCCTTTGACATCGTGATCGCTGCGCCCGATGCCATGCGTATCGTGGGTCAGCTGGGCCAGATCCTGGGTCCCCGTGGCCTGATGCCCAACCCCAAGGTGGGTACTGTGACTCCTGATGTTGCCACGGCCGTGAAGAACGCCAAGGCAGGTCAAGTGCAGTTTCGCGTGGACAAGGCCGGTATCATCCACTCGACCATTGGCCGTCGCTCGTTCGACAACGACAAGCTGCAAGGCAACCTGGCTGCTCTGATCGATGCCTTGAACAAGGCCAAGCCTGCTTCCAGCAAGGGCCTGTACCTGCGCAAGGTGGCGGTTTCCTCCACCATGGGTGTGGGTGTTCGCGTCGACACGCAATCCATCGCAGCTTAATTGCTAGAATATTCGGCTTGCTAGAAATAGCGAGCCGATGTGGTGGGCTACGCCGCTGTTTACAGCGGCGTAGGTCATCCAAGACCGCTGGTGTGGCTTGCCACTTAATACTTCCAGCGCAGATGGCGATCCCGCTGCAGATGGATGAATGTCCCTCTAACAGTTGGTCGCTGCAACAAGAGCGCGCGTACCGGGGCAACCGGGTATGCGCATTTGAAGGAGTAGACCTTGAGTCTGAATCGCAGTGAGAAAGAAGCGGTCATCAATGAAGTGACCAGCCTCGCCGCTAAAGCTCAAACGCTTGTGATCGCGGAATACCGTGGCATCACGGTCGCCGACATGACCAAACTGCGTTCCGATGCACGCAGCAAGGGTGTGAGCCTGAGCGTGTTGAAGAACACCCTGGCACGCCGTGCTGTGGCTGGTAGCGCGTTTGAAGTGGTGGCTGACCAGATGACTGGTCCCCTGATCTATGGCTTCTCTGAAGACGCAGTGGCTGCCGCCAAGGTGGTGGCCGACTTCGCGAAGACCAACGACAAGTTGGTGATTCGCGGTGGCGCGTTTTCGGGCAAGGCCCTGGACGTGAACGGCGTGAAGCAGCTGGCAAACATCCCCTCGAAGGAAGTTTTGCTGGCCCAAGTGTGTGGCTTGCTCATGTCGCCTATGTCGCGTACAGCCGTGGTGCTGGGCGCGCTGGCCGCAAAGAAGAGCGAAGGCGCAGAGCAACCTGCCGCCGAAGAAGCCGCTGCAGCTTAATTGCGGCAACAAACAACCAACAAATTGTTAGGAAATTAACATGGCATTCGATAAAGACGCATTCTTGACCGCCCTGGACAGCATGACTGTTCTGGAACTGAACGACCTGGTCAAGGCCATTGAAGAGAAGTTTGGCGTGAGCGCTGCCGCTATGGCCGCTCCTGCTGCTGCTGGCGCTGGCGCCGGTGCTGCCGCTGCTGAAGAAAAGACCGAGTTCAACGTGGTGCTGGCTGAAGCCGGTTCCAACAAGGTTGCCGTGATCAAGGCCGTGCGCGAAATCACCGGTCTGGGTCTGAAGGAAGCCAAGGACCTGGTGGACGGCGCTCCTAAGGTCGTGAAGGAAGCCGCTCCTAAGGCTGACGCTGAAGCTGCTGTGAAGAAGCTGACCGAAGCTGGTGCTAAGGCTGAACTGAAGTAATTCAGTCCATTCCTGGGGCTGGAGTGTCTGAAAAGGCACTCCAGCCTTTGGTGCTTGTGGATAAGGTATTTAAGAGCACACCAGAAAGCCTGTTGTTGACAGTTTTTCTAGTGTCTTCTGACAACCCGACAGCAGAAGATGCCTTGGTTCGGGCGATGTGCAATGCATCGCCGTCAGCCATGGTTGGTAGTGGCCAACCGCCAAGCCAGTGAAAGTGTGTGACTTTTTGCTGGACAGTGTCGTCGCAGACCCAGGACTCATGTCTTTGCCCGGAGATCTCATGGCCTATTCTTACACCGAACGCAAGCGAATTCGCAAGAGTTTCGGCAGCCGCGACAGCGTGCTCGAAGTGCCTTACCTGCTGCAGATGCAAAAAGATGCCTATACCGCATTCCTGCAAGCAGACGTAGCCCCCAAGAAACGTACGATGGAAGGCCTGCAAGCGGCCTTTGAATCGGCATTCCCCATCGTCTCCCACAACGGTTTTGTGGAGATGAAGTTTGTTGAATACAACCTGGCCAAGCCTGCGTTCGACGTGCGTGAGTGCCAGACCCGTGGTCTGACCTTCGCCTCGGCCGTGCGTGCCAAGGTGCAACTGATCATTTACGACCGCGAGTCCTCCACGGCCCAGTCCAAGGTGGTCAAGGAAGTGAAGGAGCAAGAGGTCTACATGGGCGAAGTGCCCCTGATGACCGACAAGGGCTCGTTCATCATCAACGGCACGGAACGTGTGATCGTGTCCCAGCTGCACCGCTCGCCTGGCGTGTTCTTCGAACACGACAAGGGCAAGACCCACAGCTCCGGCAAGCTGCTGTTCTCGGCGCGCATCATTCCTTACCGCGGCTCCTGGCTGGACTTCGAGTTCGACCCCAAGGACCTGCTGTACTTCCGCGTCGACCGTCGCCGCAAGATGCCCGTGTCGATCCTGCTGAAGGCCATCGGCATGAACCCCGAGCAGATCCTGGCGCACTTCTTCGTCAACGACAACTTCCGTCTGATGGACAGCGGCGCACAAATGGAATTTGTGGCCGACCGTCTGCGCGGCGAAGTGGCGCGTTTCGACATCACCGACAAGTCGGGCAAGGTCGTGGTCGCCAAGGACAAGCGCATCACCGCGCGCCACACCCGCGAACTGGAACAGTCCGGCACCAAGTACGTCAGCGTGCCCGAAGACTTCCTGATCGGCCGTGTGCTGGCCAAGAACATCATTGACCCTGACACCGGCGAAATCATCGCCAAGGCCAATGAAGAGCTGACCGAAGCGCTGCTGAAGAAGCTGCGCAGCGCCGGCATCCAGGACGTGCAGTGCATCTACACGAACGAGCTGGACCAGGGCGCCTACATCTCGCAGACCCTGCGCACGGACGAAACCGTGGACGAGTTCGCCGCCCGCGTCGCCATCTACCGCATGATGCGTCCTGGCGAGCCTCCGACCGAGGACGCCGTGCAGGCCCTGTTCCACCGCCTGTTCTACAACGCTGACACCTACGACCTGTCGCGCGTGGGCCGCATGAAGTTCAACGCCCGCGTGGGTCGCGACGGTGCGACCGGCGCCATGGTGCTGTCCAACGAAGACATCCTGGCCGTGGTCAAGCTGCTGGTGGACCTGCGCAACGGCAAGGGCGAAGTCGACGACATCGACCACCTGGGCAACCGCCGAGTGCGTTGCGTGGGCGAACTGGCCGAGAACCAGTATCGCACCGGCCTGGCACGTATCGAAAAGGCTGTGAAGGAGCGTCTGGGTCAGGCCGAGCAAGAGCCGCTGATGCCCCACGACCTGATCAACTCCAAGCCCATCTCTGCGGCCCTGAAGGAGTTCTTCGGTGCCTCGCAGCTGTCGCAGTTCATGGACCAGACCAACCCCCTGGCCGAAATCACGCACAAGCGCCGTGTTTCCGCCCTGGGCCCAGGTGGTCTGACCCGCGAACGTGCCGGCTTCGAAGTGCGTGACGTGCACGTGACCCACTACGGTCGCGTCTGCCCGATCGAAACGCCTGAAGGTCCGAACATTGGTCTGATCAACTCCCTGGCCCTGTACGCCCGCTTGAACGAGTACGGTTTCATCGAAACTCCGTACCGCCGTGTGGTGGATGGCAAGGTCACGATGGAAATCGACTACCTGTCGGCCATCGAAGAAGGCAAGTACATCATCGCCCAGGCCAACGCCGAGCTGGACGCCGAAGGCCGTCTGGTGGGCGAGCTGGTGTCGGCGCGTGAAAAGGGTGAATCGACCCTGCTGTCGCCCGAGCGCGTGCAGTACATGGACGTGTCGCCCGCACAGATCGTGTCGGTGGCTGCCTCGCTGATTCCGTTCCTGGAACACGACGACGCGAACCGCGCGTTGATGGGTGCCAACATGTCGCGCCAGGCCGTGCCTGTGCTGCGTCCCGAAAAGCCCATGGTGGGTACCGGTATCGAGCGCGTGGCCGCGGTCGACTCCGGCACCGTGGTGACAGCCCGCCGTGGCGGCACCGTTGACTACGTGGATGCGACCCGCATCGTGATCCGCGTGAACGACGCGGAAGCCGTGGCCGGTGAAGTTGGTGTGGACATCTACAACCTGATCAAGTACCAGCGTTCCAACCAGAACACCAACATCCACCAGCGTCCCGTGGTCAAGCGCGGCGATGTGCTGGCCAAGGGTGACGTGATTGCCGACGGTGCATCGACCGACCTGGGCGAAATCGCAATTGGTCAGAACATGCTGATCGCCTTCATGCCCTGGAACGGCTACAACTTCGAAGACTCGATCCTGATCTCCGAACGTGTGGTGGCCGAAGACCGCTACACCTCGATCCACATCGAGGAACTGGTGGTCATGGCCCGTGACACCAAGCTGGGCGCCGAAGAAATCACGCGCGACATTCCGAACCTGTCGGAACAGCAGCTGAACCGTCTGGACGAGTCCGGCATCATCTACGTCGGCGCCGAAGTGCAGCCTGGCGACACGCTGGTCGGCAAGGTCACGCCCAAGGGCGAAACCACGCTGACGCCCGAAGAGAAGCTGCTGCGCGCCATCTTCGGCGAGAAGGCGTCCGACGTGAAGGACACCTCGCTGCGTGTGGACCAGGGTTCGTCCGGCACCGTGATCGATGTGCAAGTGTTCACCCGCGAAGGCATCCAGCGTGACAAGCGCGCCCAGCAGATCATTGATGATGAGCTGAAGCGCTTCCGTCTGGACCTGAACGACCAGCTGCGCATTGTGGAAGCCGACGCCTTCGACCGTATCGAGAAGCTCTTGATCGGCCGCACCGCCAACGGTGGCCCCAACAAGCTGGCCAAGGGCGCCAAGCTGGACAAGGCCTACCTGGACAGCGTGGAGAAGTTCCACTGGTTCGACATCCGCCCTGCGGAAGACGAACTGGCCGCCCAACTGGAGTCCATCAAGAACTCCCTGGAGCAGACCCGCCACGAGTTCGACCTGGCCTTCGAAGAGAAGCGCAAGAAGTTGACCCAGGGCGACGAGCTGCCCGCCGGCGTGCTGAAGATGGTCAAGGTCTACCTGGCCGTCAAGCGCCGCCTGCAGCCTGGTGACAAGATGGCCGGCCGCCACGGTAACAAGGGTGTGGTCTCCAAGATCGTTCCGGTCGAAGACATGCCTTACCTGGCCGACGGCACCACCGCCGACATCGTGCTGAACCCGCTGGGCGTGCCTTCGCGTATGAACATCGGTCAGGTGCTGGAAGTGCACTTGGGCTGGGCCGGCAAGGGCCTGGGCCAGCGCATCGGCGACATGCTGCGTGACGAGGCCGCTGTGGCCGAAGTGCGCGCCTTCCTGGAAGAGGTCTACAACTCGCGTGGCCGCAAGGAAGACCTGTCGCAGCTGAGCGATGCCGAAGTGCTGAACATGGCCGAAAACCTGAAGACCGGTGTGCCGTTCGCGACCCCCGTGTTCGACGGTGCTTCCGAGCAGGAAATCAAGGACATGCTGAAGCTGGCGTATCCGGACGATCTGAAGGCGCGCAAGGGCCTGACCGAGACCCGCACCCAGGCCTACCTGTTCGACGGCCGCACCGGCGAGCAGTTCGAGCGTCCCACGACCATCGGCTACATGCACTACCTGAAGCTGCACCACTTGGTCGACGACAAGATGCACGCGCGTTCCACCGGTCCTTACTCGCTGGTGACGCAACAGCCTCTGGGCGGTAAGGCCCAGTTCGGTGGTCAGCGTTTCGGTGAAATGGAAGTGTGGGCGCTGGAAGCTTACGGCGCCGCCTACGTGCTGCAGGAAATGCTGACGGTGAAGTCCGACGACGTGGTGGGCCGTACCAAGGTGTACGAATCCATCGTGAAGGGCGAACATGCGATCGAAGCCGGTATGCCCGAATCGTTCAACGTGCTGGTCAAGGAAATTCGTTCCCTGGGCCTGGACATCGAACTCGAACGTACCTAAGGCCTTAAAGAAAGTGAGCGTCTAGCGCTTGTTGATCAAGAGTTTGCAAGGGTTTCGATATTGAAATCCTTGTACTCCAAGCGCTGGCAGCTATAAATTTTGTGAAAAGGGAAAGAGTTACATGAAATCGCTACTCGACCTGTTCAAGCAATTCACGCCGGATGAGCATTTCGATGCCATCAAGATCGGCATGGCTTCGCCCGAGAAAATTCGTTCCTGGTCTTTCGGTGAGGTGAAGAAGCCCGAGACCATCAACTACCGTACGTTCAAGCCCGAGCGCGACGGCCTGTTCTGCGCCAAGATTTTTGGTCCCATCAAGGACTACGAATGCCTGTGCGGTAAGTACAAGCGCCTGAAGCACCGCGGTGTGATCTGCGAAAAGTGCGGCGTGGAAGTCACCCAGACCAAGGTGCGTCGCGAACGCATGGGTCACATCGACCTGGCCGCGCCCTGCGCCCACATCTGGTTCCTGAAGTCGCTGCCTTCGCGTCTGGGCCTGGTGCTGGACATGACGCTGCGCGACATCGAACGCGTGCTGTACTTTGAAGCATACGTGGTGACCGACCCCGGCATGACCCCGCTGAAGAAGTTCAGCATCATGTCCGAGGACGACTACGACGCCAAGCAGCAAGAGTTCGGCTACGACGAATTCACGGCCAAGATGGGCGCCGAAGGTATCAAGGACCTACTGGAATCCATCGACATCGACAGCGAGATCGAGCGCCTGCGTGGCGACCTGACTGGCTCCGAAGTCAAGGTCAAGAAGAACGCCAAGCGCCTGAAGCTGCTGGAAGCGTTCAAGAAGTCCGGTATCAAGCCCGAGTGGATGGTGTTGGAAGTGCTGCCCGTGCTGCCTCCAGACCTGCGTCCTCTGGTGCCGCTGGACGGCGGCCGCTTCGCGACCTCCGACCTGAACGACCTGTACCGCCGCGTCATCAACCGCAACTCGCGTCTGCGTCGCCTGCTGGAGCTGAAGGCCCCTGAAATCATCGCGCGCAACGAAAAGCGCATGCTGCAGGAAGCCGTGGACTCGCTGCTGGACAACGGTCGCCGTGGCAAGGCCATGACGGGCGCCAACAAGCGTGCCCTGAAGTCGCTGGCCGACATGATCAAGGGCAAGAGCGGTCGTTTCCGCCAGAACTTGCTGGGCAAGCGCGTGGACTACTCCGGTCGTTCCGTGATCACCGTGGGTCCTTACCTCAAGCTGCACCAGTGCGGTCTGCCCAAGCTGATGGCCCTTGAGCTGTTCAAGCCCTTCATCTTCTCGCGCCTCGAGGCCATGGGCATTGCCACGACCATCAAGGCCGCAAAGAAGGAAGTCGAATCCGGCACCCCCGTGGTCTGGGACATCCTGGAAGAGGTCATCAAGGAACACCCCGTGATGCTGAACCGTGCGCCTACGCTGCACCGTTTGGGCATCCAGGCGTTCGAGCCCATCCTGATCGAAGGCAAGGCCATCCAGCTGCACCCCCTCGTCTGCGCGGCCTTCAACGCCGACTTCGACGGTGACCAGATGGCTGTGCACGTGCCCCTGTCCGTGGAAGCGCAGATGGAAGCCCGCACGCTGATGCTGGCCTCCAACAACGTGCTGTTCCCCGCTTCGGGCGAACCCTCCATCGTGCCTTCGCAGGACGTGGTGCTGGGTCTGTACCATGCGACCCGCGACAAGATCAACGGCAAGGGCGAAGGCATGGTGTTCGTGGACACCAACGAAGTGCAACGCGCCCTGGACGCTGGTGAAGTCGAGCTGCACGCCAAGATCAGCGTGCGCCTGCCCGAGTGGACCAAGGACAAGGAAACCGGCGAATTCGTCAAGAGCCTGAGCCTGGTGGAGACCACCGTGGGCCGTGCTCTGCTGTCCGAGATCTTGCCCAAGGGCCTGCCGTTCAGCCACATGAACAAGGCGCTGAAGAAGAAGGAGATCTCCAAGCTGATCAACTCCTCCTTCCGCAAGTGCGGTCTGAAGGCCACCGTGGTGTTCGCCGACAAGCTGCTGCAAAACGGCTTCCGCCTGTCGACGCACGCCGGCTTCTCGGTGTCCATCGACGACATGCTGGTGCCTCCGCAAAAGGCCGAGATCCTGGCCCGCGCCGAGTCCGAAGTGAAGGAAATCGAGCAGCAGTACGTCTCGGGTCTGGTGACCTCCGGCGAGCGCTACAACAAGGTGGTGGACATCTGGGGCAAGGCCGGTGACGACGTGTCCAAGGTGATGATGGACCAGCTCAAGGTCCAGAAGACCATCGACCGCCACGGCAACGAGGTGGACCAGGAGTCGTTCAACGCCATCTACATGATGGCTGACTCCGGCGCCCGGGGTTCCGCAGCCCAGATCCGTCAGCTGGCCGGTATGCGTGGCCTGATGGCCAAGCCCGATGGCTCGATCATCGAGACGCCCATCACCGCGAACTTCCGCGAAGGCCTGAACGTTCTGCAGTACTTCATCTCGACCCACGGTGCCCGTAAGGGTCTGGCCGACACGGCGTTGAAGACCGCGAACTCGGGTTACCTGACGCGTCGTCTGGTGGACGTGACGCAAGACCTGGTCGTGACCGAACAGGACTGCGGCACCTCCAACGGCTACCTGATGCGCGCCATCGTCGAAGGCGGTGAAGTGATCGAATCCCTGCGCGACCGCGTGCTGGGTCGCTCGACCGCCGAAGACGTGCTGCACCCCGAGAACCGTTCCGTGCTGCTGCCTGCCGGCACCCTGCTCAACGAAGACCTGATCGAAGAGCTGGAAGCCCAGGGCGTGGACGAGATCAAGGTGCGCACCGCGCTGACCTGCGAAACCCGCTACGGCCTGTGCGCCACCTGCTATGGCCGTGACCTGGGTCGCGGCGGCATGGTGAACCTGGGGGAAGCCGTGGGTGTGATCGCTGCGCAGTCCATCGGTGAACCCGGTACCCAGCTGACCATGCGTACCTTCCACATCGGTGGTGCCGCGTCGCGCGCTGCCATCGCCTCGAGCGTGGAAGCCAAGTCCAACGGCACGATCGGCTTCAACGCCACGATGCGCTATGTGACCAACACCAAGGGTGAACTGGTGGTGATTTCCCGCTCCGGCGAAATCGTCATCAGCGACAACGGTCGCGAGCGTGAGCGTCACAAGGTGCCTTACGGCGCCATCCTGACGATCAAGGCCGACCAGGCCATCAAGGCCGGCACGATCCTGGCGAACTGGGATCCGCTGACCCGCCCCATCATTACCGAATACGCCGGCCAGGTGAAATTCGAGAACGTGGAAGAAGGCCTGACCGTGGCCAAGCAGGTGGACGATGTGACCGGTCTGTCGACCCTGGTCGTGATCGACCCCAAGCGCCGCGGTTCTGCCAAGGTGGTGCGTCCCCAGGTCAAGCTGATCGACGCCAACAACCAGGAAGTCAAGATCCCCGGCACCGACCACTCGGTGACGATCGGCTTCCAGGTGGGCGCGCTGATCCAGGTGCGCGACGGCCAGGACGTGGGCCCCGGCGAAGTGCTGGCCCGTATCCCCGTCGAAGGTCAGAAGACCCGCGACATTACCGGTGGTCTGCCCCGTGTGGCCGAGCTGTTCGAAGCCCGTACGCCCAAGGACAAGGGCACGCTGGCCGAGATGACCGGTACCGTGTCCTTCGGTAAGGAAACCAAGGGCAAGGTGCGCCTGCAGATCACCGATCTGGAAGGCAAGGTCTGGGAAGAGCTGGTGCCCAAGGAGCGCAACATCCTGGTCCACGAAGGCCAAGTGGTGAACAAGGGTGAACTGATCGTGGACGGCCCCGCCGACCCACAAGACATCCTGCGCCTGCTGGGCATCGAGGAACTGTCGCGCTACATCGTCGACGAAGTGCAGGACGTGTACCGTCTGCAGGGCGTGAAGATCAACGACAAGCACATCGAGGTGATCGTTCGCCAGATGCTGCGTCGCGTGGTGGTCGAGAACATCGGCGAGTCCACCTACATCGCTGGCGAGCAGGTGGAGCGTTCCGAGATCCTCAACACCAACGAAGCGCTGCAGGCCCAAGGCAAGATCCCTGCCACGTACTCCAACGTGCTGCTGGGTATCACCAAGGCCTCGCTGTCGACCGACTCGTTCATCTCTGCGGCGTCCTTCCAGGAAACCACCCGCGTGCTGACCGAAGCGGCGATCATGGGCAAGCGCGACGAGCTGCGCGGCCTGAAGGAAAACGTGATCGTGGGTCGCCTGATCCCTGCCGGTACCGGCCTGGCCTACCACCAGGCACGCAAGGCCAAGGACGCCATGGACGACGCCGAGCGCCGTGCCATCGCCGAAGCCGAAGCGGCTGAAATGGCAGGTGATGTCGAGGCTTCGGCCGAAGACAGCGCTGCCTAAGCGACGCGTGGCCTGAGACCAGGCCCAGCTCCACGCTCCCTACTTGCCTGCGGGTGGGTAGGGAGCGTTTTTATTGCTCCTCGCTACACTGCGCCTATGTGGATTTTGTCGCTGGAATGGCTGTCGCTGGCCATCACCGTGTTTTGGGTGGCGGGCGCCTGGAAGCGCCTGCAGCGCTTGCGCACCACCTGCAAGAGTGCCTTCGCGGCACTGGATGCACAGTTCGTGCTTGCCCTGGAATGGCTGCGCACCTGCGCGCGCGCCGAAGCGGGGGAGGGCGCCGAGGCCTCGGCCCAACATGCCCGCCACGCCCTGCTGCCCAGCGCCGATTTGCTGGAGCTGGCCCTGCAGCAGGCGCGCCAGCACCCGCTGCGGCCCGAGGCGATTGCCGCGCTGGACAGCGCCTGGCAAAGCCTGCAGGTGGCCTGGCAGGCCTATGCGCAGCTGTGCCCCGAGCCCCAGGGCGGTGAGGGCGCAGAGGCGCCACCCGCTGCCCCGCAGGACTGGGGCCAACTGATGGTGGTGCAGCGCCACTGCACGGCGCAGTTCAATGCGGCCGTGGAGGATTACAACCGTGCGATCGGGCAATTCCCGGCCTGGGTGCTGGCACGCATCCTGGGCATGAAGCCTGGCCGCAGCTTTCAACAAGACGCTGCGCTTTTGATGCAGCAGACGGCATGACGCGAAAAATTTTTCCAGACACGGCCCCGGCCGCACAGGCGGCGGCGCCCATTCCCTTGTGGCAGCAGCTGGCGCTGGTGGCCCAGGGCCTGCAGATGATCCTGTCCGGCCAGTCGGGCACTGCCGCGGTGGCGGCCGCCCCGGCCCGCTTGCGCCCCGGGGTGCAGGCCCTGTTGTTCCAGGTGCTGCGCCAGCTGGGACGGGCCCAGGCGCTGCGCAAGCAGCTGGCACCCAAGGCCCCACCGGCCAAGGTGGATGCCCTGCTGTGCACGGCCCTGGCCCTGGCCTGGGACACGGCACAGGCCCCGTACGAGCCCTTCACCCTGGTCAACCAGACGGTGGAGGCGGCCAAGCGCGGCAGCCTGCAGCGCCAGGCCGGCTTCCTGAATGCCTGCTTGCGCCGTTTCCTGCGCGAGCGTGATGCCCTGGTGGCCGCCACCGACGGCGACCCGGTGGCACGCTGGAACCATCCGCAATGGTGGATTGATCGCTTGAAGGTCGATCACCCGCAGGACTGGCAGCGCATCCTGCAGGCCAACAATGCGCACGCGCCCATGAGCTTGCGGGTGAATCGACAAAAAAGCACTCCAGCCCAATACCAGCAAGCGCTGACAGCTATACATATCGATAGCCGTGTGTTCGGCGCCGATGGCGTGGAGCTGGCCCAGCCCCAGGCGGTGCAGGCCCTGCCGGGGTTTGCCGAAGGGGTGGTGTCGGTGCAGGACGGTGCGGCGCAGCTGGCGGCCCCGCTGCTGCTGCAGGGCCTGGATCTGGACCAGCCCTTGCAGGTGCTGGACGCCTGCGCGGCCCCCGGCGGCAAGACCGCCCATCTGCTGGAGTTCGCCGGGGCGGCATCGCCCCTGCAGGTGACGGCCCTGGAGGTGGATGCCGAGCGCAGTGCCCGCATCCACGACACCCTGCAACGCACCGGCTTGCAGGACCATGCCAAGGTGCTGGTGGCCGATGCAGGCCAGCCCGCGCAATGGTGGCAGCAGGCCAACGGTGGCCAGCTGTTCGACGCCATCTTGCTGGATGCACCGTGCACCGCCTCCGGCATCGTGCGCCGCCACCCCGATGTGCGCTGGCTGCGCCGGGACAGCGATGTGGCGCAACTGGCAGCCATCCAGGCGCAGATCCTGGATGCGCTGTGGCCTCTGCTTAAAGCCGGCGGGCGCCTGCTGTACTGCACCTGTTCGGTCTTCAAGGCCGAGGGCGATGCGCAGATTCAAGCGTTTCTTGCGCGCAACAGCCAGGCGCAGTTATTGGCGTCTCCCGGGCATTTAATTCCGGGAATTCCGGCGCAGGCCGGTCAGCTCCCGGACAATGGCGCGGGTGACCACGACGGCTTCTTCTACGCCCTGCTGCAAAAACACGCCTGACGCCCTGCCTGCGCACGGGCAGCAGCGCCGTGCGTTGGCGCTGGCCGTGCTGGCTGCCGGGGCGGGGATGGCCAGCGCATCTGCGGCCTGGGCGCAGTCGGGCGAGTCGGCCGCCAACGCCTCGGTGCCATCGGCCGTGCAGTTGCAGCGCGAAGGGGGCAGCCTGCTGCTGACGGCCAGCCTGCCCTGGTCGCTGCCCGAGCTGGTGTTGGATGCGCTGCTCAAAGGCATTCCCGTGCATTTCGTGGCCGAGGTGAACATGGTGCGCGAGCGCTGGTACTGGAGCGACCAGGAGCTGCTCAGCGCCCAGCGCTACATGCGCCTGAGCTACCAGCCCCTGACGCGGCGCTGGCGCCTGTACACCGGCAGCCAACCGTTCGAGGGGCAGGGCTTTGGCGCGGCGCTGTCCAGCTCCTTCGAGGGCTTGCAGGAAGCCCTGCAGGCCATGCAGCGCATCGTGCGCTGGCACATCGGTCCGGTGGCCGAGCTGCCCAGCCAGGGCGAGGCCGTGCTGCAGCTGCGCTTCCGGATCGATATTTCGCAGTTTCCGCGCCCCTTGCAGATCGGGGCCCTGGGCCGTTCGGGCTGGAACCTGCTGGTCACGCACACCGAGCGCGTGGACCTGGGCGTTTTGCAATGAGGTCCTCCATGGACGCTTCCGTTTCCGCGAGCCGCAAATCCACCCGCTGGGCCCTGGGGGTGGCCGGTGCTGTGATGTGTGCCCTCGGCCTGATCCTGCTGTTCCTGCTGATGCAGGCGACCAACAACCGGGAGCTGTACGAGCGGCATTACGCCTGGTTGTTCGGGCTGAATGTGCTGGTGGCGGCGGCGTTGCTGGTGGTGCTGCTGTGGATGGGCGTGCGCCTGGCCGTGCGCTGGCGCCAGCGCAAGTTCGGCAGCCGCCTGCTGTTCAAGCTGGCCGCCATCTTTGCCCTGGTGGGCGTGGTGCCCGGCTTGCTGATCTATGTGGTGTCCTACCAGTTCGTGTCGCGCTCGATCGAGAGCTGGTTTGACGTCAAGGTGGAAGGGGCGCTGAGCGCTGGGGTGAACCTCGCCAGCGTGACGCTGGAGACGATCGCGAACGACATGGCCAACAACACCCGCTCGGCCAGCCAGCAACTGGCCCAGGTGCCGGATGCCGCAGCGGGCCTGGTGCTGGAGCGCATCCGCGAGCAGTTGGGTGCGACCGACGTCATCCTCTGGAACAGCGCGGGCGTGGCGGTGGCCAGCGCCGGGACCTCGCTGCTGGAGCTGGCGCCGGAGCGCCCCAGCGCGCAGCAGCTGCGCAGCCTGCGCGCCGGCCTGAAACCCATGGCCAGCATCGAAGGCCTGGACGAGGTGGCCGCCACCAAGGCGCGCGACAACGTGCAGGCGGTGTACGTCAAAACCCTGGCGCTGGTGACCAATCTGCGCTGGGAATTCCGTGGGGAGCAACGCTTTCTGCAGGCCTCCATTCCCTTGCCCAGCGCGCTGGTGACCAATGCCCTGGCGGTACAGGATGCCAACCGCGAGTACCAGGAGCGCGCCCTGGCCCGGCAGGGGCTGCAGCGCATGTACATCGGCACGCTGACGCTGAGCCTGTTCCTGGCGGTGTTTGGCGCGGTGCTGCTGGCCGTGCTGCTGGGCAATCAGCTGGCGCGGCCGCTGCTGGTGCTGGCGCAGGGCGTGCGCGATGTGGCGCGCGGCGACTTGACGCCCAAGATGGCCCTGCAGACCCAGGACGAACTGGGCGGGCTGACGCGCTCCTTTGCCCTGATGACGCAGCAACTGCTGGATGCCCGCATGGCGGTCGACAAGAGCATGGGCGAGGTCAAGGCGGCGCGCACCAACCTGCAGACCATTCTGGACAACCTGACGTCCGGTGTGCTGGTGTTGGACGATGCTTGGCACGTGCTGTCTATCAATCCCAGCGCGACGCGCATCCTGCGCATGCCGATGGCGGTGTACATGGGGCGCCGGCTGGACGAAGTACCCAGTCTGCAGGTGATGGCCGACATGGTGCGCGAGCAGTTTGCGCTGTTCCTGGGGGACCGTGGGGCCGATGCCGGGCGCGACCGCTGGCAGCAGGTGCTGGAGCTGCCGTTCCACCAGGATGCCGACCCGCAAGGCGGCGAAGTGCCGCACGACAAGACGACGCTGGTGGTGCGGGGCGCCGAATTGCCGCAGTCGCGCCGCCTGATCGTGTTTGACGATATTTCGGAAATCGTGTCGGCCCAGCGTTCCAAGGCCTGGGCCGAGGTGGCGCGTCGCGTGGCGCATGAAATCAAGAACCCGCTCACGCCCATCCAGCTGTCGGCCGAGCGCCTGGCACTGAAGCTCAACGACAAGCTCGAGCCGGCGGACCAGGCCCTGCTCAACCGCTCGGTGAAGACCATCGTTGACCAGGTGGGTGCGATGCTGCGGCTGGTCAACGAGTTTCGCGACTATGCTCGGCTGCCGGCGGCCGAGTTGCAGCCCCTGGACCTGAACGCGCTGGTGCTGGAGTTGCTGCAGCTGTATGGTGAGGAGAATGCCGAGGTGTCGGTCCAGGCCAAGCTGGATCCACACTGCCCCTGGATTGCCGGGGACACACAGCAGTTGCGCCAAGTCATCCACAACCTGCTGCAAAACGCGCAAGATGCGACGCTGCAGCAGGCGCAGGCCCTGGGTGTGGCGCCCGTGCCCGTGGAAATTTCCACGCAATGGGTGGAAAGCAGCAAACGCGTGCGTCTGTCGATCTGCGACAGTGGCACAGGCTTTGCGCCCCACATCCTGCAGCGCGCCTTCGAACCCTATGTCACGACCAAGGTGCGGGGCACAGGATTGGGGCTGGCCGTGGTGAAGAAAATTGCCGACGAACACGGCGCACGGATTGATTTGACAAACCGTTTGGAGGGGGGCTTGGTGAAAGGCGCGCAAGTGTCGCTATCATTTGTCCCCATAAACACCGAGGCACCGTGAGAGGCGGTGAACCTGAAACCTGTAAGCACATAGCTTTTCGAACCCATGGCAAACATACTGGTGGTGGACGACGAACTGGGCATCAGAGATCTTCTGTCGGAGATCCTCAATGATGAAGGTCACAGTGTTGAGTTGGCGGCCAACGCCACACAGGCGCGTGCCGCCCGGAATGCAGGCGCCTTCGATCTGGTGCTGCTGGATATCTGGATGCCCGACACCGATGGTGTGTCACTGCTCAAGGAGTGGGCCGCATCCGGGCAGTTGACCATGCCTGTGATCATGATGAGTGGCCACGCCACCATCGACACGGCCGTGGAGGCCACGCGCATCGGTGCGTTGTCGTTCCTGGAAAAACCCATCACCATGCAGAAGCTGCTCAAGGCGGTGGAACAGGGCTTGGCAAAGAACGCCAGTGCACTCGCCGCCAAGCCCGCAGCGCCGGTGGCCGGTGGTGTGTTGGCAGGGGTGACCCCTGTGGCCGATGTGGGCGCTGGCGAGGCCATGGTGCGCCCCCACCTGGGCTTGCGTGCGGTGGATGCCATGCCCAGTGCCCACCAGGACTTCGACCTGGACCGTCCCTTGCGCGAAGCGCGCGATGGGTTTGAAAAAGCGTATTTCGAGTTCCACCTGGCGCGTGAAGGCGGCTCCATGACCCGCGTGGCAGAAAAGACCGGTTTGGAACGCACCCACCTGTACCGCAAGTTGCGCCAGCTGGGCGTGGACCTGGGGCGCAGCCGCCGCGGATAAGTTTTTTCAAAAAAATCCGGTTTTTCATTTTGGGGTCAAAAAGTTCGCATACAATCATGGCTTCGGCACAACGACAGACTGCTCTGAAGTTGTAAAGGCCCGGTAGCTCAGTTGGTAGAGCAGCGGATTGAAAATCCGCGTGTCGGCGGTTCGATCCCGTCCCAGGCCACCAAATACCATTCCACGGAAGTCCGCTGGAGTCATGAAGCCCTAAGTTTTCAACGACTTAGGGCTTTTTTGTTTCCACAGAAGTCCATAGAAGTCCGTGGGCATCCGCGCGATCATGCAGTAACTTTTACAGTAACTTTTGTCCGGGGGCCTTTTGGCCCGAAAAGTTACTGCATTTCCCTCTGTAGGACGGGCCTCCAGTTACTGCATGCACTTGCCGCGTGGAGGGTGGGTGCCAGGGGCAATCCTTGCGCTCATTGCTGGCAAGGTGGCCTGTTGTTGGCACTCGGTCCAACTTAACCCCCCCTGCCTTGGCCTACTGGCCATTCCCAACTGCCCCGGCCCACTTCTGGGCATGCCGATCTTCACTTAACCCCCTTAGGGAACCCACGCAACAGTCCGACAACGCGGCTCGAATTACCCGCGTCAGGGGAGTGCCGGTAAGGACCCGTGGCCGGGTACAACACAACCCCCTTAGGGCCATGGCAGAACACTGGCTGAATGCGGCTCGAATTACCCGCGTCCATGGTTTTTCGTTTTGGGCATGGCAAACGCTGCTGCTCACCCCGCTGCCCATGGCAGTGCCACGCAGCCCAGGCAGGGCTGAGACTGTTCTTTCTGGAGCCGTGCAGCATCCAGCAGGTGGCCTGCAAATATCGCGCACAGCAGGCTCTCGCCACGCCCCCTCCGGGGCACCGCGACCACCTCTACCGGTTGCCTGTTTGCTCTGCCCCAGCAAGGCATGGCCAGACCCTGCAAGCATCGAACTGATGCATGCACAGCCAACTTTCTTCGGGGTGCTGCCGTTTTTTCGTGGGAACACTGGGAACAAACTCAAAAAACGCACGCAAGTTATTGATGTGTAATGATTAATTTGTTCCCACATCCCCGTGGGAACAAGCGTTTTGGCACTGGGAACGTGGGAACAAAACGGCCCTCAGACTACCGTTTATCGGAGTTTTTGCCTGTTCTTTGTGCAGATCGGCGTTTGAGGCACGCAATCTCAGCAGCTTGGCCGCTCTGATATGACGGCTGGTAAGCGGCACTCACATGCCTGTGGCAGCCCTTACGGCCGCGCCTGCAACATGCCAGGACCGCTCCAGAACGGCATGGCCAGCCCAGTGTCACCGCACAAATGAATGCATGCACCGCCAACTTTCTTCGGGGTGCTGCTGTTTTTTCGTGGGAACACTGGGAACAAACTCAAAAAACACTCGCAAGTTATTGATGCGTAATGATTAATTTGTTCCCACATCCCCGTGGGAACAAGCGTTTTGGCACTGGGAACGTGGGAACAAAACGGCCCTCAGACTACCGCTCATCGGAGTTTTTGCATGTTTTTTGTGCAATTTAAGGTTTGAGGATCACATTGAGGTAAGTGCAGCAGTCTCACCAAGCGTTTGAGTGTGTTCGTATACGCGCTTGGCAGTCTTCGCTGCCGTGCTTTCACAAGTGAGGGGCAGCACCAAAGCCAGAAGACCGCACTTAGACTGTCGCCTTAAGGAGGTGACAGGGATGCTTCTCAACATCGACAAGCCTCATCGCACATGCAGGGTGCATAGCGATGAATGCGTGCATATTCCAAGGCCACATGGCACTTCGTTGAAACCGATTGAAGAACTCGGTCGTGATGGAGGTTGGTTTGCCGTGTCTTCAACCGATCAGGCCAAAGCCATTGCCCAGCGCGAGTTCCCTGCAGGCGCTTTCCACATTTGCTCTCGTTGTATGGCCCCTTGAGCTATGCCCTTGATGCATGGGGTCGTGTCAGCTCCTTGACGCCAAAAAAAAGGGCTCCCGGAGGAGCCCTTCTACCCAACCCTTGGGAATCCGCAGGTGCTCATGCATTCACCTGCGGGGGGGAGGATTACTTGGCGGTGGCTTTCACCGCTTGGGCGTAGGCCGCGACTTGCTGGTTCATGCGGGCCGTGGCATTGATCGCGTCGTATTGGGCCGCTGCCATGCTTTGTGCGGCCTGATGGGCCACAAACTCGGGGCTGGCTTCTGGCAGTGGCGCGCTGCTTGCGTACACCTTGCGGGATGCTGGCTCGTTCATCGTGCCCTTGGGGTCGTAGTTCAGCACCACGGCAGGGTCTGCGTCAGAGCGGCGGTAGATCGGCATGTGGTTGGCCTCGGCCTCACAGATCAGCGCCTCTTCCTTTTCTTCCAGGGCACGCAGATCCTGTTTCAGCTGGGCCAGCCGTGCTGGGCGCTCAGCCAGGGGCAGGCCGGGCACGTAGTCCATGGCTTCCACCTTGGCCAGCATGGACGCTTTGATCGCATCGCCCAGCAACCAGGTCAGATGGGGCGCAATCGAAAAATCGATGGATCTGACAGTGGTCATGCCTGCAACCTGTGCAACGCTTGCTTGAATGGCAAGCAGGTCAGCATCGCGCACGGTCAGCGGGTTGGCGGAGCGCAAACTGAGCAGGGCGCTGCTGGTTCGATCTGCTTTGGCGGCCATGCCATCCACCCAGCTTGCCACACGCTCTTTCCACTCTTCACGCGTGACAGGGGCCTCGGCCACCCACTCAATTTCTTCTTTGAGCTGCTGAATCTGCTCGCGCAGCTTTTGAATGCTTTTCTCAATGCTCATGGCGCACCTCACAGTTCATCCGCAGGATCACGAAAGCCCCAGTCTTGGACGGCCTCGACCAGTTTTTGCGTGCATGCAAAGCGCTCGCCATGCAGCTTGCTGTAGCGATCCATTTCCGTCCGCAGGCGCTCCATGCGGGCGCGCTCATGGTTCAGCTCTTGCCAATCGCCAAAGCTGATGCCGGTGGAGTGTTGTTCATACGTGGTGCTTTGCAGGCCGTACTTCGCACGCTTTACGGTGGTCACGCTTTCCTGCGGCAACGCCAATGCGTCTTCCAGTGAAAGCTGCACCAGCGTGTCTTCAAAGTAGTCCGTCGCCCCTGAACTGGAGGCGCAGCGGCGCAGATACGCTTGCTTGGCGGTAATGTCCCTGTGGCAATCCTGAATGCGGTCGCTCAAATCACGCTGCACGCTAAAGCTGCGACGCCTCTCTTCCATCATGCGCAGCAGCTTTTCCTTGTCATAACTGGCCATCTCAACCTCCGTTTTCTGAGCCACATCGACAGCAGCAATGCTCACGGCACAGGCCCCAACTCAACAGCCGCTGCCTCTGTTGCTATCTAATGTGCCGCAGCGCCTTACGCAGCCCAAACAGCGTGCCGGGCACACCCAGGCCCTGCTGGTAGGCGCGGTGAATCAACTGGCGGGCCAGGGGCCAGCTCGGGTCAGGCTCGGCGCGCTCACGCAGGGCCGCAGGCACCCGTTCTTCGTACCGCCGCAGCTCACGGTGCAGCGCCTGCACATCGTTGTGCAGCACCACCAATGCCCGTGTCAGCAGGCGATTGCGCCGTGCCCGCAGCACATCAAAACGTGGTGAACGGCCCAGCGTTCCTGCAAAGCCCAGGGTGTGGTCCATGTCCGTGCCCTGGTACACATGCTGCTGCACCGCGCTCTCCAGCCACTGGGCCAGCTCACGGTGCTGGCCACGCAGCAAACGGGCCGCAAGCCGCATGCGGCGAATGGGGTTGTCCGGCAGCACACCGGGCTTTGCACAAGGCTTGTTCACTGTCCTTCCTCCACCGAGAAAATGGCCGATGTGATGCGGTAGCAGCGGGCATTGCCCATGCCCGGCAGGCGCTGTCGGTCGTCAAACGGGCGGCCTTTGCCGGGCTTGAGGCAACCCGCCTCCAGCAAGGCTTTGCACACCGCCGTGTAGTCGTAGCCCTCGCAAATTTCCGACCTGAACACCTCGGGCAGCACAAAAAATTCCACCTCGGTGTCTTCGCCGCTCACGGCCGGAACCAGCTCGTCATACAGGCGCTGGTCGCTCACTGAAAGGTTGGTGCCGCCCATCTTCTGCGTGGTCTTCAAAGGCTTGCCCTCGGCATCCACCAGCCGCCTGAAACCGGCCCGGTTCAACGTCTTCACGCTGTGGTCATCGGTCGCACGGTGCCACCACGTAAAGCGGCTCTCGCCGTTGGCTTCCAGAAAGCGCCTCACCTGCCGCAGCATGCCGGTCACCTCACCACTGCCAGACCCACCACGTGCCGCCAGCCAGGCATCAAAGCAGGCCTTGGCACCGTCCTCGCTCTCGCCTTCGTCCCAGCCGGTCAGCCCGGCCTCGGTCGCCATGGCACCGGCAATGCCCACCAGGGCAAAGCGTGCCGCCACCCGTGCCACCTGCCCGCTGGCATTCGCAGGCAGCCAGCTGCTGGACAGCAGGCTCACCGCCTCACGCACGCGGTGGCCCAGCGTGGGGGCGTTGGCCGTGGCCCACTGCAAAAACGCATAGCCCACAGCACCGTGGCACACCTCTGCCTCACGCACCAGCAGCTGTGAAAGCTCCGACGCATTGGCCTGCCCGTGCAGCTTTTCAAACGCCCCGCTGCCCTTGCCCGCCTCGGCGGGAATGTCCGCCATCCGCACATCCTGGCCGGTGCGTGAACGCTTGCCGCCCTCGGCCATGTGGTCGCTCAAACTCAGCTCCCCCGTGCTTAAAAACAGCAGCCGCCACGTCAGCCGGGCCTTGGCCATGGCACCGCCACTGCGGGCCGACCGGTTCTTGCTCTGCTCATTGGCCAGCATGTAGGCACAGTCCCCCGCCACCTTGCCGTCCACCTGCGACAGCTCATCCAGAATCAGCAAGCTGTCGCAGTGCTGGGCGGCCACAATCTCCAGTGCGTTGTCCGTGGTGCGCCAGCGCTGCATATAGTCCGGCCCTCCAAACACACTGGCCGCAATCTTGGCCGCCGTGGTCTTGCCTGATGAGCTGCCACCCCGCAGGTGAAACCCGCCGCTTTCCATGCCCGCAGGGCGCAGCAGCGGCCCCGCAAACGCACACGACACGGCAAACACCATGCGGCTATTGCCCGCACACAGGCGGCCAATCCGCTGCACCCAGTCCTGCACGCCATGGCGGATGCGGAACGTGTTCTCCACCACCGCATCCGACTGGAACACGATGCGCTCCACCTCATCGCCAATCGTTTCATGGGGCAGCACAAACGCATGGCCATGCCAGCCGATGCGGTCGGTGCAACTGGCAAACGCACCCGGCTTGCGGGTCTGGATGTACTCGGTCAAACGGCTGCGTGCATTCGGTGCCGTGGCAATGCGCAGGCCCATGTTCAGCAGCATCGCCCGGTACTCGCCGCCATCACCACTGAGCATCCGGGCGGGCATGGCCCACTGCTTGGGCTTGCCCAGCGGGTCGGCAAACGTCAGCAGATAGCCCCATCCCAGCCCCTCCTGGTTGCGCGTCAGCGCCTCCACCTGCAAAGGGCTGCACAGCCACAGCGGGCGGGTGGGGTTGCCGTCTTTGTCGCGGCCGTGAAACCACACGCCATAGGCCGTCTGGCTGAAGGGTTCCTCCCCTGGTGCCGGGGCATCGTCTGGATCTGGCTCGGGGTGTTCCTTGTGGCTGCTGGCCTGCTGCTGGTGCGCCTCGATCGCGGCCAGCACGCAGTCTTTCACGGCCTGCAAACCATGGGCCTTGTGCATGTCGTTGAAGTCACTGCCGCCCTCGGGCAGATCAACGGGGAACACCACCGCCCCCTGCACGGCCTGGGCGGCTGCCTCGGCCTTGGCGCGGCCCGTGTTGCGGCCCACACGCTGGGCCGTGGCGGCATCGTCATCGCCACACACCACCAGCAAGGCGCTGGGCAACTGGGCGTGCAGCGCCCTGGCCACATGCAGCAGATTGCCCGCATCAAACGCCACGGCCACCGGCAGGCCCGTGGCTTGCCGCAGGCTGGCGGCGGTGGCGTAGCCCTCGGCCAGCAGCACGGTGCTGGCACCTTCGGCACCGCCCACCATGTGCCACAGGCCCGACTTGCGCCCGCCCTTCAAAAACAACTTGTCCGGCCCCTTGTCGGGGCGCTGCGGGGCAATACGCTGCACATTCCACAGCGTGCCCTGGTCATCACGCAGGGGCACCAGCAGCCAGCCATCGGCGGCATGGCGCACCCCAAAACCTTGCACCCCCTTGCGCAGCAAATAGGGGCTGTGGCCCGTGGTGCTGGCCGCATCCCACAGGGCCACGGCCTGCTGGGCTGCAGCGGCATGTTCGGCCTGGCGCTGGGCCTGCTGCTCGGCATCGCTGGCCCGTGGCCCGGCCTTGTGCGGGGCCACATGCGGGCCACGCTGGCGGCGGGGCAGCTTGAAGCCGTGCTGCTTGGCCAGATACAGCAGGGTCGAGACACCCACCCCGCCACCGGCCTTGATGCTGCGCCACGTACTCAGCACCGAGCTTTCATCAAACCCCGCTGCATCCCTGGCGCTCCAGTCCTTGAACAAGTGCCAGCCCGTATCGTCCGGAAACTCGCTCTTGATCGCCATGCCCACGCGTGCCCACTCATCACGCGGCAGGCTCGCCGGGATAAAGCCCAGCGCCTCGCACAGCAAGGCTGCCGTAATCGGTGTATTGCTCATGGCGTGGCCTTAGCGGATGCGGGGCAGCAGGTCGTGAAAGCTCAGGCCCGTGTAAAAGCGGCTCAGCACACCGGGCACCCCCGGCTCAGAAAACCCCATCAACTCCCGCGTGCGGGCATCAAACACCCGCAGCACGCAACTGCCGTCAAACGTCACCTTCAAAGCCGCCGTCTGCGGTCTGCGCAACACCCCTTTGAGCAGCACCGCATCGGGCATCAGGCGCTCACGCAGCATCGCCGTTTCAATAGACATGTGCTTGGCCATGTTGCCCGCAATCTCCTGCTTGACCACATAGCCCTGGGCATCCACCAACTGCAAAAAGCCCGGCCACACCACCTGCAGCCACATCGGCTTGCTGCCCGGTGTGGACGGCACCTTCATGCGAAACAGCACACCGCCCTGGGGCACGCGCTTGCTCATGAACACGGCGGCGATCTCCATGCGGTGGCTGGCGGCCGTGCGGGCCGCCTGAATGGCATAACGCCCGGCATCAGTCAGTTGTGCGGGCTGGGAAGAGGTAGGGGAAGTCATATCTGTCTTGCCTTGCGTGATGGGGTGGGTGGGCTGCGTTACCGGGCTGCGGGCGTTGCAGGTGGTG